>JBGVTJ010000317.1:0-66176 GCA_041862515.1 Thermodesulfobacteriota bacterium | reverse complement strand
GGAAGACGATACCTCTTCTCCTTGACGGTGTTTTCCGCAATCCCCTTCTAAACCTCTCTGTTCATCCTCGATCTGGGTTTATCCCGCTGAGCCTTTCATAGGACAAAACGGTTCGAGTAACCCCATTTCATCCTTCCCAGATATTGGTATCTCCCTTTGGGGTTCGCGACTTCTCGAGGACTCCCTTGTCCCTTCGCGAAATCTGCAGAAAGAGTTGGACACCATTCGAAGGCGAGCAAGAAGGTGAAGGCCAGTAAGCACCACGTCCCATCCATTGACAAAAAGGGTGGGAAATGTACAATATTTGTAATTATTCTTCATTGTGGCCATTTTCGTAAAGGGGACCTTTTCTTGAAAATCGCTATTTCGGGCAAGGGAGGCGTTGGAAAGACGACCCTTGCAGGGGTAATGGCCCGTATTTTTGCCCAGAGGGGTAAAAAGGTCTTGGCCATCGATGCCGATCCGGATGCAAATTTGGCTTCTGCCCTAGGATTTCCCGAGGAGATGGTAAAAAAGCTGTCTCCCCTTGCCGCTATGACCGCACTGGTCGAGGAGAGGACGGGGACGAAGAAGGGAACTATTGGGGCGATGTTCAAACTCAATCCAAGGGTGGATGATATCCCCGATGAATTCGGTGTATCCTTTCGAGGGGTCAAACTGCTTCTGTTGGGATGTATCCCCCAAGGTGGCGGGGGATGCTTCTGCCCGGAAAACGTGCTCTTAAAGAGCTTGATGCGACATCTTTTCGTCGGGAGAGATGAAGTTGTCATCGTGGATATGGAAGCGGGATTGGAGCATTTAGGCCGGGGAAGCACTGAATACGTGGATGCCCTCGTTGTAGTTGTTGAGCCTGGGCTTCGCTCCATCGGCACCACGAAACAGATCAGAAAATTGGCTACTGATTTGGGGATGAAGAGGGTCCCGATAGTGGGGAACAAAGTCACGACGGAAGAGGATCGGAAGATCATCGAGGAGCACCTCTCCGATTTTGAGATCATTGGATACCTCAGCTTCAATCCCAAGATCCTTCAAGCGGACAGGCAGGGGGTTTCGGTGTATGATATCGATGATCGAATAAAGGGGGAGGTCGCGGAAATTATTGAAAGAATAGAGGCCTAAATGATCCGGTCGGTTTTGGTCTGGACCAGCATCGTCGTTACCACCGTAGGCCTGGGCACATTGGCCTTTATTACTTTTCCCTTTGATCGCAATGGCAACATCGTCCACCACTATGCCAGATGGTGGGCGAGGATACAATTACTGGTCAGTGGGGTTAGGGTCAAGGTGAAGGGATTGGAACATCTCGACAAGAAATCGCCCCATATCTATATGTCCAACCATCAGGGCAGTTATGATATTTTCGCACTCCTGAGCTGTCTGCCCGTCCAGTTCAGATGGATTGCGAAAAAGGAGCTTTTTGCGATCCCTATCTTCGGATGGGCGATGAGGGCTGCCAATTACATCAGCATCGACCGATCCGGGAAGAGAAAGGCCTTGGAGAGCATCGAGCGGGCAGCGAACAAAATCAGAGGAGGGGTCTCCGTGGTCGTTTTCCCGGAAGGAACCCGAAGCCGTAATGGATCTCTCCAACCCTTTAAGAGGGGTGGGTTTACTTTGGCCATTAAATCAGGAGTTCCCATCATCCCCATTACTATCAATGGGAGCTGGGACGTTATGCCAAGGGACTCCATGAGGGTGCAGCCGGGCGGGATTCGAGTCAGCATTGACAGCGCTATCCAAACGACATCCCTTTCATTGAGGGAGAGGGATGTCCTGATGGAAAAGGTCAAGGAGACCTTAGAGAAGAATTTAGCAGCGGATGGGGGATAGCATGGGAAGACTCTCTTGGACCTCCGGGAGAACCCTAAAAAGGGAGATTCTGGGGATTATGCTGTTTGCAATAGCCATCTTTACGGTACTCAGCCTTATATCCTATAACCCTTCCGATCCATCCTTTAACGTCACTCATGCAACAAGGGTTAAGGTGATTCATAATCTCGGCGGCATCGTGGGATCCTATCTGAGTGATTTTCTCCTCCAAGGCCTGGGCTTAGTCTCTTATTTGATACCCCTTGCCATAGGAATACTTGCCTGCTTCCTCGTGTTGCCCATGTCAACGGGAATGAGTTATGGAAAGGGAGTGGGTTTTCTGCTCGTCATCCTCTCCAGTGCTACGGGATTGGGCTTGGAATTTCATAAGATTCGGATTTTTGGCCATGAGGTCCTTGCGGGAGGTGTTTTGGGAGATCTTTCCTCTCGCCTTTTGGTAAGGTACTTCAACTTCCCAGGCGCCGCTATAATCGTCCTCGTGGTCTTTATTATGGCCATATCCCTCAGTACCGGACTTTCCTTCGTCTCCTTGATCGACGGCTTGGTTGGGGTCCTCAAAGCAGGAGTTCGAAGGTGGAATCTCTTGATGATGATTCGCAGGGAACGGGTTCGCAGGATGAGGGAGGTTTCCGCGGAGCGGAGACAAAGAAGAGGAGTTCGTGATCCCTCGGGACCCGTTGTAGTAGAGCCTCCCACGAGAGCCGAGAGGAAGGCGAGATTTGAACAGGAGGAGTTCAGCTTCGTAAAACCCACGGAAAGGTTTCACCTTCCACCCCTGTCCCTCTTGGATTCAGGGGAGTTGAAGGGCGTGAGCATCGATAAACAGAGCCTGGTGATGAACTCCCGAATCCTCGAAAAGAAATTGATGGATTATGGTGTAGAAGGAAAGGTGATGCAAGTGAGGCCAGGCCCGGTCATAACGGTTTATGAGTTCGAACCAGCCCCCGGGGTGAAGGTGAGCAAGATCGTCAACCTTGCGGATGATCTGGCCTTGGCCTTGAGCGCAGTGAGTATTCGCATCGTGGCCCCCATACCGGGGAAGTCAGTGGTGGGAATAGAGATTCCCAATGCCCTCAGGGAGACAGTTCACCTAAAGGAGATAGTCGATTCGGAAGCCTTTAAAACATCTGAATCCAAACTAACCCTGGCATTGGGAAAGGATATTTCGGGGGACCCGTTCGTCATTGATTTGGCCAAGATGCCTCACCTCCTGGTTGCCGGATCAACGGGTTCGGGTAAGAGTGTATCTATCAATTCCATGATTTGTAGCGTTCTCCTCAGAGCTACCCCGGATGACGTAAAGTTTCTGTTGATCGATCCCAAGATGCTGGAACTGTCGGCTTACGAGGATATCCCCCACCTCCTGCTCCCTGTGGTTACAAACCCTAAAAAGGCCGCAATGGGTCTCATGTGGCTGGTCGAAGAGATGGAACGGAGATACTCCCTTCTTGCCAACATGAGTACAAGGAATATTGAACAGTACAATCGAAAGATCGAAAGGGAGATGAGGGAGGAAACGTCTGATGCCCAGGGGGATACGCCGGAAGCAGTGGGAGAGGAGAAACTCCCTTATATTCTTGTGGTTATCGACGAACTGGCCGACCTGATGATCATTTCATCGAGGGAGGTAGAGGAATCCATCACACGATTGGCCCAGATGGCCCGGGCAGTGGGAATCCATCTCATTCTGGCCACCCAGAGGCCTTCGGTCGATGTTTTGACGGGAATCATCAAGGCCAACTTTCCCGCCCGAATCTCCTTCCAGGTTTCATCAAAGGTCGATTCCCGAACCATCTTGGATACTATTGGCGCAGAACACCTCCTAGGGATGGGGGATATGCTTTTCTTGCCCCCCGGCAGTTCGAAGTTGCAGCGGGTTCATGGGGCCTTGGTCTCCCCAGGTGAGATCAAGAGGATGGTGGACTTCTTGAGAAATCAGGGTAAGCCCATCTACGACGAATCAATCTTGGAGGAGAAAAGGGCCAAGAGAGCCGATAAAGAAGAGGAGGAATATGATGACAAATATGATGAAGCCGTGGCCTTTGTCGCGGAGACAGGCCAGGCATCCATCTCCCTCATCCAGAGAAGGTTCCGGATCGGTTATAATCGCGCTGCCCGGATTGTCGAGAAGATGGAGGAAGAAGAGATCGTAGGACCATCGGATGGGGTAAAGCCGAGGGAAGTCCTAATCCATAAGAGATAAAGGTGAAAAATCCATGGCAAAGGCTATAAAAAAGGTTGGCACATTTACTCTCATGGTCTTTTTCGGTTTGGTATTGGAATGCTACGGTCTTTCCGTAGAAGAGCTGATCACCAAGGTTCAGCGGAATTACGATCAAATCACGGATTTTCAAGCCCGATTTGCTCAGGAGTATACCAACAAATCCCTCAATCGGGTCAAGAAGGCCGAGGGAAGGGTCTACTTCAAGAAATCGGGAATGATGAGATGGGAATATCGCAAACCCCGTCGCCAAGAAATAGTCAGCGACGGGTCCATGATTTGGCACTATCAGCCCGACGACAACCAGGTGATCGTGGGAGGAATTTCGAAGACGATACGAGCAAAAATTCCCACAGCTTTTCTTTCCGGGAAGGGCGACCTCAGGCGGGACTTCCGTATCCAAAGCCCCAAGGGTGAGAGCCAAAGGGAGGACTCTTGGTATCTCTTGGATCTGGTTCCCATTGAACCCCAAGCCGACATCCAAAGGCTTGTCTTAAGAGTAGACCCCAAACGATTCCTCATCGTTCAGACCGATATCTACGACGCTTTCGAGAATATAAATCGAATCCGTTTCTCGGGGATCAAGATAGACCGTAACCTTTCGGATTCCCTGTTTACCTTCACCATACCCCCTGGGACGCAAGTGCTTCGGTCTCCAGTGGAATCCATCCGGTAGGTCATTGGGGAGGAAATGGCTGGACCAAAATTACAGCTCCTGTCGGAAACAACGAGGCGGCTTATCCGAAGGCAAGCTACGGCAAACTTGAAACGGATCTTCGATAAGACTCATCCCGTTGATATTGCTCACCTCTTCGAGTATCTCAACGAGAGAGAACAGAGGGTAATCTTCGATCTGATCGGGGATTCGGAAAAGGCGGCCCAAGTATTGAGCGAAATCGACAAGACAAGTAGCGCTCAGTTGTTAGAGGGAATGGAAAAGCATCGCATTACGGAGATCCTGCAGGCAATGTCCTCAGATGACAGGGCTGATTTCATCAGCGAATTGCCGGAAGAGTTAGCCGAAGAGATCTTAAGCCTAATGGCAAAAAAGCACTCAGACCAAGTCGAGGACCTTCTCAGCTATGAGGAGGACACTGCCGGTCGGATTATGACCCCCGATTTTTTCGCCCTCACCGACGAGACATCGGCCAAAGAGGCCATCGAGGCTCTTCAAAAGGCATCAGAAGCGGAAATGGTCTTCTACGTTTATGTTGTGGATGACCGGAGTCATCTCGTGGGGGTTATCTCCCTTCGACAGCTGATAACGGTCCCCCCCACCAAAAAACTCAGGGAGATTATGGTTCATGACGTCATCAGCGTGAGAACCGACATGGATCAGGAAGAGGTAGCCAGGGTAGTCGAGAGGTATGATATCCTCGCGGTTCCCGTCGTCGACGAGGAGAATAAGCTCGTTGGAATCATTACCGTCGATGATATCATCGATGTCATTCGGGAGGAAGCGACAGAGGATATCATGAAGATGGCGGGAACCCACGAGGATGAATTCGTCTATCGGGATAATGTGTTTAAAGTATCCCGACTTAGGCTCCCCTGGCTTTTGACCAATCTGTTCGGAGGGCTGATTACTGGATATCTGCTTTGGATTTTCAAGGTGACCATAAGGGACGTTTTGGCCCTGGTTACCTTTATCCCCGTCATTACGGCAATGGGAGGAAATGTAGGGGTTCAATCTTCCTCCATCATGATCCGAGGGTTCGCCACGGGGAGGGTAGGCTTCGATAGCTTGAGACGTTTCCTGTTTCGAGAGGTTCGGGTGGGGGTCATCATGGGCACTGCCTGTGGTATTGCCGTCGGTTTGGTCGGCTATTTCTGGCATGGGAATCCAACCATTGGGTTGGTAGTAGGTATCGCAATGGTTGTCGCCATGACCATCGCCTCAACCATGGGGACGTTGACCCCGGCCTTCTTCAAGAAAATAAAGGTGGACCCGGCCATCGCATCGGGCCCCTTCGTTACCACTGCCAACGATATCACGGGCATCCTCGTCTATTTCGGGGTCGCTACGCTTTTCATGAGATATCTCATTCACTGAATCCTTCCCTATGGGCCAATGCAAGACATGGGCAATCGTCATTAAAACCCTAGATTATGGGGAATCCGACCGAATCGTCGCTTTCTATACCTCTGATTTCGGAAAGGTCAAGGGGATTGCCAAAGGGGCTAAGAAGAGCAAACGGCGTTTTTCCAATGCACTAGAGCCCTTTACCCTCAGCAGGTTGATCTTCTTTGATAAGAAGGAATCGGGCCTGGCAAGGATAGAAGGATGCGATATTGTCAACACCTTTCCCGCGATACGTGAAGACCTCCGAAAGATTGCCTTTGGATGCTACCTCGTTGAACTCGTGGATGAGATGACTGCCGAGAGGGAAGCCAACCCGGATCTGTTCCACATGCTTAAGGCATTCCTCTCCCTCCTGAGTGATGATGAAGCTGAGGCTCAAATCCTGAGAATCTTCGAAATCCGCTTGCTCTCTCTCTTGGGCTATCGACCGGGGCTGGACAGATGCCTCCGCTGTAATGGAATAGTCGAGTATGGCGAACCGGCCCATTTCAGTGTTCAGCAGGGGGGCTTGCTTTGCCAAAGATGCTCCAGGGGTTATTATGATCTCCCAGCCATTTCCCCGGGAACGGCTAAAATATTGCAAGCCGCAATGGAAATGGAGCTATCTAAAATTCATAGGCTGAAGTTCTCAAAGCTGGCCCTTTGGGAAAGCGAAACCATTCTTTCCAAGTTCATCCAGCACCATATCAATAAAGAACTGAAGTCCAAGAAATTCCTTAAAGACCTCGGTATGTAGTTCATCTCCATTGCGATTACCTTCGGCAGCTCAGGGATTTTGCCTGTCCCTGGTGCAATCGTTCTCATAATGTAATTTCATCGGTGCATGTGAAATTTTTTCAGAGCATGTGCAAAAAATTCCATTTGAAACTGTGGGCTCTACCAATCTCCGTAGATTCCCCTTTTCAGAAGGGGGAGTTTTTTATCTAAGATTATCTATTCCCTGGGAAAAATGATGAATCGGGTAACTTCAATCGGCTAGAGTCGTCTATTCTTTCTTTTTGGCATGCTTTTTGATCCAATACTCATGGAAGCACATAAGGATTGCAAACATGCAGGACGATTGGGTCGGAAAAAGAGCATATCCCAGACTGGACGTGAACCTTCCCGTCCATTTGGGTCTCATCGATATCAAAAGGCGGAGAAAGCTCAACACCCTCTTTTCCGGGGAAACCATGGATGTTTCCCTGCGAGGGCTGGGAATAAGAATGAACTCAGGAATCCCCCAGATGATCCCCATCGCCACTAAGCTTATGGGGGATAAGAAGAAGTACGATTTGAAGATCGGGATCGATTTGGGAGGGGATGAGATCCTGGCCGTGTGCGAGGTGAAATGGTCCCTGCTGGAAATTCCATACCAGCTCAAGATGGGGGTTCTCATAACGGGTATGGGTCATGAAGAAGAGGGAAAGTGGGCGAGTTTTATCGAAAAAAACCATCGAGAGAGCACCCAAAAGAAGGGCCCTACCTTGAGGGTGATAGCATCCATTCAGATGGCATCAAATCATTTGGATAAGGCATCCAGTAGGATATCCAAACAGATGAAGACCTATGAGGCGAAGTATAGCAAGCCACGAGGCAGATTCTCAACACCTGCTATGACGAGGAGGTGAAATTTCATAAAGAGATTCACAGAAGCAATTTCTCAGCCCAGGTATCACCATTGAGAACATCCAATAGCAAAGAGTTCCTGCCCCGGCATCCTTAGGACTACAATAACAAATTAATTAAGAGTAAAAGCAATCTTAAGGCCACGGACAAAAGCAGTCCGTGGCCTTTTTCCATATTGATTTACCGGAACGTGCTCTTTACAGCAGAGAAATAAATGAAATTCCGAGAGTTATTCCATATGGTCCATTTTGCTGTGGCATCTTGACAGGGATATGGTAACATGGTAATGAATTTCAGTTTTTCTAATGGAAATTCAACCAATTGGAGGCCTATTGATGACATTTCAGGAGATGATTTTGGCCCTCGAGACATTCTGGGCTCGTCGGGGCTGCCTCATACAACAGCCGTATAATACCGAGGTGGGAGCCGGAACCATGAATCCCGCCACTTTCCTCAGGGTATTGGGCCCTGAACCATGGAAAGTTGGCTATGTAGAACCCTCACGTCGCCCCACCGATGGGCGTTATGGGGAGAATCCCAATCGCCTCGAACAGCACACGCAATATCAAGTCATTTTGAAGCCCTCCCCAATCGACGTTCAGGAGATTTACCTCCATAGCCTGAGGAGCTTCGGCATTGATCCCTTAGCCCACGATATTCGTTTCGTGGAGGATGATTGGGAATCTCCCACCCTTGGTGCTTGGGGCCTTGGGTGGGAAGTTTGGCTTGACGGTATGGAGATTACCCAATTTACCTACTTCCAGGAGGCAGGCGGGTTCAAGCTCGATCCCATCCCCGTTGAATTGACCTACGGAATGGAACGCATCGCCATGTATCTTCAGGAAATCGATGATGTCTACGATCTGAAATGGACGGAGGACATCACATATGGAGATATTTATCACAGAAGGGAGTGGGAATATTCTACCTACAATTTTGAGAGGGCGGATATTCAGATGCTCCTTCGACTCTTCGACATGTACGAGGGGGAATGTAATCAGCTCATCGACGAAGGTCTTATCTTTCCCGCTTACGATTACTGTTTAAAATGTTCTCATACCTTCAACATTCTCGATGCGAGGGGCGCAATCAGCGTCACAGAAAGAACGGGATTTATTCATAGGGTAAGAGACCTCGCCAGGGCATGTGCCGGGAAATATCTGAGCCAGAGGGAAAAGATGGGATTTCCCCTGTTGAAATCTCAAGAGGGATGACCATTGCATAGCTCGAGGGGTTAAGGAATAAGAGGTCACTCGATAGGAGGCGGAATGGGGAAGGAGTTGCTCTTGGAAATCGGCACCGAGGAGATTCCGGCGGGTTTCATTTCAAGTGCCCTAGAAGAGATGGCCCTCTTGATTCGAAGGGAACTAGATGCCATCAGAATTGCCCATGGAGAGGTGAAAACACTGGGGACTCCTCGAAGGCTGGTCCTTTATGTGGGAGATATCGCCGAAAAACAGGAGGATGTGGAAAGGGAAAAACTAGGCCCCCCCATACAAATGGCCTTTGACGACAAGGGGAAGCCAACGAAGGCGGCTCTGGGGTTCGCCAAAGGACAAGGCGTCAGAGTAGAGGATCTAAAGATCATTAAAAGGGAAAAGGGAGAATACCTCTGTGCCGTAAAAAAGGAGGAGGGAAAGGCGACAGTTACCCTTCTCGTGGAAATATTACCGAGGGTAATCGGTTCCCTCTCCTTTCCCAAATCGATGCGCTGGAGCACTGTCAATACCCGGTTCGCCCGGCCCATTCACTGGATTTTGGCCATATTCAACGGAGAGGTCATTCCCTTTCAATTCGGAGGCATCGAAAGTGGGCATCGGTCTTATGGTCACCGGTTTATGAGCCCCCATGCCTTTGAGGTAGAGAACTTCCAGACCTATGAGAGGCAAATCAAAGGGGCCTTTGTCATTGTGGATCCTCAAGAAAGGAAAAGGATGATCGAGGAGGGAATCACCAAGGCAGCAATGGAGGTCTCGGGAAAGGTATTGAGTAATCAGGATCTTCTGGGAGAGGTCACCCATCTGGTGGAGTATCCCACGGCTGTTGTGGGAGGATTCGAGGAGGAGTTCTTGAACCTCCCCAGGGAGGTCGTGATACATGCTATGGAGGACCACCAGAGGTATTTCCCAGTAGTAGACGAGAGGGGAAACCTCATGCCCTATTTCGTGTGCGTATGCAATACCCGAGCACCGGATATGGAAACGGTAAAAAGGGGCAATGAACGGGTCCTCAAGGCCAGGCTTTCCGACGCCAAATTCTTCTTCGAGGAGGATACAAAGGAGCCCCTAAATCGGAAGGTGGAAGCCCTGAAGGAGGTGATATTTCAAGCTCAGTTGGGGACTTCTTACGAGAAAATCCTTCGATTTAAGGAATTGGCCCTCTCCCTCGCCCGGAAATTGCGACCGGATTTGGAGGGTAAGGTTGAAAGGGCCGCGATGCTCTGCAAGGCGGACCTGGTTACGGGTATGGTGGGAGAGTTTCCTAGCCTTCAAGGCGTGGTGGGAAGGGAGTACGCCCTGATTTCAGGGGAAGACGAGGACGTGACCATTGCTATCTTTGAGCACTATCTTCCCGCTTTTGCTGGCGACCGCTTGCCATCCAGCCCTATTGGGGATTTTATCAGTATCGCCGACAAGTTGGATACCATTGTGGGGTGTTTCGGCATCGGGTTGATGCCTACGGGTGCAGGAGATCCTTTTGCCCTGAGGCGGCAGGCCCTGGGAATCATTCATATCATCTTGGGCAAGGGGTATCCCATCTCGCTGCGGGAGCTGACCCGGATGGCCATACAACTTCTGGTGGGGAAAATAGAACGCTCCCCCGAGGAGATCGAGGCCGATGTCCTAGCCTTTTTTCGAGGGCGTGTTGTCAACCTGTTAGTATCCCAAGGGTATCCCAGTGATTTGGTCGAGTCCGTGCTGGCTGTCCAAGGGGATGATCTTCAGGATGCCCGCTCACGGGTGGAGGTCTTGGCTAAATTCAAGGAGCAGCCCGAGTTTGAGCCCCTGGCCGTTGTCTTTAAGAGAGTGGCCAACATATTGAAAGGAGTGGATTACAGCCCGAAGACAGATCCAGCCTTCTTTGAGACGCCTCAAGAGAAGAAACTTCACCAACAGTATCTTGAAATGAAGGAGAATTTTGATTCATTAATAAAGAATGGAAATTATGAGGAGGTTATGGGAGCGTTGGCCAGGCTTCATGTGCCTGTGAATGAGTTTTTTAACTATGTTTTGGTCATGGCGGAAAAAGAAGAGGTACGTGACAACCGATTGGCCCTCCTTGGGGAGATCTATGCGCTCTTCTCACAGGTGGCTGATTTTTCCCGTGTAAGGGTTACGGATTCGGGCAACAAATAAACGCCAAGTGCGAGTGAGGGAAGTTGAGATGTCCAAATACGTGTATTTCTTCGGTGAGGGAAGGGCTGACGGAAACGCCCAGATGAAAGGACTGTTGGGGGGTAAAGGTGCCAATTTGGCGGAGATGGTCAACTTGGGTATACCTGTCCCCCCCGGGTTTACCATTTCCACGGAGGTCTGTCGTTATTACTACGAGCACGATAAGACGTATCCACCTGAACTCGCGCAGGAGGTGGAGATCACCCTTTCCGACGTGGAAGAGGTTATGCAGGCCAGGTTTGGAGACCCTGAAAACCCTCTGTTGGTCTCGGTACGCTCCGGTGCCGCGGTAAGCATGCCCGGCATGATGGACACCATCCTGAATCTTGGCCTGAACGACGAGACGGTGCAGGGGTTGGCGAAGCGCACGGGGGATGAGCGGTTTGCCTATGATTGCTATCGTCGGTTTGTGGCCATGTATGGCGATGTCGTATTAGGGCTCAAACCTCAAGAGAAGGATGAGATCGATCCCTTTGAGGTGATCCTGGGGGCCAAAAAAGATTCCAGAGGTGTCAGCTACGATCATGAACTGAGCGTTCAGGATCTGAAGGAGCTCGTTCATGCATTCAAGGAAGAAATAGGGAAAAGACGAAAAGTTGCTTTTCCGGCAGACCCTAAGGAGCAGCTATGGGAGGCCATCGGAGCGGTCATCCGCTCTTGGGAAACCCCCCGGGCCATCGCCTATCGGGAGTTGAACGCCATCCCCGACGACCTAGGAACAGCCGTGAATGTCCAGGTCATGGTCTTTGGCAACATGGGGGAGACATCCGGTACAGGAGTAGCCTTTAGCAGGGATCCGGCCACCGGAGAAGAAGTCTTTTATGGGGAATACTTGTTGAACGCTCAGGGAGAGGATGTGGTTGCCGGGATCCGCACTCCTCAACCCATCAACCGACGACAGAAAGGCAACAAGGATATCCCCTGCCTAGAAGAGGAGATGTCTGACATCTATCACCAACTGGAGGAGATCCGGAAAAACCTCGATCGGCACTACCGGGATATGCAGGATATCGAGTTCACGATCCAGCAGGGAAAGCTATGGATGCTCCAGACCCGAGGGGGAAAACGCACTGGATTGGCTGCGGTGAGGATGGCCGTGGATATGGTACATGAGGGACTTATCACAAAGGAGGAGGCCCTCTTGCGGGTGGAGCCTGACCAACTAAACCAGATCTTGCGGCCAGTCTTTGATCCGGACCAGAAAAAGCGTGCTATTGACGAGGGAAATCTCGTTGCCCATGGTCTGAATGCCGGTCCGGGTGCGGCGACGGGGAAGGTGGTTTTCAATGCCCCCGATGCGGAGGAGTGGGCGGCCCGCGGGGAGGAGGTTCTATTGGTGAGGATTGAGACGTCTCCTGAGGATATCCGAGGGATGAACGCAGCTCAGGGGATCTTAACTGCCCGGGGGGGAATGACCTCCCATGCCGCTCTGGTAGCACGCCAGATGGGCAAAGTCTGTGTGGTAGGATGCGGTCAACTCGACATCGACTACAAGAGAAAGCAGATGAAGATCAATGGCCTCACTATCAAGGAAGGCGACTACCTCTCAATCGATGGGACCACTGGGGAGGTAATCCTGGGCAGGATTCCCACCAGGCCCTCCGAAATTCAACAGGTACTCATTGAACCGAGCGCTCGGCGCGAAAAATCCCAGATTTACGGATACTATGCGGAGTTGATGTCTTGGGCCGACGAGGTCAGGAAATTGGGGGTGCAGGCGAATGCTGACAAACCCGATCAGGCTCAGATCGCCCTCGCCTTCGGGGCCGAGGGGATTGGGCTCTGTCGCACAGAGCACATGTTCTTCGAACGAGATCGGATCGATGCAGTCAGGGAGATGATCCTGGCCGAGGATAGGGACGGGAGAGAAGCGGCCCTTGCAAAACTGCTGCCCATGCAGAAGGAGGATTTCAAGGGAATCTTCCAGGTGATGAAGGAAAGACCGGTCACCATCCGGACCCTGGATCCCCCCCTCCATGAGTTCCTCCCCAACACCCCTAGAGAGGTCAAGGAATTGGCCAAGAAAATGGGGATCCTTGAGGAGCACCTAAGGACCAAGATCGATGCTCTCCATGAGAGCAACCCCATGCTGGGGCATCGTGGATGCCGCCTTGGGATCGTTTTTCCTGAGATAACGGCCATGCAGGCGATGGCTATCTTCGAGGCGGCCTGCGAGGTAGCTGAGGAAGGGATAACGGTTCACCCTGAAGTCATGATCCCCTTGGTAGGAGACGTACGAGAGTTGGCGAACCAGAGACGGGTAGTCGAAACGGTGGCCCGTGAGGTATTCTCCCGGTATGGGAAGGAAGTGGAGTACAAAGTGGGGACCATGATCGAGGTACCCCGGGGCGCCCTCACCGCCGACCAAGTGGCGCGGGAGGCCGATTTCTTTTCCTTCGGGACCAATGATATAACCCAAACTACCTACGGGATAAGCCGGGATGACGCGGGCAAATTTCTGCATTCATACCTTGATGCGGATATCTGGGACTTTGACCCCTTTGAAAAACTCGACCGGAGTGGTGTCGGACAGCTGATGGATATCGCTGTGAGAAAAGGACGGACGACTAGATCAGATCTCAAGATAGGGATTTGCGGAGAGCATGGTGGGGAGCCGAGTTCAGTAGAGTTCTGCCATCAGTTAGGGCTCGATTACGTGAGTTGTTCTCCCTTTCGGGTCCCCATCGCCCGACTGGCCGCCGCGCATGGGGCCTTGAAGGAACGGAAGGGGAATTGAAGGGATTAATCCATATTTGTTGTGCCAACTGCCTCATTTATCCGCTGAAGATGTTGCGTGAAGCGGGCTGGGAGACGACGGGTTTTTTCTACAACCCCAACATCCACCCCTATCAAGAGTACCAGCGGAGGCTGGAGACACTGAGAGGATATGAAACGCAGGCAGGATTGAAGATGATTTACCGCGATGAATACGACTTAGAGGCGTTTCTTCGGGGTGTGGTCTATCGCGAGCATGAACGGTGCCGATATTGTTACTACTCTCGTTTGGAAGCCACCGTTCAGATGGCGAAATCGTGCGGATTCGAAGCCTTTACCACCACGTTGTTGTATAGTAAATATCAGAATCACGCCGTCATCAAGGAGATTGGCGAGAGCCTCGCAAAACAGTTCTCAGTACCCTTCTATTATGAGGACTTTCGGAAATGGTGGCAGGAAGGGGTCCGGGAATCCAAAGCCACGGGCCTGTATCGCCAGCAGTACTGTGGTTGTATCTACAGCGAAAAGGAGAGGTATTGGGGAAAGAAGACATAGGGCGCTAAAAATCAATCGCCATCTTAGTCTGTAGGGACAGGAGGGATGAATCTCAGTGGAATGGGCAAGGTGTTGTTGATCGCTGGGGGGGTTCTCGTCCTTATGGGACTGGTCCTTATGGTAAAGGATAGGATCCCATGGATCGGTCGAGTTCCCGGAGGCATTTACATTAAGGAGGATAACTTCGCCTTCTATTTTCCCCTTATTACTTGTGTCATTATCAGCATTATCTTGACACTTCTGTTCGCATTTTTCCGGAAATGATCGCTCGCGCTTGTGGCAGAATTCAGAAATGATTCCCGAGATTTTAGAGAGCTGAGTGTTGATTTTGGCTCCCATGATGGTATTTTCTTCCATGGACATTCTCTTTTTCGCTCTGGTACGAACTTTTAGCCGACCCTTCCTCCAAACTCGGCAATATTTTTAGAGCAGAAGACAACGGCCTTTTCACTTTTGAAATTTTACTTCCTTTTTTAGATCACTATGTCACAGAATCGCAGGAGAAAAACCCAGGAAACTCCCACACATTTTAGACTTGACAATGCGGGAAAATTTTGATACGCGATATGGATTATCAACCCATGAAAAAGGAGGGGAGCTCATGATCTTCGTCAAGAGATTCTTTTTTAATAGGGTATTTGTGTCGTATCTCACTGTGGCCTTTTCAATTTTATCCTTTGCCAGTAGTGCACCAGCCATGTTCATTCCATCCTCGTACGAGGGGAATGGAACCAGCCATAGAGACACCGACCTCCAGACAATCCAAAAACTCCTGGAGTCAAAACTCGTCCAACACAAACTTTCGAAACTCGGATTGACTAATGAGGAAATCGAGGCTCGGCTTCACCAGCTCGATGATGAACAAATCCACCAGATCGCCAGCCAAATCCATGCCTTGGAGCCAGGAGGAAACGGCGCTGTGACTGTCATCATAATCGTTCTCTTGGCGCTTATCGGATTCCTTGTCCTGGAAATAGCGGGAGTCATAGACGTTCTGAAATGGTAATTTCTGAGGCCCTCGGTCGCCACGGAACGATGAGAAGGGCCCTTTTTCTCACGATCCTGCTGGGCCTCATTTTCCTTCGTTGCGCTCGGCAAGGCCTCGTTCCAGTCGGGAAGGCGGGTCCCGAAGACCCTGCAACTAGACATTACATCTCCGGTGTCCCCTTTTTCGCCCAATCCAAGTATCAATGCGGTCCCGCAGCCTTAGCCAGCGTCCTCAATTACTACGGATGCCGAGTAACTCAAGGGACGATTGTGGAGGCGATTTACAAGAAACCGTTAAAGGGAACCCTCAGCATCGACATGATCCTTTTTGCCCGAAGGATGGGGTTTGATGCCAGGGCCTACAGGGGAAGCATATCCGACTTAAAGGGCCATATTTCGAAGGATCGTCCGCTCATCGTCTTCCAGGATTTGGGGTACCCTCTCCTTCAGATACGGCATTTTTCGGTGGCCATCGGTTACGACGATGCCGAAGGAATCCTTATTCTCCACTCGGGGAAGCGAATCAATAAGATCGTCTCCT
Organism: Thermodesulfobacteriota bacterium; assembly: GCA_041862515.1. Lineage (GTDB taxonomy): Bacteria > Desulfobacterota > BSN033 > WVXP01. The sequence continues at coordinate 50,241 of JBGVTJ010000317.1, read as the reverse complement.
ATGAAAGATTCTTGAGATCATGGGCACGGATGGACTACTGGACCCTCCTCATCCTTCCCAACAGGGAAGCTGGGGATTCATTAAATCTGCCAACCTCCTCATAGTCATCCCTTTTTTCATGATGGTTGCGGGATGCGGTCATGTTGGCTTTAAGGACCGGGGAGAGGATCCATTGTCGGCGCAGGAACATTTCACCCTGGGGTCCATCTATGAGAACAGGGGGGAGCCGGAATTGGCTCTGAGGGAATATGAAATGGCCTTGAACAAGGATTCACATTTCCTTCCAGCAATGACCCGCCTGGGGGAACTCTCCTACGTAATGGGCCTTTACGGTCAAGCGGAGAGGTACTACCAAAAGGCCATCGAAGTGTCACCACGAAATGGCGACCTTTACAATAACCTCTGTTGGGTCTACCTTTCCCAGGGGAAGAAGCTCAAAAAGGCGGAAAGCCTGATATCGAGGGCAATGGAATTGACCCCGGAACACAGGGGATATTACCTTGATACCCTGGGGGCCATCTACCTAAAGCAGCACAGGTACAGGGAAGCTATCGGAGTGTTGGAGACGGCCATCCCCTTTTTTGATGAAACACAGTCGGACCTTCTCGGCCAGGTATACCGGCATTTGGGTACTGCTTACGATGGCATCGGCGAAGGATCCAAGGCCGAAGAGGCCTTCAAAAAGGCGAAGGACGCCACTGATCGCTGACGTCTTAACGGCGGGCTCCTGGCATCTCGTTTCCCGGGGTATTGCGCATGTCACTCGGATACATTCACGGAGAGTATTAACCCCCTCGGGGAACCATTTCCTAATCGACTTATCCGCTCATATCGTTTTTTCTTTTGTCCGGGGATGTTACTCCCCGAAAAGGGGGACGATCCGAAATTGACTGACGTCAACCAATCCTCGGTCGGTGACCCTGAGTTCCGGAATTACGGGAAGGGATAAGAAGGCGAGGGCCATAAAGGGATCTCCCAGTCTACATCCCATGTCTCGGGCAATTTTTCTCATAAACTTCAGTCGTTTCCCCACATGCTCGATGCCCTTATCGGACATGAGCCCGGCTATGGGAAGCGCCAAAGACCCCAAAATTTTCCCACCTTGAACAATGACGAGGCCACCTCCCATCTTCGCTATTTCTCCCGCAGCCATTGCCATATCAATATCGTTATCTCCGACGACAGCGATATTGTGGGCGTCATGAACTACAGAAGAACCCATGGCCCCACCCGTAAGTCCAAAGCCCCTCACGAAACCCAGCCCGATGTTCCCCGAAGCAGTATGCCTTTCGAAAACGGCCACCTTGAGGATGTCCCGTTCCGGATCCGCTTCTGCTTTCCCATTCCTTATGGTTACCGGTTCAACGACTGCCTTCGTAATGAGCTGACCGGGGATGATCTCGATGATTTTGGCCAGGGGTCCTTGCGCCCTTATCGCTATCGCCCCTGGGCTAATGGACCTCACCTTCACGGTATTTCTCATCTCGATCTCTTTGGGGGATATGATCCCGGGCAACATCTTCCCTCCCTGGGCTACCAGTCTCCCATCCTTAAAGACACCGTCAATGATGAATGATTCCAAATCATCGAGGACGACGAGGTCCGCTCTAAATCCGGGGGCAACTGCCCCCACATTCCTTAGCCCATAAATCTCGGCCACATTGATGGTGGCCATCTGAATCGCCGTAATGGGCTTCAATCCAAGCCCAATGGATTTGCGAAGGATGAAATCGAAATGCCCCTCCTCCATGAGGTCGTCGGGGTGCCGATCGTCCGATGCGAAGAGGCATCTCCGGGCATTTTCCGAGGTCACCAGGGGAAGGAGGTCTTCCAGGTTTTTGGCCATCGATCCTTCCCTGATCAGAATTGCCATCCCATTGCGAAGCTTTTCCCTGGCCTCCTCCAGGTTCGTGCATTCGTGGTCCGACCGAATGCCGGCGGTAATGTAAGCAGCCAGGTCTTTTCCCGTGAGGCCAGGCCCATGGCCATCGATGGGTTTTCCCGAGGCCATCTCAATTTTTTCCAGCATATCGGGCATGCACTGGATCACACCGGGAAAGTTCATTACTTCCCCCAAGCCCAGCACCCACCCCTTATCCACCAATCCTTCCAAATCCCGGGCATCGAGCCGTGCCCCGGAGGTTTCCATCTCCGTCGCGGGGACGCAGGAGGGGAGCATAATATAGGTATTGAGGGGAATTCCCTCTGACATCTCGGCCATGAGGGTTATGCCCTCGATCCCCATCACGTTTGCAATCTCATGGGGGTCGCTGATGACGGAAGTCGTACCCCGGGGAACCACTGCCTTGGCGTATTCGGGAGGGATCACCATACTACTTTCGATGTGAACATGGGCGTCTATGAACCCGGGACAGAGGAATTTCCCACCCAAATCCATTTCCCTTTCCGCCTCATAGTGACCAATGCCCACGATGGTATCTCCATGTATGGCCACGTCCGCGGGATAGATTTCTCCGGATAAGACATTGATCAGGTTTGCATTTTTCAAGACGAGATTAACCCTTTTGTCTCCCCGGGCGGCTTTAATCCCCTCCTCCAGATCGCCCATCGTAATTCTTTCCATCCGATGCCGTTGGTTTGACCGACACGTGGTTCATTCGGGTTCTTAGGAAAGGGTGCAGGTACCCCGGCCGATGACCTGGACCCCTGTGGCGGTCCGATTCACCTCCACCGTAAAGGCTGCCGATGAGACATTATACCATCAGAAAGAATATGAAAGAATTCCTGGGAATCATTCCTACCGAGGGGAAAGGGGAACACTCTTCCCCGTTTGCCACCGAAGGGTAAACCAGGACATGAAATGGCGCGTGAGGGCTCAATTGGCCTAAGCGAGCTTGAGAATGGTCAAAAAATCCTCTCGTGAGCGCAGGGGGATTTGCGCAACAACCTATTAGGAATTAATATGGAAAGCCGCTCTCATTCACTCCGACATAGATTATCCCTCGGGATTTCTCGCAGACGGGATTTTCCCCTCGGTTCCCGAGGGGGTGGATGTGTCGTCAGCAGGTATCTTTAGCTTATCTCCGGGGTAAATCCTGCTGGCGTTTTGAATTCCGTTCCAGCGACAGAGGCTTTCAACAGCGATCCCGGCAGAACGCGAAATATCCCAGAGGGTATCACCCTCCCTTACGGTATAAATAAAAGCCTGCCCCTCGTAGTCAAAGAGATCCCTCCCCTGATACAACCTCTCCGCCATCATCCCCCTCTCGAATTTGTCGCTTCCCCTGATAGGGATGATGAGAGATCGCCCGGCCCTAATGCGGTGCAGGTTTCTAATACGGTTCATCCTCATGATAGCCCCAATATCGGTTCGGTATCGAAGGGCGATGTGAGAGAGGGTTTCACCGGAGCGAACCACGTGCCTCCGGAACGTTATTCTCTTTGAAGGAGGGATTTTGGAGAAGTTCTCCAAGAAGATTTCCTTTTTCCCATCCGGAAGTTTCAGCTCGTAATCCGGATAATTGGGCGGAGTACACCACCTCCTCAGCTCTGGGTTGAGGCGTTTCAATTCCTCATAGGTTGATTCTGATGCCGCGGCAATTACCCGTAAATCCGTGGCATCGGGCACCTTCACCGTTTCAAAACGAATCGGCTCTTCGTATGCAATGTCTGAAAAACCATAGTCCTCCGGATTCTTGGCGACCAGAGCGGCAGCGATCATTTTGGGGATGAAGTTTTTCGTCTCCCTTTTCAAATACGGATACCTGGTTAATTCCCAAAAATCCTCCGTCTTGTATCGCTTGATGGCCCTCAGGATCTTTCCCTCCCCGGCGTTGTAGCCGGCTGCCGCCAGATACCAGCATTCAAACCGATCGTAGAGATGCTTCAGATATCTGGCGGCAGCGATTGTTGATTTCACCGGATCCCTCCGCTCATCGATCCACCAGTCAACCTTCAGCCCGTACCGCTTTCCCGTCTGATACCTGAACTGCCAGAGGCCCATAGCCTTTCGCCTCGAATAGGCACGGGGATTATACCCGCTTTCGATTAAGGCCAGATAGACCAGATCCTCGGGCAGCCCCTTCTCCCTCAAGAGTCTTTTCATCAAGGGGATATACCTCCTTGATCGTGCGAGCCAACGACTGAAGACCTTCCGTCCCTTGGTCTGGTAATATTTGATGAACTGCTCCACTTTCCCGTTGATGATGATCGGGATATCGAAGACGGGTTCCCGGACAGCCTCATCTTCCTGGGATGGAACTTGATCTTGAAAGTGTGTTTCCGCCTCTAGGACGGGTTTGTCTTCATCTTCCCCAGGGAAGTCGGGGGAAAGCTGAACCTCCATTTCTCCCCCGAAGAGCCCTTGTTCCATGGGAAGCAAATCCGGTTCACTGAAGGCACGAACTTGGTCATCCAAGGGGGGACCGGGAATGCCAACAATGAGTTCCTGCCACTCTCCTTCTCCTCCTTCAAGAGTCTGATTCGAAGGGAGAAAATCGCTTACCTGAAGGAGCTCTACTATCTCATCTGTGGGCATACCGAAAATTTCCCCCAGATTTGAGGCAGTCTCCCCTGGGTATGATGGAGATTCCCTTGTTAGTTTATCATCCTTGGTTCCCTTGTGAAGTTGAACGATATTTGAGCAGCCCATCAAAAGGAGCACCAATCCTACTATAAGGAAATTCTTCATTCCACGTTTCCTTTCTCATTGCATCCTTTTACCAAAGAATTGAAGCAATTTCCAGGCCATATTCGTGAAACCTTTTATAAAACCTCTGTCCTTTTGTCAACGGAAATGTTTTTCTCGTGCCGAGTGTACGGTTCCTTCGTGAGAATTTAGGCGTCAACCATGGTATGATCTCCCGTCTCTTTTAATACAACCTGCTCCTAAAATTGACGAAGCTCATCGTTTTTGTTATTTTGTTATATTTCAGTACAAGTTTTCTATTTGGGATCTTTGGATTTATCATCCATTTCTCGCAAAAGTCTTTCTCTTACACTATTGCGAAGGGAGTTCCCGTTGCTTTTCCTCTCATGGGGATCATAACCCGTATGAAGGGTATAACCGGGTCCTATTGGGCCACCATTATTCAAATCCTGTTAGCCCTTTTCATGGCCACCGCTTCCCATGCTCAGCCAAAGGTCTTTTCAACCAAGGTTTTTTTGTCGAAAAACAGCGCCCTCTCGGGTGGAGAAATACGGGTTGCCCTCCAACTGGATATTGAAAAAGGCTGGCACATTAACGCCCATAAACCCCTTGAAACATCGCTCATTCCAACAGAGGTCGTTCTGGAGGCGGATCCCCACTTCACAGTGGAAGAGATGCACTATCCGAAACCCAAACGCAAAACCTTCGAATTTATCCAGGGAAAGCTGGAAATATATGAGGGCAAAGTGTTTGTCTTTATAGACCTCGCTGTCTCCGCCGAAGCAGCCCCAGGGGAAAGCCGGATTTCGGGCAAAATAAAATACCAGGCTTGCGATGATCGGAGTTGTCTTCTTCCAATGGAAGCAGCCTTTTCGACTTCGATCCCCATCACCAAGGATGCAACGGAGATCCGCCCCATCCACGCCAAAATCTTCCAGTCCCCAGGAGAGACGATTTTTTCCAAAGCCCAAGATATTCGCTCCCCGATTCCCTTTCAAAGAGGAGGTATCCTTTCCCTCTTTATCATCTTCCTGGCGGGATTGGGGCTCAACCTGACGCCTTGTATTTATCCCCTCATCCCCATTACCGTCGGGTTCTTCGTTGCCCAAGGGGCAGGGAGTTCACGGTGGGTGTTTGTCCTCTCCCTCTCTTACGTTCTGGGCATGGCAATCACCTACTCCATACTTGGAACGGTCGCAGCCTTGACGGGAGGCCTATTCGGGTCAGCGCTACAAAATCCCCTCGTCCTCCTCTTGATCGCTTGCGTCCTCGTGGGCTTATCCCTCTCTATGTTTGGTGTCTACGAAATCAGGATTCCAGCCTTTCTCACCCGGATTGGCGGGCAATCATCGCAGGGGATCTTCGGGGCCCTCTTCATGGGCCTAACCGTGGGGATTCTTGCTGCCCCTTGTATCGGACCCTTTATCATTGGGTTATTGTCCTACGTTGGGCAGAGGGGGAATCCAGTCCTCGGGTTTTGGACCTTCTTTGTCTTGGCCGTGGGCATGGGAACCCCGTTCGTCTTCCTGGGTATTCTCTCGGGAAGTCTCAATAGGCTTCCGCGCTCCGGTGAATGGATGGTCTGGGTGAAGAAGATTTTTGGATTCGTTATGCTGGGAATGGCCGTCTATTTCTTGCGGTATCTCATCTCCAGCGAACTCTATTGGCTCCTGCAGGTTTCCATTGCAGCCATGGGCTCGATATATTTGGGATGGGTTGAACGATCAGGTAAGGGCTTAAGAGGCTTCCGAGGTATTAAAAGGGGTATGGGCATCTTCGGCCTCTGCCTTTCTTCGTATCTCGTTTTGGCACCTGGTCACCTCTTCTTTCATCGGCAAGGCATCCAATGGCTCGATTACCATGAGGAGCTGATCCAAGTGGCAAAGAAGCAGGCAAAGCCCGTCATCATCGATTTCACGGCGGACTGGTGTGTTCCCTGTCGAATAATGGAACAACGGACTTTTGCATCCCCACCAGTTATTGCCAAAGCAAAACAATTCTTAACGTTACGGGTTGATCTTACCCACTCGACTCAACCCAAGAGTCAATCTTTGATGGACAGGTACCATATCAAGGGTGTTCCAACGGTCATCTTTCTTGATCAACGAGGCAAGGAGATTGAAAACCTCCGTTTCTATGAGGTGATTAGCCCGGCAGAATTCTCAAAAAAGATGGAGATAGCCCTCAAGGCTCAATAATGTCTATGCTGCGAGGGTACCAAGATCCGGATTCCTGGAAATATAATAAGGAAGGAGATGAAGTATGGTTGCGAGATTAGGCTCAAAGCTTTTCACCGGGGTCCTTCTTCTTATGATCACATCCCTTTGGAGCGCACTGGGTCATCCTCTGGAGAAACCCGACCAACAGAACATTCAGCGCATCAGGGACTTTAGGGAGGGGAGGGACCGATTTTTTAAGGAACATTCTCGGTCACCTTTGGATGATTCACACCGTAGTAACTTTAAAGGGTTGGCTTATTATCCCATTGACCTGAAGTATCGCCTCGAGGGAAACATCGAACGATATAAGTACCACATCATGAACCCGAAATACTACGCCAATTTCCTAACCAACAAGGGAATAAAGAAGAGATACATTCGATACGGAAGGTTCCGATTTCAGATCAATGGCAAGGAATTCACTATTCAGCTCTATAAATCCCCCGGGAGCGACCACCTCTTCATCCCCTTCAGGGATAAGACCAATGGAGATGGAACCTACGAGGGAGGACGCTACCTGGATGCAGAAATCATCATGCCGGGTTATAGAACGATCCTCGACTTCAATATGGCCTACAACCCCTCCTGTGTTTATAACGAGAAGTTTATCTGTATCATTCCTCCGGAGGAGAATAATTTCGACTTGGAGATTAAGGCCGGGGAGAAGAAATTCGAATAGTCGGAGCGAATCTAATCTCTTGATACTGGGACTGGGGAAACAACCAAGAGTATCCGTATGCTTTTGTATGGCTTGAACAATGGGCTTGCCTTGAGATTTCCCCTTGACAAAGGGTATTATATTTGCTAAGTGTCTCCCGGTTCATTTGTGAATTTTTTTTTCAAAATACAGGATATCACCGATGCGATCGAGACTGAAGATTTCTTTTCTTTCATCTCTCCTCCTCTTCCTATCCCTTTTCTCCCTTCTCGTGACCAGTTCCGCTCAGCAATTGAAATTCCATGAGGAACTTGAGCTGGCCAAGAAGAAGTTTAAAATCAGGGGGCGGGAGTACTGTTTGGAATGTATCGACAACTCAAAATGCCTGGAGTGCCATGAAACTGTCGATGAGACCAAATTCGCCAAGTCGGTCCACGGGGCCAATTCCTGTAATAGCTGCCACTGGGATATCACTGATATCGAGGAACACACGGCAAAGGGGGGAAGAATCCAAGCCGAGTCGGTCACCTGTCATCGGTGCCACAAAGTCGAGGGGGCCGAACACTACGCCAGCTCCCACTTCATCAATGATGTGAGGTGTCCGGACTGCCATGTGAAGATCCATGAAATCACACCCTGGGGGGATGACAAAGCTAGGGTAATCAAAACGTGCACGATATGCCACGATGATGATGGGTATTCGGAAAGCATCCACGGGGAAGCGGTCTATGCTGGGAACAGGGACTCGGCGGACTGCTCGGATTGTCACGGGCTTCATAAAATCCCCATCCTGTCGGGGGAGGAGCCTGAGAACATCGAATTTCGGCGCAACTTCCATACGGCGGTTTGCCAGAAATGCCATGCCGATGAGGAGATGATGAGGCGCAATAAGGTCGTGCTCATCGCAAACGAAACCTACGAGGAGAGCTATCACGGCAAGGTAGAATACCTGGGGTATCCTATCTTTGTGGCGGGTTGTGCCGATTGCCATGGCTACCACAGCGCCTTGAAATCCGACAATCCCAGTTCGACCATTTCCAAGAATAGGCTTGTCGAAACCTGTGGCAAATGTCACACCAAGGCCAATGCAAATTTCGTGCAGTGGTATGCCCATGCCAATCACTACGACAAGGAGAACTATCCCTTCCTCTATTCTGCCTTCGTCTTCATGACAGCCTTACTGCTTTCCGTTTTTGCCTTCTGGTGGTTTCACTCCATCATGTGGTGGCAACGGGCCTATCGGGAGAAGAGGAAGATGTGGGCAGCAGGGGAATACCTGCCACCTTACGTGGAAAAATCGGGGGAGATTTATCAGAGGTTCGATAACTTCGACATCGTCATCCACTTCATCATGATGGTAACCTTTATCCTCTTGGTCTTGACGGGCCTTCCCCTGAAATTCGCTCACTCACTCTGGGCCAAGGAGCTGGTGAAGTTGTTTGGCGGAGCCCGTATCGCTGGCGATATTCACCGATTCTGCGCGGTCATTACCTTCGCCTACTTCGGCGCAGTTTTGGTGAATATCGTTTATTTCACTTTCTACCGGAAGGATGTGAAGGGGAATCCTTTACAGAGACTCTTCGGTCCAGACTCCCTGGCACCGAGATGGCAGGACGTGAAGGATATGAAGGGAATGTTCAAGTGGTTTTTCGGAAAGGGCCCCAAACCTCGGTTCGATCGGTGGACTTACTGGGAGAAATTCGATTTCCTGGCGGTTTTTTGGGGGATGTTAGCCATAGGGCTTACAGGCTTGATGTTGTGGTTCCCCGACTTCTTCTCGATCTTTCTCCCCGGATGGGTCTTTAATATTGCCTATATCATCCATTCAGACGAGGCCCTCCTGGCTGCCGGTTATGTTTTTACCGCTCATTTTTTCAACGTCCATTTCAGACCCGAGAAATTTCCTCTGGACGTGGGCATCTTCACCGGGAGATTTCCCAAGGTGGAATTCATCGATGATCGGCCGGGGCACTATGATAGGCTAGTCGCCGAGGGAAAACTCGAAACCTTTAAGGCCAAACACCCCGCCATTCTTACCTACCTCTGGGGGCAGCTCTCCGGTTTCGGAGCGATATTTGTAGGGTTGATCGCCCTGCTGCTCATCATATGGGCATTTCTGAGATAAACGGTAGGATCATTTCCGAATGGTGCAGCCGATTCGGAGCAGATAGCTCTTGTAGTGAAAGGCAGGAGATTGATCCTTCGTATGGCAGTTGCGGCAGACCCCTAAGGTGACCCTCCTGAATTTGGCTCCAAACCCCGGGTGCCCTTTTCCCACCCCGTGGCAAGCCTCGCACTGTACCCCCCGAAGATAAAGGGGAACCTCTTGTACAAACCGATATTCCCTGATATCCCCATAACCGGTCGTATGGCAGATGAGACAATCCTCCAACGGCCGCCCCTTTTTGAAAGCCTCAGATATCGTCTGGGTCGCTTTGGCATGTTCGGTAGTGGACCAGGCTTCGAAATTTCGTCTGTGGCATTTTTTACACGAGATCGCCCCCTGGTAAGAACTGCTCTTCGAGATGCCGGCCAAAATTTGAGCATCGGATGGGGGTTTTCCCGGGCCTCTCTCAAGGGTTCGCTCAATTCCATAGAGCTTTGCCACCTCTATCCCGTATCCATCAATCATCTCGCCGATAACCGGATCATCTGGGATGGCCAACTTGATGGGGATGACCTCATTCTTATAGAGATTCCTCTGGTCGAAGTCCACTAGGCGCAGTTGGAGTTCCATTCCCCTTCTTTCCAGGATAGCCAGTTCCTTCACTCTCACCTCCCTCTTGGAGGGAGATTTTCCGCTGTCCCCTTCTATTTCGCTCTTTATTTCCATCCATCGCTTCTGGATGGTCTCCATTTTCTTAACAATGCGCTCCCTTTGTTCATAATCGGTTAGGTTTAGCGGCTTGCCTTTTCGGGCCAGAGATAAATCCAGCTTCCCCAAATACCCCCCACGGGGTTCCAGGCGGTACATGAGGGTCTCTCTGATCTTCGAATACCTAATCCTCTTACCCCGCTTCCCCCCGACGATAATATCGATGCCAGGGACCTTCAAGGCTAATTCCCTATCGCCCCGCTCCCCTAGTTGGGATAGCACGCTGACGAGGTCACAGGTTTTCCGTAACTCCGTCACATAGGGTTTACCCGCGTCAAGGGGATCCAGAACCTCCAAATATGGCTCTTTTTCCTTAAGCACCTCATTGACCCAACGGCCCATCAACCCGATTACGCCGACCTTTATTCCCGCGATCTCCTCCGTTATAAAGGGCCTGAAAACGGTCTTTCGACTTTTTTTGTCGATCAAGTTTGCTGAAATGAAGGGGAACTTCGTTCTTCTCGCTACCTCACCCAAGAATCCAAGGCCCAAGGTTAAATCCTTCTCCCCTATGTTGACGGCGGAATAGCCCATCTCTTCATACGCTCTGAGGAGGACGTTAACCTTCAACAGGGCTTCTTTTCTCCGCTCTTGAGAAGTTGGGGGCTTTCGAAAGAGCATATTCCCGGCGTCAACCACTAGGAGGTTTCTCCCCTCCTCCTTCATCCCCTTGATTATCGTTGCCTTCTTGGCGACACCGCCAAGGGGGTTTTTAAATCATCCACAGGGCTCAATTTCGCCGAGGACATCGTTGGTGTAAACAATGGTCAAATCACGCCTTTGCTGAGCCCCTTTTGCGGCGTGGGAACCAATAGTCAAAAGGAAAAATGAGCCCACCAACGGCCACACGACGAATTTCAGTTCCATCTCCTACACCTCACCAAACGCTCCACATAGACGAAAGAATTCGGAAAAATCCGTTGACAAATGTAGTTAACTACATTATCTTAACGATCCGGTCAAGATAAATCATGGGGGATTGAAACCCAGGAAAATTCTGGATAGGAGGAATTTGATTCATCTTCACTAACATAAGAGGGGACTATGGGAAGCTTAATCAGACGTGGATTTAGGACCTTAGGTGATCTGTTTAAATACGTCTCTAACTTCTGGATCTCCTTTTGGAAGGAGACCTACCGGGGGACGAAGGAACACAAGAAGGGGGTCACCCTGTTCCTCGGCATCTGTCTTTTCATCCTGATATTTCTGGCTGGGACTATGTACAAATTCACCGAAACTCCTACCTTCTGCAATCTCTGCCATAACATGAAGGTGTACGTAGATTCCTGGAAGACGTCCACCCACAACTTCGTTCCCTGTGCCGGATGTCATTATGAACCCGGCTTTTTCAACCATTTGAAGGGAAAATGGAAGGATGGACAGGTTTCCCTGGTCATGTTTATCACCGGCAAAGGGCCGACTATGCCTCATGCGGAGATCAGTGACGCCAGCTGTCTTCAGAAGGGATGTCACCGCAGTGAGGATTTAAAGGAAAAAATGGTCTTCAAGAACGTGGCCTTTGACCACGGAAAACATCTGGAGGAGTTGAGAAGGGGGAAGAAACTGCGCTGTACTACGTGCCACGCCCAAATCGTTCAAGGCGCTCATTTAACCGTTACGGAAACGGACTGCTTCATCTGTCACTTCTATAAGGCAGGAACTCTGGGTGAAGAGGATTGCCTCTCCTGCGCGGAATGTGGTGCATGCCATATCCAGCCAAAGGGCGAACTCTCGGTCAAGGGGATAAGCTTCAACCACAAGCGATACATCGAGCGGGGAGTGAGCTGTCTTGAGTGCCACGTAGGCCACAATAAAGGCGATGGCCACGTCCCTGAGAATAAGTGCCTGGAGTGCCATAATGAGCCCAATCTTCTCGCGACGAAATATACATCGGAATTTACCCATCGAATGCACGTCACCGATCACAAAATCGAATGCTATCGATGTCACACCGAAATAAGACACGAAGTCGGGGAAATGCCCACCATGGCGAAGTTTACGGAGAGTTGTAATCACTGTCATATAGAACAGATGCATAGGGGACCTAAGGAGATGTACACGGGAATCGGAGGGATCGGTGTCACCGATTCACCGAGCAAGATGTTCACCATCAGAGTGGATTGTGTGGGATGCCACAAAACCCGAGAGGAGAGCAAGGCGGCTTTATATACGACAAAATATTCGGAAAGGGCCTTAGCCGAGTCCTGCGTGGGATGTCATGGGGAGGGTTACGACGAGATGCTCTTCCATTGGAAGGAGCTCCTAGTTAAGGCGGAGAATGAGGTCAACAGCCGAATATTTAATGCTCAAAAGAAGCTATACGAAGCGGGTAAAGCGGGGCTGGAGGGTCAACGCTTCAAGAAAGCCCAAAATCTTATCAACGAGGCCAGGTACAACTATACGTTTTCCCTCATGGGCAAGGGGGTTCACAACATCGAATACGCTCTGAAGCTCTTGAACCATGCCAACAATAATATGGAAAAGGCCCTGACCCTCATCGAGGACGGGTATCAGCTCAAGGAGTATAAAACGGAATATACGTGTACAAGCCTTTGCCACGTGGGGTTAGAGCGACGTACCGTTCCCTTCAATGAGATCCAATTCCCCCATGATGTCCACATGGGGATGGATTTGCAATGCCGCAACTGTCACTCCCCCAGGGAGAACCATGGCAAAACGTACTTGAAGAATTGCGCTGAGTGCCACCATGGCGATGGGGCGGGAAAGGTAGCGTGTGGGGATTGTCACCTGAGCGTAAAAAGGCTTTTTTCCGGGAAAACTGGCATCGGTGTCGAAGACCTACCCAGCATCAAAGTCGATGTGGTGGAATGCGTGGATTGCCACCGCAGTATCGCTGAAGGACAGAAGGAATCCTTCAAGGCCATCAGGGCCACCTGCATCAAGTGCCATGATGAAAGTTACGGGAAGATGGCCGAAGATTGGAAGTCAACGGCGGATGAATTGCTCAAGAGAACCTCTTCAAAGCTGAAAAGGATAAAGGAACATATCCAAAGATTGGAGAAAAGGGGACAGCACACCTTCGCCTTTACCAAATTGTTCGGAGATGCCGAATACAATATTAGTCTGGTGGGAGAGGGTAAAGGGGTCCATAACCTGGAGTATGCAGCGGAACTGATCGAGGCTGCCAAGAAGAATCTAGATCAGATAGAACCTATGCTGGGCAAGAAGGAATAACCTGGATATGAGGCTTCAATATCGATGACTTGATGTCACGATGAATGGAAGGAATATGAGGTCATTTTTCTGGTGGATTTACTATAGCCTCTTCCTGGGGTTCTGCATTTTTATCCTCATTACGGCAGCGATATACCTCAAGGGGTTACTATTTACCGGGAACGTAAATTTGGGGAAATTCCTCTATGGCGCGGCAGTGACGATCATGATTTTTGGCTTGCTATCCATGGCCATCGCTTATCTTATCAAGACTCTATGGATCAAGATTACGCGGATTGGGAAGGAAATTTGAGGATTTGAGATTCGTCGTACCGGTTCACGGTGGGCACGAGTGTGATACCAAATGCCCTCACCTTTTCAACAAAGCCACCCAATTTCCCTTGATAAAGCCAAAGAATGGTATTGAAAAAGCCGAAAAAAAGCGGAGGAACCGGGAAAAAGTGGATAAAATACCTTTTGGTAGGGACAAATCTCATTCTCCCTCTTCAGGTTCTGGCTTTAACCGAGGAGTTTGATTCAAATCTGCTCCAATCCAGGCAGAAAGAGATCGAGGAGGAGAGGGTCGAAAAAGACCGATTTTTTAAGGAAAACCCCAAGTCCCCACTGAGAGCTCAGGATATCATCGATTTCAAAAAACTGGACTACTATCCCATAGATTTCCGATATGTGTTCACGGGAGAGATCGAAAGGAACCCCAAAGGCCGCACCGAATACATCAACCTTCCCACCAGCAAGGGTAATTTTCGGAAATATGTCAAAGAGGGAAAATTCAGATTTAGCATTGACGGTCGAGAATTCGTCCTCACAATCTACCGACACTTGGGGAGGCCCAATTTCTTTCTTCCCTTCAAGGATAAGACCAACGGTTTGGAAACCTATGAAAATGGGCGATATTTAGAGGTGGAATGTGTAGGGGAGAAACGTGTTATTATCGATTTCAATAAGGCCTCCAATCCTTATTGTGCTTATAACCCGAAGTACACGTGCCCCTATGCAAATGACGAGAATACCTTGGATACGGCTATACGCTGTGGCGAGAAGAGGTTCAAATAGTTCGGTTTCCCATCATACAGTTCCTGGGGAAACAAGAAGATTAAGACCTATTTTCGGTCAAAACGTATAGGTTCAGTTGGGAACCCTAAAAGGGAGCAAGCACATGAACTTACTCTGGTGGGCGTTTACCATTCTGCTCGTCTTTGGCGTGGCAGTCTTGGCCATCGTTGTTTCTATAGGGGCAGTGGCTCTCTTAGTGGTATCCATTCTAGAGTATATCGAAAAAAAGCTTCGAATAGTCACCATCGGTGACAAAGAGGAAGCCCTGATAGCTCAGGCAGAAACGCTGAGAGAGGAGCGAAGAAGAGAATTCAAAGGCCCCTGGACCCTTACTCCCAAGGTAAAACCATATAGTTCCAAGCTCTTCCAATTGTTCAGGGCGAAGGAGATATTGAAAAAGAAATAGCCAGTCAGATATTAATGGTATATCCAAATTCGTTACCAGAAGGGGCCTTTGGAATCCAGAGTTCCCCTCTTCGATCATATGTCACCCAGTACTCAATAATTCCGGTAGCTCTCTCCCTTGCGAGCTCTTTCCGAAAGGAGAAGCCCTCTCCGATCCCACTAGTCGGAAAATCTCAGGATCATCCCTTCTCTACAGTCCCCTGCCGAAACCCTGGAGCAAAAATGGAGGACAGAACAAACCATATTTTCATGGAAAAAGCCCCTGCTTTCCTGCACTTACTCTTGAAGAACGCGGCACAAATTTGTTAAGTTATAGTTAACACTTTCTCCTGCTTTCGAACTCAAAAGAGTCAACTCGAAGGCACCGAGGCGATACGACAAAGCCACTGGGAAAACTCAAAAATTCCAGAATGATTAGCTTGAAAGGGAAGAAATGTGTGGTATATTTTAATCTTTTTATAGCAGCAGAGAAGAGGAGGTTTTGGCTATGGCGCAGGAAAAGAAGGCATTTGATTCAGTGATGGACGAGACCCGGGTATTTAACCCTCCAAAGGCTCTCACCGCAGAGGCTCATGTGAAAACTTTCGATGAATACAGGGAGATCTATAAGAGGTCCATCGAGGATCCTGAAGGCTTCTGGGCCGAGAAGGCGAGGCAATTGGAATGGTTTAGGGAATGGAACGAGGTCGCGGGAGGGGATTTCTCGCAAGGTGTTATTCGGTGGTTTGGCGGGGGAAAGTTAAATGCCGCTTACAACTGCCTCGATCGACATCTTCAGACTTGGCGGAAGAACAAAGCCGCGATCATTTGGGAAGGAGAACGGAATGGGGAAAGTAGGGTCTATACCTACCAGCAGCTCCACCATGAGGTCTGTAAGTTTGCCAATGTTCTGAAGAAGAAGGGACTTAAGAAGGGTGACAGAGTTGCCCTGTATATGCCCATGGTCCCTGAACTTCCCATCGCGATGTTAGCTTGCGCTCGAATCGGGGTGATCCATAGCGTGGTCTTCGGGGGTTTCAGCGCCGAATCATTGAGGGATCGAATATTGGACTGCGGGGCCAAACTCCTGGTCACCACCGATGGTAGCTTTCGCGGCGGGAAGGTTATCGGCCTCAAGCAGAATGCGGACATCGCCCTGCGGGAATGTCCCAGTGTTGAAGCATGTATCGTATGCAAACGATCAGGTATCGATGTCAATATGGAAAAGGAAAGGGATAGCTGGTGGGAGGAAGAGATGGCTGCTGAAGATATCAAGCCACACTGCGAGCCCGAGGACATGGATGCCGAAGATCCACTGTTCATCCTCTATACCAGCGGGAGTACCGGTAAACCAAAAGGGGTGCTCCATACCACCGGTGGGTATCTCCTCTACGCATTGCAGACCACGAAATGGATCTTCGACGTTAAGGATGAAGACACCTATTGGTGCACAGCCGATATTGGGTGGGTCACCGGGCATAGCTATATCGTCTATGGTCCCTTAGCATTAGGGGCTACGAGCGTGATGTTCGAGGGCGTTCCCACATATCCCAATCCCGATCGCTTTTGGGAGATCGTGGAAAAATACAAGGTAAACATTTTCTACACGGCGCCTACCGCCATCCGGGCCCTTGCGCGGGAAGGGGATGATTGGCCGCGGAAAAGGGATTTGAGCAGCCTCCGAATTCTGGGAACGGTCGGCGAGCCCATCAACCCGGAGGCCTGGATGTGGTATTACAACGTGATCGGGGGGGGGAGGTGTCCTATCATGGATACCTATTGGCAGACGGAAACGGGGGGAAGCATCATCAGTCCTCTTCCTGGTGCAATTCCCATCAAGCCAGGGTCCGCAACGTTTCCCTTTCCCGGTATTGATACCGTTGTGGTCCGGGAGGATGGATCGGAATCTCGCATCAATGAAGGGGGCTATCTCTGCGTTCGCAAACCGTGGCCGGGGATTATGCGGACCGTCTATGGCGATCCAGAGAGATTCAGGGAAACCTATTTTTCCCAATTTCCGGGGATGTACTTCACGGGAGATGGAGCGCGAAGGGATGAGGATGGCTATTTCTGGTTAATGGGAAGGGTGGACGACGTCATCAACGTGTCGGGACATCGCCTCGGTACGGCGGAGATCGAAAGTGCCCTCGTCTCCCATTCATTCGTAGCCGAAGCGGCTGTCGTGGGGTTTGCCCATGATATCAAGGGGCAAGGGATTTATGCCTTTGTGACGCTGAAATCCGGTGTTGAAAAAGCGGAAAATTTAAAGAAAACCTTGGTAGGCCATGTCCGTAAGGAAATTGGTCCCATTGCCACACCGGATAAGATCCATTTTGCAGATGCCCTGCCCAAGACTCGAAGCGGAAAGATCATGAGGAGAATCTTGCGAAAGATAGCCGAGGGGGATATCGACAATTTGGGCGATACTTCCACCCTGGCCGATCCATCCGTTGTAGAGGTCCTTATCTCAGGAAGGCAATGAGAAGTGCAGGCGGTCGGTTTTATCCCGCCCTTTCTATCAATGGCACGGTTCTCCGGGAACAGCCGGTCCGTTTTATTCCAACACTGCAGCCCTTGGCCTCGCTCTATGAGAATCCTGCCTGCCATCCGGCTGCAGCGGTATCTCAAAGGATGATAGTCCCTCCGTTTCAGTGCTTCAACGGTGACCCTCTGGGTTTTCGCAGGCACTGAGTACCTCCCCCTTTCAGTTTCTTCCGTGTGTAACGCACACCGCACCTCAGTGTGCGACCCTTGCTAACTGATTGCCTTACCCTCGTTGTTCACCCTGAATGGATATCCTATTTCTCACAGACATTACACTCGCCGACAACGATATCGTCCAAAATCTAGCAAATGCTAAAATTTTTTCTTGACAAAGCTAAATTGTGTAACACTCTCATAGGAGTGTTATCAGAGTGTAATCTAATGCGTCACTGGAGGTGAAACAATGAAACGTGCCATGACCGCTTGGTCAGTACCCTCATTTCATCGATAGGATTCCTTCTCATCATTCCAATAACCATTGAAGGGATTACCCATCAGGTCCCTGCTCGGCCTTTTTTGTTCCTCATTGGTATCTTATTCTTTGTATGGCTTTTTTGTGTGAATATATCGATTCAACATTAGGCATGGGATATGGGACCACACTCACCCCTGTTCCTCTCATCCTAGGCTTTGAACCCCCTCCAGGTCGTCCCATGCATTCTCATTTCTGAACTCGTTACAGGGGTAATGGCGGGATTCTTTCGCCATAACGTTGAAAACGTGGATTTTTCCCGAGGATCAAATCACGCAAAGGTAGCAATTTCTCTTGCTATATGTAGCATAGTGGGTTCACTGTTAGCAGTGGCTGTAGCCATAAGGCTTCCATCTTGGGCCCTCAAGATATACATTAGCCTATTGGTCTTATCTAGGGGGGTGATTTTGATAACCCTCAACAAGAATTATCCATTCTCCTGGAAAAAGATTTTCATTCTCGGTTCTGTTGCCGCATTCAACAAAGGCATAAGCGGTGGGGAATATGGGCCTGTTGTTACAGGAGGTCAACTCCTTTCTGGTATCAAGGGAAATAATGCCGTCGGCATAACTTCTCTGGCTCGAGGTTTGACCTGTATGGTGCGATTGGCAACCTATGTAATATTGGATGGTGGAATAAATTGGACATTAGCAGGACCCCTCGTATTGGAAGGAATCTACTCGATTCCGATGAGCGCATTGAGCGTAAACAGGATTCAGACGCACAAAATGAAGATCTATATCGGAGTTTCCACGTTGATATTGGGGATATTTACCCTGTTGAAATTGTGTATTCAGTAGGAAAAAGTAAAAGTTCTAAAAGACAGCACTCTCTTCAGTATCCTTAATATTCGCATCCTCTGGTGCGGCCGACGCGAGATCATCCTAGCAGTTACGAACCCTCTTTTACCCATGATCTCCCCCTCGGAGAAGTTAAACCTTCAGCCCCTCCATCTTACTACCCATCGGGCAACCCTTCGATTTTCTCTTGGATCTGGGAAGGACACTAGACGTTTAACAAATCGTATCCCCTTGATTTTCGGAAGTCCCTTCTGTCTACCTATGGATTTATTGTATAATGGAAAATGCAACCTCTCTGCCGGTGATGAGCTTGACAAAATCTACTTTCTTGTTATTAGCTTTGGCGATCAACTTTGTTCGGGAATAAGTATATGGTGGAATCCACTGAACAACCCCCTAACAGATTCTTACAGGAAAACGAGAATAAGGAATTGGCCTATTTCCTTAAAGGGATTAGCTTATTTAAAGATATATCCCATGAGGCCAGGGAAAAGGTAGCCTCACGGCTTTTCGTAGAAGACATTCCTAAAGGTCTTTTTATCACCAAAAAGGACCTTCCTGTAGCCTGCCTCTACATCATCAAGAAGGGGCACGTCCAGGCCATCGAGGTCAACGTTGAGGGGGCGGAAATCATCCTCGCCGACTACCATACTGGAGATTATTTTGGGGAGATGTCATTATTAACTGGCGAGCCGAGCGGAGTTACTACCAAGGCGGTTGAAGATACGGAGGTCCTGGTCCTCTATAAAATGCATTTTGATGAGGTATTACAGGACAATCCGGGCATTAATCGACATTTCATTACGATCCTCTCTCAGCGCATCCGTAAGGTTAATGAGCAGATCGAAGAGGCCAGGGATAAGGAGGTCGCCTTCAACCGATTTCTCCGTCAAGAACAGGAGTTTCGGTACAGCCGTCCCGTGGGCAGTTCAAAGAAGATGCGTTCCGTCTTGGAGCTCGTGAGCAAGGCCTCCACAAATTCCTACCCCGTCCTCATTCGGGGGGAGAGGGGAACGGGCAAGGAATTGATGGCTCGCACAATCCACTATCAGGGGGAGAGAAAAGAGGAGCCATTCATCGTCATCAATTGCGAATTGCTGAAGAGGGAGGCCTGGGGATCCGAGCTGGTGGGATATGAAAGAGGGGCTTTTACCACGGCAACCGCTCGGAGATTGGGTTATCTGGAATTGGCCGACAAGGGAACTCTTCTCATGAAGAATGTTGATAGGCTCCCTTACGACACTCAGAGGCTGTTGGCGGACTTCATGGAGAGGAAACAGTTTCGACGGCTTGGAGGTGGGGACACGCTTTCGACGGATGTCCGGGTGATCGCGACTACAGAGATGGATCTCGCCGAAATGGCAAGACGGGGAACATTTTCCAAGGGACTCCTGGACCAACTTGAGGGTATTGATATCGAAGTTCCCCCCTTGCGGAAACGGAAACGGGATATATCCGAATTGGTTGAGCATTTCGCCCAAAAATCGGCTCGGCAAATGGGAAAGACCATTCCAAGGGTTTCAACGGATGCGATGAACCTCCTCCTCACGTACCAATACCCGGGTAATGTCGGTGAACTCGAAGAAGTGGTGGAACGGGCCGTCGTCCTGACCGAGGGGCATACCATTGTACCCGATCAGATCTATCTGGGACTTCCCTCCATTGAGGGAAGGGGAAAGTACAACCTGCTCAGAAACACATTAGTTCGAGGATACTTCCAGAGCAGCATGTACCCCTATCTGGTCCGTGCTTTCACGGTTGTGGTATTCGTTTTCATATCTTACTCGCTCTTCTTCGGTCCGAGGGGAAGCGGGGACAATATCGGCAACATCCTGGTCTTGTCCCTTTGGTGGCCGAGCCTCTTTCTCCTTTCCTTCTTCTCCGCCAGAAGCTGGTGCGCTATCTGTCCAATCGGGACCGTCTCAGGATTTATCCAGAGGTTTTTCAGCCTTCAACGGAAACTCCCGGGAATCTTGAAGCGGACGGAACTCTGGTTACCCGCCTTTCTCTTCGTGCTTATCCTCTGGTTGGAGAAGGTGACGAGGGCCCGTGAATTCCCCTTGCCTACCGG
The DNA here is from genome assembly GCA_041862515.1 of Thermodesulfobacteriota bacterium. Classification (GTDB taxonomy): domain Bacteria; phylum Desulfobacterota; class BSN033; order WVXP01. Next base: position 29,361 of record JBGVTJ010000317.1, on the reverse strand, counting down.
GTTCGTCTTACTATCCATTACGTTAGGAGCTATTATTTTCAGCCTCATCTTCGAAAGAAAAGTCTGGTGTCGGTACATCTGTGCCCTTGGCAATATGTGCGGAATCTATGCGATGGCCTCCATTCTGGAAGTGCGAGCTAATACCAACGTTTGTATCAATGAGTGCAAAACCCACGAATGTTTCAAAGGGGGAAAGACCTATGGATGCCCTATGTTTCGCCACCCCCTTTTCCTGGAAGATAACCAGAGCTGCCGGGTTTGTACCTACTGCATCCAAAACTGTCCTTACAGGTCGGTCCAGTTGAATTTGCGTGTGCCGGGACAAGAGATATGGACGCAAACGAAACCTGTTAAAGGAGGAGCATTCTTTTCACTCCTTCTGGCGAGCCTCCTGTTTGTGGAAATCTTGCCGGATTTGCCCCAATTTGGATTGTTCCTTGAGTCCGCTTTTCCCTTTCCAAGGTTGACTCCCGACCAAGGTTACACAATCCTCCTCGTTATTATCGTTTTCTTTTCCTTATTCCTCGTGGAGTTTCCCCGGTTGGTCTTCTATCGGGATGCAGAAAAAACGGGAACGGATACGAACGTTACCCGCTACAGCTTCGCCTTTATCCCCCTGGCCCTCTGTGGTCATTTTGCCAATCATCTTCGCTATGTGCCGGGGGGCAGCGGCCTGACATTACAGTTGATTAAGATCCCATTTGCGGCCGGGACAGAGAGTTCATCTACCATCATCACCATAAACCTCATATGGGCGGTACAGATTGTTTTGACCATCATCGGAATCGGATGGGCCCTCTACATCCTGTACAAGATCCAAGCAATGGAGCGCGAGACAACCGGGTCCCCGGGGAATTCCCACATCTTCTCCTACCACGCAATCCTCTTGGGTATCTATGGTGCAGTCTATCTTCTGCTTTTTGCATCCTTGAGGACTCCCACGTGAAGTAATTTTCTGAAAAAGTTGCACACCTTTGGGCAAGTTGAACCAAAGATGCAACCTTTTCTCTCTGGCTTGTAGGTGTCTGAAAGGATTGTTCCGGCTTTTCGGTTTTGAAAACATCCACTGACTAGGCTAAAGCCTCACCTCTTTATATCCAGACTTCCGCACTACACCTATCTCAGCCACGAGGGACGATCTCTGTTCCTAACGTCCATAGCGAATTATTTTTCTATTTACACCTAATAGTCGTTAACATATACTTAACATCTGAAAGGAAAGAACCCTGGAAGAATGTGAACTCTGAATAGCCAGACCCGGTTGGAAAGTAACCGTCTATCAATGCTCAATTTTTCTCCCTGACGTGAAGGCTTTGTTGTCACTAACACTTGCACGAGTGGAGAATTTCCAAAAACAATTGAAATATCCCAATGGAAAGAAAGAATAGATTAGACACAATTGACCGAAATATCTTACGGATCCTTTCCCTCTATGAACATTTGAACCTTTCGCAGCTCTGGTACGAATGTGGTGAAGACGACGCATTGAAGGGGCGCACAACTAAAGAAGAAATTTCAGAGAGGCTGGAGTATCTCAGCGTCAAAGGGTTAGTAGAAAGAATTATGGGGGCAGAAAACGATGATGACTCTGGCGATCTGATTTACCGTTTAAAGAGGGGGGCTGATGGTCTTGACAGCCAGGTTTAGTATGCTCAGCCAGCCCTCACCTAAAATAGAGGCTTTTAATGCTCGAAATGCCCGATAGAAAGAGGTAGATAGCTATAGCTATGGATCTTGATATTTCATATCTCAAAGAACACGACATTCACCTCATCAAAGTAAAGGGAAGACTAGATTCCTATTATGCGTCGCAACTAGAGGACTGCCTTGAACCAATATTGAGAAGAACTACAAAGATCATCCTTGAATGCTCAGGTGTCACTTTTTTGAGCAGTGCTGGAATTAAGGTCCTTCTTTCATTGACGAATATACTCAGGAGTAAGGGGGGAGATCTGATACTGCTCAATTTGCAGGAAACAGCGAAGAGGGTACTCAGAACCTCTAAGACTCTTGATCTATTTTGCCATACAAATGATCCAAAGGAAGCCGTTCGACTCTTAGAAGGGCAAAATTGAAGCTAATAGATGCTTTAAGGAAGGAGATGAAAGGTTTGAAAGGTAAGATAAAGAGCCTTATCCGGTTCCGGGGTTTCGGTTTCATCAAGACGGAAAATGGGGAGGATGTCTTCTTCCATCACTCCGCTCTGCACGGAGAGGATTTCGAGGTCTTGGAAAGCGGTATCAATGTGGAGTTCAAGTTGAAGAAGGGGCCTAAAGGTTTCCGGGCGGCCAATGTAAGGGTGGCGAGATAAGAAGTATTTCCAAAATGTCCCTCCGAACAAACTCCTAACGGTAGTCGAAAGAGTCGGATTATTCCATGATTTTTATTTCTGATGAATCTTGTTCAACTCTGCCAATATTGGAACATGAGAAAGTCCACTCTGAAGTTTTTCCTCATTGCAATTATTTTCGTGCTCTTATTTGCCTCCTCGCCGTCGCACGCCGCTGATTTCCAAAACCCATGGGGCAAGCGGTTGTTTGACGGCGACCCACCCCTTCGCACCAACGGTGAGAGATTTCGGATTCGGTGGCAATCTCTACCAATTTTCCTTTGTCCACAACGGGAAGGGCCCCGGTCCTTTTCTGAAGTTTCCTGAGTTTTTTGGATGGGATTCTTATAACCTATTGATTATAAATGCGATTATATTTCTCATAAGTGAACACCGTTGTCCCTCCGGTTGCTCGGGTCTGTTGCCCAAATTCCCTTTCGCTCACTGAAAAGAATTTTGGACCATTCTACAGTTCGCTTCACTGCAAATCCAAAACTCGCCCTCTGGGCTCAGACAATGGATTTGCGGTCGTTTCGCTTCCCTAAGAATGGGTAGCCAAAATTCTTTAATGTTCGCTCCAGGGAACCCGGGCAACGGCCTGTTCTGATGTGACCCTTCTCCGGTAAATATCGCTCATGAGTAGCGGTGCTCCCTAGAAACTCAGGAAACTGCAGATCCTTTTCTCATGACACAAGAGTAGTACATCTTTAAAATTCGCACCCGGAGGAATGGTAATGGGGTTTTTGACCATGATATCCTTCACCATCACCGTCTCTATAAGATAACGGACTTGGTGAATCGACAACGACATGGCCGGAGAGGGAAAAGCCTCCAAGATCATCCTTTCAGTAACCATCCCAACCAGTCTACCCTTATCGACTACGGGGAGCCGTCGAATGTTGTTCTCCTTCATAATCCCCATAGCCTCTAAAATGGAAGTCTCGCGGTCCACGGTGATGGGATTTTCCGTCATGATATCTCTTATTTTCAACTCGTTTCCTCCACATAACGGCTTAGTCGGTTTTTGCCACTCTCCATGCTCCCCCTTTTCCTGCTGCACAGTTCCAATTAATTGCGCATTTGTTAAGGAACACTTAATACCGATTTACGACAGTTGTCAGCCTTTTTCTCGCAGAAATGCATGTCATGTGGAGCGGGGTACGGATCCCACTAATCTCCTACTCTTGGAATACCTACAATCGATTCCAGGTAACGATTTTTGGGGTTCCTTCTCCAGTTCGATCCCGCCAGGACCTAAGTCCAAGAGAATTCCTCAGTTCTCTATCAATCAAAGAACGAAAAACAAGTGAAAATCGCTAATGCGCCGTAATATGCAAAGGGTCATGCGTTCTCATATTCCTCATTTCGTCTTGACAGGGCTGGCATGTCGTGTTAAGTTATTATTAACAAAATGACTTGGCCGGAATTAAGAGCCATGCAGTTCTATTCAAAAACCAAGGAGGAGGTATGACCATGGTGAAGTTTATCCTTATCATTGTCGCAATCGGCCTTTGCTTGATGATTTTTATCCTCCCCCTATTTTGTCTCTTCTTGGCAATTTTTGATGGTCAACACCAATCCAGGACAAGTTGAAGTTTAACATTCTTTTACCCTCTATCCCTCGGTAGGCCAATTTACAAATTGTAATGAGGCATATTATGACCTTTTAAATGCTTTTGTGAGGGTTGGTGGATCTCTGATTGGTCACAAGGATTCTAATCGAAATTTACACGGGGATGAGGAAAGAAGGTAATAGCAGTTCCACAACCCCCCAATTTCATTTATAATTTCAAACCTTTAGACAACACCTCCTCTTATCGCTTATCCTTACTATCTACCTAGGGCTTGTGGAACAACCCAAAAGCTGAGCTTTGTGCTCTTTATCCTTCAGGTGGTGAGCGTCTAATCAGCAACCTGAAAAATTTGAGCACGAATCCTTTCTTTACTAGATCAATGCTAGGAATGAAACTCTCCCTTCCGCACAACAGGCTTTTTAAATGAACGTCCGGGAGCAACGCAGATGAAAATATCCTCCAATCGGTCCTTTTACTCGACCCCAACCCTCGGGACAATTGAACGCTTACAGCGGTTGGCGGGTTTCCCCCTTTTCCGGTCCTTTTTGAGAAGCTCCAGCTCTCGATGCACTCTCTGTCGCGACAATCACCTGGAAAGGGCCATGGCTCACTATGGTGAAAAAGGAGACAACAAAATTTCTATTCCTTGGCTCTGTTACCTGGAAGTGTTGGCGTATCAATTTCTCTTGGAAATACCGAGAGGCTGGCTCGGAGTGGACCGTCCTGTATTCAGGGCGCTCTTGTCGGAAAAACACACTCGCCATCTGATTCTCAATTATCTTCGAGGATTCAGCCGGTTCGGGGCAACCACTCCACAGCCATCAGGGGCACCGGTTATCCTTGTATGGGAAATTACTCGATCCTGTAACCTTCGTTGTGTTTACTGTCATGTGGATGCCGATCAAAACCCCATGAAAGACGAACTAACCCGAGGTGAGAAGCTTGAGTTAATCCAGCAAGTTGCGGAAGCGGGATCTAACGCCCTTATGATTGCCGGCGGCGAGCCTCTGACTGCTCCCGATTTGCCTGAAATGATTCACGAGGCCCATCAAAAAGGACTTTACACCGTTCTCATCACCAATGGCACCCTCCTTACCCGCGAAAATGCTGGCTGCTTAAAGGAAGCTGGTCTCGACTACGTCAAAGTCAGTGTCGATTCAGTTTCCCCGGAAATCCACGATTTCCTTCGCGGAAAGGGATGCTGGAAAAAGGCCATTGCAGGGATTCAAGATGCAGTAGACGTAGGTCTGGACACGGGAATCTCAATCACAGCCACCCAAGCGAACTTCCGGGAGATCCCCGCAATCGTTCAGATGGCCAAGGAACTGGGCTGCAAGAGGATCATTATCTTCAACTTTGTTCCCAGCGGACGCGGAGGTAATGAAGTTGAACTGGATCTGGATGGTGAAAAAAGAAGGAAGATGCTCCATCTCACCATGGCTGAAACCCGCTGTAAGATCTTGGGGGAGAGTCCCCTGGAGATATCGACGACGGCTCCCCAGGCCCCACTCGTTGCCGATAGAATACTGAGGGAATTCTCCTTTAACCAGTTAGTCAAGGGAGCAATGAAGCTCCTCCCCTATGGCCGCATCCAGGCGGGAGCCGCTTTTTTCTCCAAGGGGTGTTCTGCAGGCATCACTCTCCTTTCGGTTGATCCTGATGGTTCTATCAGGCCCTGCGACATGCTTCCATTGAAGATCGGAAATATTCGGGAAAAAACTCTCGCGGAAGTCTGGACTAAAAACTCTGTCTTGATAAAACTGAGGAACAGGGAGAATATCGGAGGCTGGTGCGGGCGTTGTTCAATCCGTGATATCTGTGGAGGATGCAGGGCACGTGCCTACACCTACTTCGGAGACCTCTTTGGACCAGACCCTAACTGCTTCCGGGGAAAAACTGGAGGATCACCAAAAAACAGCAATGTCCAGGACGATCATGAATATCTATCTCACGTCAAAGCCCGCACGTAGGATCAATCTGCAAAACCAGCCTTCAGCACAGCACTCCCTTCCTCTTATATGTTTTGGTCACATTTTCATAGTTAACCAAAATGAGGAATACAAGAGAGACTGATTACTCTCTACCAATAAACAATGTTGTTTCTTAGGAATTATTTGCTTTGGATTGAACCAAAGAATCGGGAATATAGGCCCTAAAAGGATTATTCCCGTTTTCGGTGCGTTAAGTACAACTTGATAATTTAGTTGACAATTGAAAAATACTATGTTAAAAAAATCACAAAACCCAAAGGAGGGATCGTGAATGGGAAGGACAAAACCACAATTTCGGGTCCTGACGTTGGTGTTATTGACCATTGGATGTTTCCTCACTCCTGGGGATCTCTGGGCAAAGGAGGATAGCCTCTGTTTCGAATGCCATAGCGATAAGGGGCTCGTTAAGGTTGATGATGCAGGAAGGGAGGTTTCCTTATATGTGGACAAGGCGAACTGGGAGAACTCCGTTCATGCAGAGGTCTCATGTGTAGGTTGCCATACCGATCTGGAGGATATGGAGGCGGAACATACCGCGAGGCTCAAACCGGTCAACTGCGGCCAATGCCATGAGGAAGTGGAAAAGGTTTACCAGGGGAGCCTCCATGCAGAGGCCGTCAAACGCGGTGTGGTGGATTCGGCTCGGTGTCCCGACTGCCACGGCTATCATTACGTCTACCCCCAAGGCCACATTATGTCAAAGGTTAACCCCCTGAATTTGGAGGAGACCTGTGATCGATGCCACGCCGATGTGGCCTTCGTGAAGGAACACCGGGGAATTCCCGATCGGGTATTGCCCGGGATGATTTACAAGGAAAGCGTTCACGGACGTGCCGTTAAGAGGGGTATTGAGGGAGCTGCTGCCTGTAGCGACTGTCACAGCCCCCACAATCTGAAGAGTCCCTTAGACCCAAAATCCCTCATCTCCCGTCAAAATGTCTGCTCCACCTGCGGAAAGTGTCATCCTGAGGCTTTTCGAGAATATGAGGGAAGTGTCCACGGACTTGCGGCGAAAAAGGGGGTGGGACGATCCCCCGTCTGTACCGATTGCCATGGTATCCACAGCATCAAGGCCAAGGTTGACCCGGATTCCTCGATTGCGGAACAGAAGATTGCCATGACCACCTGTCCCCAATGCCACGGAGCGGAGTGGATCACCCGGGAATACGGGGTATCCACCATCAAGGTCAAGTCCTACTTGGATAGTTACCACGGTTTGGCCAGAAAGGGAGGAGACGTGGTTGCGGCCAACTGCGCCAGTTGCCATGGGGTTCACGATATACGGCCATCCAGCGATCCAAAGTCGACAATCCATAAGTCCAACCTTGTAAAAACATGTGGAAGTTGTCACCCGGGTGCTTCGGAGAACTTCGCCATGTTTCCCGTCCATTTTATGCCGTCAACGGGAGCCGGCCCCATCGGGGACAAGGTAGCTTCCTGGGTGAGGGTATTTTATATTATCCTGATCATCCTCGTGATCGTCTTCATGTACTTCCACGGGGGGATTGATTTCATCCGGAAGTGGCTGGCAGTCAGGAAACGGGAAGGGGTCAAGTATTACGAGAGACTCACCGTTAACGAAAGGGTTCAACATGGGGTCCTGGCAGTAAGCTTTATCGTTTTGGTGGTCACGGGGTTCGCACTGAAATATCCCGATGCGTGGTGGGTAGGGATTTTCTTTCACCCTCCTGCCAGCCCCATGAGGGGTCTGCTCCACAGGATAGCGGGAGTGGTAACAGTATTCCTCGGCGTCTACCATGTCCTGTACATGATATCCACCAAAAGAGGGCGGAGCCACATGATAGCCCTGATCCCCGTCTTCCAAGACCTCCTGGATGCCTTGAAATTGATCGGATATGATCTCGGTATATCAAATAAACGACCGAAATTTGGGCGGTACAGCTATATAGAGAAGATCGAATACTTTGGGGGTCTGTGGGGAACCTTAGTCATGACGCTCACGGGATTCATCCTTTGGTATCCTAAGATCTTCAGCCTCTTTTTACCCAGTTGGGGTGTAAACGTGGCCAGGATAATTCATTTCTATGAGGCTATCCTGGCAAGCATGACCATCCTCGTCTGGCACCTCTATTCCGTCATGTTCGATCCTGAAGTCTATCCCATGAACTGGGCGAAAATTACCGGGAAGATCTCGGAAGAAGAGATGAAGCTTCACCACCCGCTGGAGTTGGAGGAGATGGAAGGAAGGAAGTTCATTTCAGATGAGACGGAAGAGGAAAGACGGGAGAAGGAGATGATCGCAAGGATGGAGGAGAAATCGGCCGAAAAGAGCAAGAGTTTCAACGGCCCGTGGAATCTCACCTCCCGCATGACCCCTTATAGCTCAAGGAGATTCAAGCTCGACCGAGCCAAAAAAGCCTTACAGGAAGAAAAGGAAAAAGAGGGGAAAAGAGAGAAGTAAGAATAAGCAGGCATTTACGAACCCTGATCTTGTTCCACGGAAGGAATCATATGCCCTTCACCACAATGAGAGTTATATCGTCGAATTGTGGGGCGGCCCCCCGGTGTAGAACGACTTCACCCTTCAGCTTTTGAACAATGTCAACGGCAGACGCCTGAGAATGCTCCCGAATCAAACCCCTCAACCTGTCTTCTCCGAAGGGGACGTTATTCTCATCAACGGCCTCTACCACGCCGTCAGTATACAAGGTAAGAATCTGGTCCCTTTCCAGGATGAGCTTCTTTGCCTCATAATTGCTCTCGGTGGTTATTCCTAAAGGCCTCCCCTCCGTATTGAGATAGGTGAATTTTTGGGACCCCGGATCGTACAACATGGGATAGATATGTCCAGCGTTGCAATATTCCAGTGTTCTGTCCGTCTCGCTGTAAATGGCATAAAAGATGGTAACGAACATGCCGGATTGAGAATCCAAGCAGATCAATCGGTTGGCCTTTTTCATGACCTCGGAGGCACTGAGGCTCTCAAAACCCTCGGCTCTGATGATACTCCTCACAATCCCCATGAACATAGCCGCGGGCATCCCCTTCCCCGCCACGTCGCCGATGACGATGGTACTGTAGCCATCGCCGACCCGGAGGAGGTCATAGAAATCACCTCCCACTTCTGTGGCGGGAATACACTCACCAGCAATTTCTAAACCCTTCACCTCGGGAAATTTTTCGATCAGGAGCCTCTTCTGCATGTCGTAGGCTATCTCAAGCTCCCTCTCCATTCTCTGTTTGGTGAGAATCTCATCCCGGTTCTCCAGTAATTTCTGGGTCATGGTGTTGAGAGCTTCTGCCAGTTCCCCCAATTCATCCTTGCTCTGGACGTCGATTCTGGTATCCAATTTTCCCTGCGCAATGACCTTGGTCTTCGCGATAATGCTCAGTATTGGCTGGGTAAAGGTTTTGGAAATCTTCGAGGAAAGGAGAATGGTAAACAGGAGAACCCCGATCACGATGAGATAGGTACGCCTCAATATGGATTCGCTCAATGGAGTAAAGAAGGCCTCCTTGGTACCAACATAGAGGATGCCAACTCGGTCTCCCCAATAGTTCTTGATAGGTTCATAGGAGGAGATGTACCAGTCCGTCACCACAAATGCCCTGGAATTCCAGGGTTTTCCCTCCTTGATCACCTGATTGTATACCTCCTCGGATACCCGAGTACCCACTGCCCTGTGGCCTTCCAAGTCCCTGACATTGGTAGAGATCCGAAGATCGTCTTGAAAGATGGTGGCTGTCCCCTCTCCCACACTCTCCACGATCTTATCCACGATTTTATAGTTTCTCACCAGAAATTGGGCCCCCATCACTACCCCAATCACCTTTTCTTCATCCATCACAGGGATCAAAGCCACCAAGGCCATGCCCATCAGGCCTTTTTCGATATTGAGGGGCCTCGCTTTTGGAGTGACCCGGTACCTAACGGTTAACTGTTGGGCATAGGTCTGCCTTGTATCATCCTCGATATCCACCTCCTTGGGGGTAAAGATCTCCGTGGAGATAATCTCCTTTCCCTTAAGGGCCTCCCTTACCAGATGCATGAGGGCATACTCGTCCCGATCGTTATTAGTCTTGCAGAGGACATTTCCAAAAACGTCGATCAGATTGATCAGGTCGACGTTAAGGATTCGCTTGGACACGGTGACCTTCTTTCTTAATCCGCTGGTCTCCCGGTCAAGAATCTTTTGCTTAATCTCCGGCAGGGAGGAGAGGATCCGGATGCCGTCGGCGATCTTTTCCAATTCTGCCTGGTAGATCCCCCAGGCCGTCTTCAGATTGGTGGAGATTTTGGCCTGATTGTATAGGTTCATCGTCTCCTGTAAACGTCTCAGAGTGACGGCCGTGACGAATCCCAAGGGGACCAGAGCAACGATAACGAAGAAGATGAGCAATTTCCTGGAGACGGTAAAGTGAAATTTCATGCGACGGAGGTTTAGATTCATGTCGGAAACCCTATGAGCTCGTTCCTTTAACTTGCCTTTGGGCCTCCAGTAGCGCCATCGCCTCCTCGAGCGTATCCGCTTGGGTCAGATAATCCTTCAATTCGGCGACCTCGATAACTCTCTTGACGATCCCCGGAAGATTTATCAGAACAAGGCCTCCATCCCTTTCCGTTTCTTTATTGATGGCGAGCAAAACCCTCAAGCCGCTGCTGCTCAGGTAAGTCACCTCGGATAAATCCAGAATGATGCTCTTCGTTTTCTGCTCCAACACCCTGTCAATCTCATCCTCCAATTGGGAGGAGAAGTTGGCATCCAATCGCCCCTCCAATTTAACGAGATGAATGTCATTCCTTTGGGTATCGATAACTTCGATCTTCATTGACCTCTCCCCTTTGATTGAAATATCCTTTTGATCAAAGTCAGATGGTTCCCTTCGTTTGGCGAATAACGGTAGCGAATATCATCCATCACCTTCTTCATAACGTAGATTCCAATACCTAAGTCTTCCTCGTCTCCTGAAGGCTTGTTTTTGCTACGAGGAGGGTTTTCTAAGGGGTTAAACCTTTTTCCTCGATCGAGAACGTCTATCTGAACCAGGTCCCGGTCTAACGAAACCCTCACCTTAAAGTAATTGAGGGGGCCAACTTGATAGGCGTACTTTATAACGTTGGTGGAAGCTTCATCGACCGCCACGAGGATATCCTCGATGTCTTCGGTGGGTACCCCATTCTTTTGGCAAACGCTCTTCAAAAAATCCGCTAAGGTAGATAGGTACCGCAACCGGTTCGGTAGCCGGATCTCCACAACTTCTTTGGATGGGGCTAGCTCATAGTCTTGAGGTTCAAGGAGATAGCTCGTGTTGACCTCTAGCACCTCTGAAATCTTCCGTAGCGTCTCCAAAGAAGGTTGGCACTTATTCTGTTCGACTTGAGAAATGAAGCTCGCTGAAACTCCGACCTTTCTCGCCAAATTGCGAAGTGATATTCCCCTCAAGATCCTCACTTCCCTCAAGCGAGCCCCGATATTCACGGTCGAAATCCCATTCGAAGATCTTACGGTCTCACCGTATTGATGGGTTGTTGCCTAAATCCTTCTCAGCTACCCAAGGAAATGGAGTATATGCCTGAACCCTTTCCACCATTGAACAATGTCATATGTAGCATGGGGATGGGGTTAATGTCAAGATATACTGAACGAATCGCCTGGACCGATTCAGGACGTATGAGTTTCCACCGGGGAAACATGGCCCAAGAGTGAGAATTGAGGGAGCAAATGATTTTGTGAAAAAAATTTCTTTCTGCTTGCATATCCGTTTTAGGTACTGTATAGTTAGGGGGTTAAGAATCTCAGATTACCGAGAAATGCATCCACTTTTTCAGTGAAGGGGGTTAGTTGGGAGTTGAAATTTTCGAAGGTTCCAGAGGCGACCATTAGGCGGTTGTCAAGATATTCAAGGTGTTTGGAGCAATTACAGGCCAAGAGAGAAAAAGTTGTTTCCTCGGCCCAATTGGCCACTCGGTGCGCAGTCAACGCCGCCCAAGTGAGAAAGGATTTGGCTTACTTCGGTGAGTTTGGTATCAGGGGGGTTGGTTATTACGTCAGGGATTTGTTATTCGATATTAAACGAATCCTCGGATCGGACAAAAAATGGAGAATGGCAATTATCGGGATGGGAAATCTGGGTTCAGCGCTCTTCTCATATAAGGATTTTCTGAAGCAAAACTATAAGATCGTGGCCGCTTTCGATATCGATCCCCCTAAGGTCATTGGGAGGATATCGGAAAAGCTGGGCAAGCCCGTGGAAATCCTTCATTCCGACACCTTGAGGGAAGTAGTAACAGAGAGAAACATCGAGATCGGGATAATCTCGACCCCCGCGGATCAAGCCCAGAGGGTGGCGGATCAACTTGTGGAAGCCCGTGTCAGGGGAATCCTCAACTTCGCCCCCGCCCAAATAGAGGTTCCGGAAGGGTATATCGTGAAGAACGTCTTCTTCACGACCGTCCTGGATAACCTGGCCTATCTCCTATCGGTTTAATTCGATTCAACCCCACGGTTGGCTTCCCTCCGCGATGAGAGGATGAGGTCTTTTTCTCATAGCTACCAATCCTCATCTCGTCGCAAAACGAGGCTGGAGTAATGTTCCCTCCAATGAGAAGGCGTAAACTCCCCCGGTCTTGCTTTGCGGGCCGAAAAGGGAGAGAAGCATCCGATACCTGGAATCGAATTTCCCGGAAGGTTTAATCGTAATCTTCAGGTTGAACCGACTTTGGGGAAGATGGGAATTGAGGAAGATATTCCCGAGTACCTGACCATTGAAATCCCCTCCTGAGGAGACGAGTTGCTTAATAATGACTTTTCCACGTTCTAGTTCTATGCTACCTTGAATGTGGCCCACTCGGAGAGGGGCTATGCCGGGCAAGGGCAATCTGTTCAGCATCACCTCGCTTATCTGAAATTCAGCTGATCCGGAGTGCCCAGAAAGATCCCCTTTCCTGAAAGTCATCAGCGTTTTCCCCTTCAGGATTCCCGCCATCTCCATCCCCTTAACCTCCCGAAGAAACTGGATGCGTTGGAGATTCACATTCCTTCCCACAAGCGTTAATTGGTTCTCTCTTCCTTTTTTGGAAAAATCCCCGTCCACGGTGCCATCTAACATTCTTCCCCAAAATCGAAGGTGGACTTTTCTCCACACAAGGGGAAGGATGGAAAGGGTAATCCTTAACCGCTCCACACCTAACACTTTAACCTTTTTTGAATCCACCAGAGCATAGGCGCCTATGTTCTTAAATGCTAAGCCCGATAAGGGATGAGGATGAATTTCCTCAATTTCATAACGGAAGGGAGTCTTAGCCTCCAGCTCCCCGATGATTCTTCTCTTGAGGGCTTCATAGGGGAACCCGATATAGAGAAAGAGGATGAAAAGGAAAACGCCAAGGAAGATGAAAATAACAGCGTGGAGGGCCTTCTTGCCCTTCATCTTGATGGCCAATGGCTTTATCCTCTTTCAAGATTGACGGCTTCGCAAAAAGTCCATCTGCCGTTCGACATGCTCACGGCCCTGAGCAAAGCCGAAGGGCTGCGTTGCGCTTCATCCTTCGCCACTGCAGCGTACTTCTATGTACGCCTCATTCCTCAGGATTTGCGCGCCTTACATCTGGATCTTTTTTCTTTGCCGTCTGATTTCAACTTTTTACAATGCCGTCAAGATTGCCGATAGCCGGGAGAGGTCTAATCCCTCATTGCCCTCAGGAGAAACACCTCCATCTCCTCCATAGTCGGGATTCCCGGGGGAATGGAGTGGCCCATTTGTTCAAGGAGGAGGGATAGTTCGGCGACAGGAGGAAGGCAGTAGCCCTTTTCCAGTAAACTACTCCCAAGGGAGGAAATTTCAGCGGGGATATATTGAGCACTTAACTCACCATTCTCCAAAACGAGAATGAGATGAGCATAGCTGGCCTCCTCAACGGAAGTGGTGAAGTGGATGACGGCCATCCTCCTTGTGATGTTCAGCTCAGACAAAACGGACATGAATCGGCTTCTCCAATGGGGATCAAGGAAGGAGGTAGCCTCGTCGAGGAGGAGGTAATTCGGTTCCAGGGCCAGGACTGCCGCAATGGCTACCCTTTGCTGCTGGCATTTGGAAAGGAAGTGTAAGGGAAAACTGAGAAATTGCTTCATTCCAACTAAACCCAGATATTCCGTTATCCTCTTTCTTATCATCTGCCTATCCACCCCGATACATTCCAAGCCAAAGGCTATCTCCTCCTCTACTAGGGGGGAAAGGAGCTGGTCATCGGGGTTGGGAAAAATCAGGCCAATATTAGACCCTCCCTCGCCTGGGTTGACTGGTCGTCCATCGACTAAAATTTGCCCCGATGAGGGACGGAGCAAGCCTTTGATCAATTTGGCCAACGTGGTCTTACCCGCCGCATTTCTCCCCAGGATGGCGATATATTCCCCCCTTTCAACCATGAGGTCAACGCCATTTATGAGCAAAGATCCACTTATTTCCTTATCGCTATAGGTAAAACTAACCTTTCTTAATTCGAGCATTGTTTTGATATCCGGGCGATGAAAAGGGCGAGAGATCAGCATTGCCTCTACCTGGACAAAACCGGAATTACTTGGTCTCTTCCCCTTCTCCAGGACCTTTTCCCCTCGATAATCTTTTTCCCTTTTCTCCCTTCGGCAAGGATTTTTTGGTGGGTCCTTTCTTTTTGGAAACCGATTTGGATGTGGAAGCTTTCTTCTTTGTCTTCGCCTTTCCCTTATCGGCGGAAGGCGCTTTGGTGGTCAACTCGATCACACTCAAAAGAGCCCCATCCCCAGGGCGATGCCCTGCTTTGAAGATTCGTGTATATCCCCCCTGTCGGTCTTGAAAGCGAGGGGCAATATCTTCAAAGAGTTTTTTAACAATTTTCCTGTCTTTGATAACGGTCAGGGCATTCCTCCTTGCATGGAGGCTGCTTCGTTTTCCAAGGGTAATCATTTTTTCGGCGAGTTTTTGAACTTCCTTTGCCTTGGCATCCGTGGTCTCTATCCTCTCTTTGCCGAAAAACGAGGTAACCATATTTCTCAACATGGATATCCTATGGCTTGAGTCACGACCGAGCTTTCTCCCCGCTTTTTGATGTCGCATGATGGAATCTCTCCTTATTCATTCGGGGTTGTTGAATTCTCTTCGGCCTTCCCTTCGAGTTGAGCAGGGAAATTTTCCAACTTCATGCCCAAACTGAGACCCATTTCCGCCAATATCTCCTTGATCTCGTTCAGGGATTTCCTCCCGAAGTTTTTTGTCGCCAGAATCTCCGATTCCGTCTTTTGGACAAGTTCTCCGATCAATCTAATGTCGGCATGTTTGAGGCAATTGGCAGACCTGACTGAAAGCTCCAATTCATCCACGCTCTTGAAAAGGTTTTCGTTCAACTGCTCCTGTTCATGTTCCATTTCCTCTTCGTCTGTCTCATCCTCCTCCTCGAAGTTGATCATTATACTGAGCTGGTCCTTCAATATCTTGGCGGCATAGGCAACGGCATCTTCCGGGCGAACACATCCGTTGGTCCACACCTCCACGGTCAACTTATCGTAATCGGTGATCTGCCCTACCCGTGCATTGGTAACCGTATAATTTACCTTGGTAACGGGTGAGAATATGGCATCGATGGGGATGGTGCCAATGGGTTGGTCCTCCTCCTTGTTCCTCTCAGCGGGCACATATCCCTTCCCCCGCTTAACCACCATCTCCATCTTCAACTTTCCATCAGGGGACAAGGTAGCAATGGGATGATCTGGGTTCATAATCTCGATCGTGTCATCGGTGATAATATCGCCTGCCCTAACCATCCCTTCTCCTTCCTTTTCAATTCGTATGGTCTTAGGGCCATCGGCGTGTAGTTTAATCTTAACCTCCTTGAGGTTAAGGATAATATCTGTAACATCCTCCGTGACACCGGGGATACTGGTGAATTCATGGAGGACTCCGTCAATATTTACCGAGGTTATGGCGGCTCCCTGAAGAGATGACAGCAAGATTCGCCTAAGGGAGTTGCCTATGGTAATGCCAAATCCACGCTCAAAAGGTTCAGCGTAAAATTTCCCATAAAATGGGGTCAGGGTTTCCCTTTCGACCTCTAACTTCTTAGGCTTTATGAGATCCTTCCAATTCCTCTGCATGATTTCCCCCTCGAATAGAGGCTACGGGAAAAGCCAATGGTGATTTCCACTCCATAAGATGGAAGGTAATAGTGGCCCCCCGATTTCGCCATAAACTTTCTATTTCGAATAGAGTTCGACGATGAGCTGCTCCTGAATGGGCATCGTCAGATCTTCTCTCGAGGGAAGGCCCTTCACCGTTCCCCTCAGGTTAGCCTTATCCAATTCGAGCCACTGGGGAACTCCCCGTCGAGCAACGGATTCGAGGGCCTCCGATATTCTGGAGATATTTTTGTTCTTATCACTTAACCGAATCACATCTCCGGGTTTAATGAGGTATGAGGGTATATCCACCTTCTTATCGTTGACCAAGAAGTGGGAATGTCTTACCAGTTGCCGGGCCTCATTCCTGGAACTGGCAAAACCGAGGCGATAAATGACACTGTCCAGCCGTCTTTCCAAAAAGATGAGCAAGTTTTCGCCCGTAATTCCCTTTTTTCGCTCCGCCTTCTTGAAATAATTGCGGAATTGCCCTTCCAAAACTCCATAAATCCTCTTAACCTTCTGTTTTTCCCTGAGCTGATTTCCATATTCCGAAAATTCACGCCTCCGTTTTCCGTGCTGACCAGGGGGATAGGGCCTCCTGTCGATGGCACACTTATCGGAATAACACCGGTCCCCCTTGAGAAAGAGCTTGAGGTTTTCCCTCCGACATAGCCTACATTGCGAGTCTGTATATCGAGCCAAGATATACCTCCTTAAACCCTTCTTCTCTTGGGAGGACGACAGCCATTATGGGGAATTGGGGTGACGTCCTTAATGAGATTGACCTTAAATCCAGCTGCTTGAAGCGACCTCAATGCGGCCTCCCTCCCCCCTCCAGGCCCCTTTACGTAGACGTCAATACTCCGCATACCGTGTTCCATTGCCTTCTTCGCGGCATCTCCGGCGGCCAGTTGGGCCGCGAAGGGGGTACTTTTCCTCGATCCCTTGAAGCCTTGGGTCCCTGCGCTGGCCCATGAGATAACGTTCCCGTCGGGATCGGTTATGGTCACAATGGTGTTGTTAAAGGTCGCCTGAATATGGGCAATACCGCTTGGAACATTCTTCTTCACCCTCTTTTTCTTCGTTCCTTTACCCTTAGCTTTGGCCATAAATCCCCCTACCTTCTCCTCTTACTCATTACCGCCCTCCGGGGTCCCTTCCGGGTTCGGGCATTGGTGTGAGTTCTCTGTCCTCGAACGGGAAGGGACTTTCGGTGACGGAGACCCCTGTAAGAACCGATATCCATCAACCTCTTGATATTCATGGCCACTTCTCGCCTGAGGTCCCCCTCCACTTTATATTGCCGGTCAATGGCCTCCCTGATTTTCACGACTTCAGATTCGGTGAGTTGGCTCACTTTTGTATCCAAATTCACCTGGGTTTCGGTGAGGATTTTGCGCGATACAGACCTGCCAATGCCGTAGATATAGGTCAATGCTATTTCGACCCGTTTATCCTTTGGGAGATCTACGCCCGCTATTCGTGCCAATTCAATTCCCCCCTTTAGCCTTGCCTCTGCTTGTGCTTTGGATTATCGCAGATAACTCTCACAACGCCCTTACGTTTCAGAATTTTGCATTTATCACAGATCTTTTTGACCGAAGCTTTTACCTTCATCTCCCGAGACAACTCCTCATTTCGCCCTGTATATGATCCTTCCCCTGGACAAGTCATAAGGGGAAAGTTCCACCGTCACCCTATCCCCCGGAAGGATCTTGATGAAATGCATCCGCATCTTCCCGGAAATATGAGCCAGGACTTTATGCCCATTTTCCAATTCCACCCTAAACATGGCGTTGGGGAGGGTCTCTAAAACCGTGCCTTCAGCTTGGATGGCTTCCTCTTTTGGCATACGTCTCCTTGTCCTCAATGGCTTCCACAATTCGATGAAAAATGTCGTCTATATGACCGACCCCGTTTATGGACCTTACTAACCCCTGAGAGTCGTAGTATTGAATGACCGGTCCGGTTTGACGGGAGTAAACTTCAAGTCTTGATCGAATGGCTTTCTCCTTGTCGTCATCCCTTTGATAGACGGAACCCCCACATATATCGCAAATTCCGTCCTTCTTGGGGGGGGTGAAGAGAAGATGATACATGGCGCCGCATCTGCTACACGTCCTCCTTCCCCTCAACCGTCTTATCAGTTCTTCCATTTCGATCTCGATATTGATCACATGATCAATGGCCAATCCCCTTTTCTCCATTATCCTTTCCAACGCGTTGGCCTGGGCGACGGTTCTCGGGAAACCGTCCAGAAGGAATCCCCTCCCGCAATTCCATTGCATGACCCGTTCTTCAATAATCCCGATAACCACTTCATCGGGAACGAGTTCTCCCCGAACCATATAGGCCTTGGCCTTGAGGCCCAGAACCGACCCATTCCTTGCCGTTTCCCTGAGGATATCTCCTGTTGATATTGGTTGAATATGGTACTTGTCTGCAATAAGCTTCCCTTGCGTTCCCTTGCCCGATCCAGGAGGGCCCATGATTATCACATTCACGGATCTTGCCCTCCCCCCATCAACGACGCCTAACCCTCAATCTTCCTTTCCTCATCAATCCCTCGTATTGTCGCGTCAACAGATGGGATTCGATCTGTTGCACCGTATCAAGGGCAACTCCCACGACGATGAGCAAGGCCGTCCCACCGAAATAGAAGGGAACGTTGAATCTCCGAATCAAGATACTTGGAAGAACACAAACCGCCGAAACATAAAGGGCTCCACCTAAGGTGATCCGGGAAAGAATTCGATCTATATATTCCGCCGTTTTTTTCCCGGGCCGAATTCCTGGGATATATCCCCCGAACTTTTTCATGTTTTCAGCAACATCGTCCGGATTGAAGACGATAGCGGTATAAAAATAACAGAAGAAGATGATAAAGGTGACATAGAGGACGTTGTATAAGATGCTCCCCCCGCCTAAACTATTGATGGCCTTATTGAGCCAGGGGTAAGTTTCCATCCACGCTTTGGGCATGAACTGACCTATGGTCAGGGGAAACATCAATATTGATGAGGCAAAAATGGGGGGAATAACCCCTGAGGTATTGATCTTTAAGGGAAGATGAGTGCTTTGCCCCCCGTAAATCCTCCGTCCCACGATCCGTTTCGCATATTGAACGGGCAATCGCCTCTGACCCGTCTCCATAAAAATGATAAACCCCACTGCCACAACCATAAACATGAGGATGGCCAGTATTATGAAGACTTGTAGCTCCCCCGTCCTCATCAGCCGGATGGTATTGCCGAAGGCACCGGGCAATCTCGCTACAATCCCTGCAAAGATGATGAGAGAAATCCCGTTGCCGATTCCCCTTTCCGTAATCTGCTCTCCCAGCCACATGATGAAAGCGGTCCCCGCCGTGAGGGTGATCATCGTCATAGGGATGAATGTCCAACTGGTGTCGATAACAACAGGCATGCCCCCAGATTCCATCTGCCTGAGACCCATCGCGATACCAAAACTCTGGATGAGGCTCAAAAGCACCGTTCCATAACGGGTATATTGAATGATCTTCTTTCTTCCCGACTCCCCCTCCTTTTTCAACCGATCGATATAAGGAATAACCACGGACAAGAGTTCCATGATAATAGAAGCGCTGATATAGGGCATGATTCCCAGGGCAAAGACCGAAAACCTTTCCAACGCCCCCCCAGTAAACATGTCGAATAGGCCGAACAGGGTTCCCCGCGCTTGGGCGAAGAAGGCGGCTAGGGCATCGCTATTGATCCCAGGTGTGGGAACATGGACCCCTATCCGATAAACGGCTAAGAGCAGAAAGGTGATAATAATGCGCCTCTTCAGCTCGGGAATTTTGAAAATATTTGAAAAAGTGCCGATCAACCTAAAGGACCTCTATCTTCCCTTCAGCTGCCACTATGTTCTCGGCAGCTCCTTTGCTCACCCGATGGACTCGCAGGGTAAGGGGAACGGTAACCCTCCCCTTTCCCAATATCTTCACCCCATCATAGACCTTTTTGACCAATCCGGCCTTCCGCAGGGTCTCCACGTCAACGACGCTGTTGGCCTCGAATCGGTTCAAATCCCTCACATTCACTAATGCGAATTTCTTCTTAAAAATGTTCGTAAACCCCCTTTTGGGTATACGGCGTTGCAAGGGCATCTGCCCCCCCTCGAAACCGGGACGGATTCCCCTCCCCGATCTGGATCTCTGTCCCTTCGTCCCCCGACAGGCGGTCTTGCCATGACCCGAACCGATCCCTCGCCCAACCCTCTTTTCCCTGCTTCTGGAACCCTCAGGGGCCTTCAATGTTCCCAGCTTCATTTTCCAATGATCTCCACCAAATGGGAAACTTTCTCGATCATCCCCCGGATTTCCCGTGTATCCTTCAAGGTAACCATTTTGTTCAACCTATTGAGGTTGAGTCCCTTGAGGATCCTCCTCTGCCTTGGGGGTCTACCAATTCCGCTCTTGATCAGCCTAACGCTGAGGGTTTTGGAAGATTTAACCATCGAATTCCTTTTCTATTTCTAAAGGATTTCCGCAACCTTTTTTCCCCTTTTTTGGGCAACCTCCTCGGGGGTGTGTAGTTGCATCAATCCCTGCAAGGTGGCCTTAACCACATTGTAGGGATTGTGCGAACCCAAGCACTTGGTCAATATATTCTGGACCCCTCCGCACTCCATGATCGCCCTGACCGCCGCTCCGGCAATCAACCCGGTCCCTTGGGATGCCGGTTTTAAGAGGACCCTTGCGGCGCCATATCGACCGATAATCTGATAGGGAATGGTTTGATTTATGATGGGTATTTGAATCAACCCTCGCTTAGCTTGCTGGATTCCCTTTCTGATGGCTTCGGGAACTTCGTTGGCCTTCCCTAGACCGCATCCGACAATCCCTCCTCGATCGCCGACCACTACCAATGCACTGAAACTGAACCTCCTTCCCCCCTTAACCACCTTTGCGACTCGATTTATGTGGACCACCTTATCGACCAATTCCAGTTCGTCGAGATTAATCTTGGGCAATGTCTTTCCTCCCCTAAAACATCAAGCCGTTTTCCCGGGCCGCTTCCGCCAGGGCCTTTACCCTGCCATGATATAAATACCCATCGCGATCGAATACGACCGTCTTTATCCCCCTCTCGATGGATTTCCTGGCTATTAATTCGCCCACCTTTCTAGCGGCCTCGGTATTACCAGTTCGCGTCAATTCTCCTCGAATTTCCTTGCTTAAGGTTGAAGCGCTGACCACGGTCTGTCCGGTGGTATCCACGATTACCTGGGCATAGGTATGCTTCAGGCTCCGAAAAACGCTGAGCCGGGGGCGTTCAGGAGTTCCCTTCACCCTCTTCCTCACCCTCTCTCTCCTCCTCACCCGCGCCTCAACCTTTCGATTGGCGTCAGTCACTCCATCCCCCCTTAGGCCTTTGCCTTGCCAACCTTCAGTTTCACGTACTCATCGGCATAACGAATTCCCTTGCCCTTGTATGGCTCAGGTGGCTTAAGGGATCTAATTTGGGCAGCCACAGAGCCCACCAGTTGCTTATCGATGCCCTTTACCTTGATGCTCGTCTGCCTTTCAACTTCAACCTTAACCCCCTCGGGGAGGGGAAACAGTATGGGATGTGAAAAACCGAGGGTCAACCGGAGGACCTTTCCCTGCAGGTCGGCCCGAAATCCAATCCCCTGGATTTCCAGCCTTTTCTCAAAACCCTGTGTCACTCCGGTAATCATATTGGCGATCAAGACCCTGGTCAGCCCATGTAATGACCGGGTCGTACGATGGTCATTAGGCCTTTTCACTAATATCTGTTCAGGTTCGATGGAGATCTGGATTTCCGATGGAATCCGATGGGTCAATTGGCCCGAGGGCCCCACGACCTCCAGGATCGAATCGGTCAGTTTGACCTTCACCTCATTTGGAATAGAAATGGGAACCTTTCCGATTCGAGACACGGTATTTCCCCTCCATTACCAGATATAGCAGAGGACTTCCCCGCCTACGTTGACCCTTCTGGCCTCCTTATCGGTAAGGATGCCTTTGGGGGTGGAAAGGATAGAAATCCCTAATCCTTTCAACACGGATGGAATCTCATCCCTCCCTACGTACACCCTTCTACTCGGTTTACTAACCCGTTTCAAATTAATGATCCCCCCGCGGTTAGCGTCATATTTGAGGAAAATCCGTAAGGTGGCATGCTTCCTCTCATCCACGATTACCTTATAGTTCTTGATATATCCTTCCTCCTTGAGGATCTTAGCTATCGCCTCCTTAAGGCGGGAGGCAGGGATATCGACCTTATCGTGTCTCGCCGAACTGGCATTTCGAATCCTGGTTAACATATCGGCCAAGGGGTCCGTTGTGGACATAGTTAACCTCCTCTAGCTCCTTCCATCGATCTCCGGATTACCAGCTTGACTTAATCACTCCTGGGATCTCCCCCTTCAAGGCGTATTTCCTAAGGCATATTCGACACATATTAAATTTTCGATAAAATGCCCGCGGCCGCCCACAAAGTGGGCACCGATTATACTCTCTAGCTTTAAACTTTTTCGGCCTTTTGGCCTTCTCCATCAACGCTTTCTTCGCCAACGTTCCCCCCGTAAATTCATCCCTCTCAATTTCTAAAGGGCATCCCCAACAATCTCAGCAACTCCTTTCCCTCCTCGTCGGTTTTTGCTGTGGTGACGATGATGATGTTCATCCCCTTTACCTTATCGATCTTATCATAGTCAATTTCCGGGAAGGTGATTTGCTCCCGGATTCCGAGGGCGTAGTTACCCCTCCCGTCGAAGGACTTCCCGGAGACACCTCTGAAATCCCTTACCCGGGGGAGTGCGATATTTATCAACCGATTGAGGAATTCGTACATCCGATCTTTCCTCAGGGTAACCATACAACCGATTGGCATCCCCTTCCTGAGCTTAAATTGAGCAATGGATTTCCTCGCCTTGGTAATGACCGGCCTTTGGCCTGTTATGAGCCCGATTTCCTCAACGGCGGAATCCAATACCTTGATGTTTTGTATAGCCTCTCCCAGTCCCATGTTGATGAGGATCTTCTTCACCCTAGGTGCTTGCATGACGTTCTTATATCCGAACCGCTTCATCAACTGGGAGATAACCTCCCTTTCATACTTCTCCCTAAAAATCCCCAACGAGTCCTCCCATCAAAAGTCCGTATTATACCTATTTATCTAATAATTCTCCACACTTTTTACACGTTCGGACTTTTTTCCCATCATCCAAGATCTTCCTCCCAACCCGAATTGGAAGGTTACACTTTTCACAGATGACCATAACATTGGAGACGTGAATGGGGGCCTCTCTTTCGACGATTCCCCCTTGTCTTGTTTGTCCGCTGGGACGAGTATGCCTCTTGATAAAATTGACCTTTTCTATGAGGACGCGATTCTTTCCCGGGAATACCTTCAAAATACGACCGCTCTTGCCCCTTTCCTTTCCCGCTATAACCATTACCAGATCGTTCTTTTTCAGCGATAATCTGCCCCTCATCCTTCCTTTCCGCCTTTCCCCGTCATAAAACTTCGGGGGCCAATGATACGATCTTCATAAACTTCCTGGCCCTGAGCTCCCGAGCCACAGGACCAAAAATCCGAGTGCCTATTGGATCTCCCTGGGGATTGATCAAAACAGCGGAGTTATCGTCAAATTTGATGAAAGACCCGTCTGGCCGTCCCACCTCTTTCTTGGTACGCACGATCACCGCCCTCACCACTTCTCCCTTTCTTATCTTCGAATTGGGGATGGCATCTTTGACGGATACCACAATTACATCCCCGAGAGTGGCATACCGCCTCCTCGTTCCCCCGAGAATTTTTATGCAGCCCACTTTTTTAGCCCCCGAATTGTCCGCAACATCGAGAATAGTCTGCATCTGAATCATCTGTACCTCGCCGTTCGATGAGCAGGGATCACATGGCCCTCTTGATGATTTCCTTAACCCTCCACCTCTTCTCTCGGCTCAGTGGACGAGTTTCAATGATCGATACAGTATCGCCAATATGGCACTCATTCTTCTCATCATGGGCTTTATACTTCGCCCCTTTCCTTAAATATTTCTTGTAACGAGGATGTTTGACCAACCGTTCTATCCTGACCACCACGGTCTTATCCATTTTATCGCTGCATACGGTACCGATCAATGTCTTGCGAATTCCCCTCTCCTTCATCTAGTTAACCCCACATATGATCAACTGTCTGTTGGGACATCTGAGGCCTCGGTTTTTCCCTCCCCTCCCAAAACCCTCTCCCTGAGGACGGCCTTCACTCGGGCGATGTCCTTCTTAACTCGAATGATGGACATGGTGTTCTCCAGTTGGCCCGTCGAATGCTGGAACCTCAAATTGAATAGTTCCTCCCTCAGATCCCTCTCCTGTTCGATTAGTTCACTATCGCTCTTTTCCCTTAATTGGCTAGCCTTCATGGCTTCTCCCTCGGCTGATAAATCGAGTAGCTACGGAGAGTTTATGAGAGGCCAGCCGAAAGGCCTCCTTTGCTTTCTCCTCCGGAACCCCCTCCATCTCGTAAAGGATACGCCCCGGTCTGATCACCACTACCCAGTCCTCAGGAGCCCCCTTGCCCTTTCCCATCCTGGTCTCTGCAGGTTTTTTGGTCGTGGGTTTATCGGGGAAGACTCGAATCCATACTTTCCCGGTCCTTTTAACGAATCGCGTTATGGCTATACGGGCGGCTTCTATTTGGCGTGTCGTCACCCATCCGCACTGAGTCGCCTGGAGTGCATAGTCGCCGAAATTGAGGTTATTCCCTCGAGGAGACTTCCCCCTCATCCTCCCTTTTTGCATTTTCCTGTGCTTAACCTTTTTGGGAGTTAACATGACAGTTTATCTTCCCCTGGTGGAATTAGGCAACCGTTGCTTCTTCTTCCCCGGAACCGAAGATCTCGCCTCTGAATATCCAAACCTTGACGCCGATGACTCCGTATGTGGTCTTCGATTCCGCAAACCCGTAATCGATATCAGCCCGCAGGGTGTGAAGGGGAACCCGTCCCTCCCTGTACCATTCCCTTCGAGCCATCTCTGCACCTCCAAGCCTTCCAGCACAAGCTATTCTGATTCCCTTTGCGCCCACCTTAAGGGCCGAAGTCACCGCCCTCTTCATGGCTCGGCGAAATGAAACCCTTCGTTGGAGTTGAAGGGCCACGTTTTCCGCCACGAGTTGAGCGTCCATTTCGGCCTTTTTGATCTCCTTGATATTGATAATCATCTCCTTTTGGGTTTTCCTTTGAAGCTCCCTTCTCAAATTCTCCACTTCGACCCCTTTTTTCCCGATGATAATTCCGGGTCGAGCCGTAAAAATATTGATTTTCGCCTTCTTCCCTTTATCGGCGGCCCTTTCGATTTCAATCTTAGAGACCCCCGCATGGTAGAGCCTCTCCTTCAGGAAATGGCGAATTCGAATATCCTCTTCCAACAACTGGGGAAAACTCCTGCCGGCATACCACCGTGAATCCCAGGTCTTAATAATTCCCAGTCGCAAACCCGTAGGGTGAACTTTCTGGCCCACTGTTCCATCCTCCCGAAATTGGTCTAATAACTTTCCTCCAAGACCACCGTAATGTGGCTCATCCTCCTCCGAATCATGGTGGCCCTCCCCATGGCCCTCGGTCGATACCGCTTCATGATCGGTCCCTGATCAACGGTAATCTGTTTTATAAAAAGGGTGTCGACATCGATATTTTTCATCTGGTCTGCATTCGCAACGGCGGATTTCAGAAGTTTGGCAACGATCTTTGCGGGGCTCCTCTTCGTAAAGGCCAGGATGTTTAAGGCATCTCCAACTCCCTTCCCCTTTACCAGCTCAGTCACCATACGGGCTTTTCTGGGTGCGATCCTAATGAATTTCGCCCGGGCTTTAACCTCCACCGCTCTCCTCTCCTTACTTCTTTCCCCCTATCCTCGTCTTCTTATCCCCGGCATGACTGTGAAAGGTCCGCGTGGGGGAAAAATCTCCCAACTTATGGCCCACCATCTCTTCGCTGATGAAGACGGGGAAAAACTTCTTTCCGTTATGAACACCAATGGTGAGCCCTACCATCTCGGGTAAGACGGTAGAACGCCTTGACCATGTTTTGATAATTTTCCCTCCCTGTCCTTCTCTAACCTTCTTCAGGAGACTTTCATCGACAAAGGGACCCTTCTTGACTGACCGTCCCATTGATCCACCTCCGCTACCTGAGGAACCTCACTTCCTCTTCTTAACGATATACTTTCCCGTGGCCTTATTTCTCCTCGTCTTGAAGCCCTTGGTCGGAACACCCCACGGGGTACAAGGATGTCTCCCCCCCGAACTCTTGCCCTCTCCCCCGCCCATGGGATGATCGACTGGATTCATGGCTACACCTCTGACCCGGGGCCTCCTTCCCAACCACCTCTTCCTGCCCGCCTTGCCCAGAGAAATATTTTCGTGATCGATATTGCTGACCTGTCCAATCGTGGCAATACAGTCCAACAATACAAGACGGATCTCCCCGGAAGGAAGGCGGATGCGAGCATATTTCCCCTCCTTCGCCAAGAGCTGACCATTGGCGCCAGCACTCCGAATAATCTGCCCCCCCTTTCCCGGTTTCAATTCGATGTTGTGGATAGCGCTCCCAGAGGGAATATTTCGCAAGGAAAGCGCATTACCGGGTTTGATGTCGGCCGACTCACTGGCGATGACGGTCTCCCCCACCTTCAAGTTCACAGGGGCGATGATGTATCGCCTTTCCCCATCCGCATACTGCAAGAGGGCAATTCGAGCAGATCGATTTGGATCGTATTCAATGGAGGCCACTTTCGCCGGTATATCCCTCTTATCCCTTTTGAAGTCGATAACCCTATATCTCCTCTTATGCCCCCTACCCAAATGACGGATGGTTATCCTTCCATAGTTGTTCCTGCCGCCACCTCTCTTCAAGGGCCTCAGGAGTCCCTTTTCGGGTTTGCCCCGGGTAATTTCCTCAAAAGTAGAGATGGTCTGAAATCTCCTCCCCGGGGAAGTAGGTCTATATTTCACAATTCCCATGGGTTAAAGCTCCTCGACAAGGAATCGGAGCTAGGCTCCCTCAAAGAAGTCAATCCGATCCCCCTCCTTCACTGTGACGATGGCCTTTTTCCAATCGGGCCTTTTACCAAACCGTCTTCCCAGCCTCTTCACTTTCCCCCTCATCATGACAGTCCTCACTTCTTTCACCTTTACCTTGAAGAGGCGTTCAACGGCCTCTTTAATTTCAATTTTATTAGCCCTTTTGTTCACCCTAAAACTGTATTGATTTTGAGCCTCCCGCTGGATCGTGCTCTTCTCCGTTACCTGTGGGCTGATGACGATATCGTGGACTTCCTTCATGATGCTAATCTCTCTTGGATTTTTTCAACGGCATCTTTGATCAGAATCAAATTTTCATGATTCAAGATGTCGTAGACATTTAACCCGTCAACCCTCAATACTTTAACCCCTGGTACATTTCTGGCCGACCGCTCAACGTTGAAATTTTCCTGACCAATGACGATTAGGGCCTCTTCCATACCGAAACGGCTGAGGACCTCTAAAAAAGATTTCGTCTTGATATCCTTTAATTGGAACTGGTTGAGAACCAGCAACTTCCCCTCCCCGGCCCTCACGCTCAAGGCTATCCTCAGGGCCTGTTTCCTCACCTTCTTTGGAATGCCAAAACCAAAATCCCTCGGGGTGGGACCGAAGATTACCCCTCCTCCTCTCCACAGGGGAGATCGGATCGAGCCAGCCCTGGCTCTTCCGGTCCCTTTTTGCCTGTAAGGTTTCTTACCTCCCCCCCTGACAACGGATCGATTTCTGGTTGAGGCCGTTCCAGCCCTCCTTTTTGCCAATTGCATTCGGACGGCATCATGAAGCAGGTAATCCTTGATCTCGGTGTTGAAGATCTGTTCGTCCAATTCCATCTCCGAGACCTTCTTTTTACCCGTACTGTATACCTTGACCAGAGGCATCCTTCTCCCCGCCGGAGGGCTTACGGTTCTTCCTTCTCAGGTTCTGCTTTAGCCTCTTCCCTAGCCTTAACCTCAGCCCCTTCCTTTTGAAGTTCTCCCTTCTCAGCTTCTTCTTTTCCTTCTTCTTTAGCCTCAGCCTTAGCCTCTTCCTTCTTCTCTTCTTCCTTGACTACTTCCTTACCCTCAACCTTAGCCTCAGCCTCAACCTTTTCCCTTTTAGCTTCTTCCTTTTCCTCCTTAGGTGCCTCAGGTCGAGGGAGAGTTGCCGCCTTCTTGGCTTGCCTTATGGTGACGATTCCGTTGCGCCATCCCGGGACGGCTCCCTTTAAAAAAATGAGGTTCTGCTGAGGCCTAACCTCTACCACTTCGATGTTTTGAACGGTCACCCTTTGGTTCCCGAAATGCCCTGGCATCTTCTTCCCCTTAAAGGTCCGACTGGGATCCGCGGCTGCACCGATGGATCCCCCGTGCCGGAAATATTCATGGGTGCCATGGGAGCCCGGGGCACCCCGAAAGCCATGGCGTTTTATCACACCGCTGAATCCTTTTCCTTTACTCGTTGCCGCGACATCCACCAAATCACCGGGCTGGAAGATATCGACGGCGATCTCCTGGCCCAGTTCGTACGGTTCAACCTCACCCACCCTCAATTCCTTAAGGATATAAAAGCCCCCCCTGCCGCTTTTTTTCATATGTCCCGCTAGGGGTCGGTTCATTTTACTGGGTTTCTTAGGTAAAAAGCCCACCTGAAGAGCATCATACCCGTCCTTCTCCTTGGTCTTCTTTTGGATGATAGGGCAAGGGCCCGCTTCAATAACGGTCACGGGTACGATATTACCCTCTTGCGAAAACAAGCGAGTCATTCCAAGCTTTTTGCCTATAATTTCCCTTACCATTTCAGCTGTTTACCCGTTGTTGGATATCGCTCTCATTGTCTGCGGTAATGGTTTAAAGCTTTATTTCGACATCGATGCCGGCGGCCAAATCCAATTTCATCAAAGCATCCACCGTCTGCTGGGTTGGATCCAGGATATCGAGGAGCCTCTTGTGCGTTCGAATCTCAAACTGTTCCCTTGATTTCTTATCTACATGGGGTGATCGAAGCACGCAAAACTTGTTTATCATCGTGGGTAATGGAATCGGCCCGGCGACATTGGCCCCGGTTCGTTTAACTGTATCCACGATTTCCTGAACCGATTTGTCCAGGAGTTTATAATCGTACGATCTTAAACACACCCTTATTTTCTGCGTAGCCATAGAGAGCTCCCATTTCGAGGGCCAACCCAACCCTACTTCATGACATCACTGATCACCCCAGCGCCTACGGTCTTCCCACCCTCCCGAATGGCAAACCGTAACTCCTTCTCCATGGCAATGGGCGTAATTAAATCCACCGAT
>JBGVTJ010000316.1:0-15919 GCA_041862515.1 Thermodesulfobacteriota bacterium | reverse complement strand
AAGGAACAGCCCTCCCAGGATTGCCCCCGTAGCACTTCCCAGCCCTCCCACAATCATAACCACAAATCCTTTAACTCCCAGCACAATACCCATGGTCGGATCGGCAAAAGTGATCGGGCTCACCAGAATTCCACAAATGGCCGCAAGAATCCCACTGATGGCGAAGGAAAAATAGATGACATAATTCGTATTGATGCCCATGATGCTTGCTGTCTCCCTGTCCAGGGCAGTAGCTCGGACGGCGGTACCGAAAATAGTCTTTTTCCGATATAGTTCAAGTGCAACTGTACATATAATGGCTATGAAAAATATACCAATTTCTTGTGGCAGGATGAGCACGCCGAAAACTGGTATGGGTTCGTTTCCCCCGATGAATTTAGGGAATGGTAAGGGAGATTTGCCCCAAATAAGCATGGCAGTGTGTTTAAGGGCAACTCCAAATCCGAAGGTGCTCATGATCCAGATGAAATTCTGGGAAATGTCTTTGACCGGACGGACGCTGATCCTTTCCACCACAAGGGCCAGAAAAGATACAACTAACGCGGCCAAAACCAGTGCCAGAAACAGAGGGAGCTTGAAGACCACATAAAACGTGAATCCGAGAAGTGCGCCCACTGTAACGAGCTCGCCCTGAGCGAAATTTATCACGTTTGTAGTGTTGAATATTACGTTATAGCTGAGGGCAACAAGTCCATAGATACTTCCGATGGATAGGCCACCAACGATAAGTTGAAAGAATGTCGTTAGGGTCATGGTCTGATTTGCCTTAGGGACAGGTGAAAATGAAGCGGGAGAGAAGCCTACCCTCCCGCTTCACCCTATGAATTGTCAGGGAATGACAGGATCTACGAGCTTACCATCCTTTACCATCACCATATGGACAGCCTCAGGGCCTCTTCCATTGTGCTTATTGCGACTGAAGGTATACGTTATTCCTGTGACTCCGACGAACGTTCCGCTATTTTCCAAGGCATCCCGAACTTTCTTGCGATCCGGCCCCACTTTTTCAATGGCCTGGGCCACCCAGTTGACTGCGTCGAAATAGGTAATGGTCCAGGAAGGAACCGCCATCTTTGGATCGGTTTTGTATTCCTTCAAATAGCGATCCATAAACTCCTTCACTTTGGGATTGGGGTCAGAATAGGCTGCTCGCATACGGTCAGCAATGTATACACCATCGGCTGCCTCTTTGGCCAAATTTCGAAGTTCGGCCATGGTAATTGCTTCGCTCCCAAGCAGCGCAATGTCGCCGTAGCCCAGCTTCTTCCTGTCGAGCGCGATGTGTGCGACCTCGGCCCCGAGGGTCCATGTAATGGCCGCATCCGCAGCTAACGATTTGATTTTTGTCAGATGAGCTGTGAAGTCGATATCCCCTAGGTTCAGAGATCCCTCATATATCGGCGTAACCCCTAGCTTCGCCAGCTCAGGAACCAGCATTCTCCGACCATCTTGGCCATACTCTGTTGAATCGTACATGATGGCGATTTTTTTCGCCTTGACTTCCTTGACTGCAAATTCAGCAAGTTTTCTCGCTTGCCACGAATTAAGGATGGACAATCTGAAGGCGTAAGGGTCACAGCCCCCCTCAGGACAGACGATGTCAGAGGTTGTTCCAGCAATGATGTGAGGTACATGGGCGGGAAGGGTCACCTGCTGGCTTGCTAGATTTGGAGTGGTTGCCGTGGAAGGGAAGAACACGACCACTTTTTCCTTGTAGACCAGTTCCTTGGCAAAAGTCAGCGCTTTGGAAGGATCGTATTCGTCGTCCCGAGGAATGATCTCGATGGGGCGACCATTGATTCCGCCTTTAGAATTGATGTCCTTCACGGCCATCTCCATTCCGTGGAGCGCATCTAAACCGAGCGAAGCTCCAGGCCCGGAAAGAGCACCGGTCATTCCGAATTTGATCGGCTCAGCAGCGGAAGAAAAGCCTGAAGCGAGCAAAAACAAACATGTAACGGATACGACAAAGAAAATTATTTTTCTTGTTTTCATGGTTTTAACCTCCTCACCCTGTCAATTGGGTGTCTGAATTGATCTTTGCCAATACTTCCCAAAACTGAGCCTCAGAACTCACCTCCTTTCCTAACATTGACCCCATTGGTTTCTGGTCAAGCGTCTGACAACTACATGTTCCTCAGAGGCCTCCCCGTCGCTGCCTCTGAGTTTACGAATAGCTCACCTCCTTTCTGAATTGACCCTATCGGTTTCTGGTCATACGCTTGATAGTCAAGACCGCGGAATTCTGACTAATGGAAATAGGCTCCACCATCCACCACGAGGGTCTGTCCCGTGATAAAGCTAGAATCTGGTCCTGCGAAAAACTTCACAGCTCCGACCAGATCTGCAGGATACTGATCCCTCACCAGGGTTCGGACCTTCGCCGATATTTCGCGGAAGTGCTTCAACTGGACCTCATTGGCCATGACACCGTCGCTCAGAGTAAACCCCGGAGCTATCGCGTTCACAAGTATGTTGTCTGCACCAATCTCCTTTGCTAATGCACGTGTGAGCGCCACAACTGCGCCCTTGCTGGTCGTATAATGCAAGAGAAAAGGAATTCCCTTGAATGGAGTGCCTGATGCGATGTTGATAATACGCCCTTCCTTGTTTTTGCGCATTTCTCCAATGACAGCCCGGCAGCAGAGGAACATGCCCATGACATTGACATCCATAACCCTTCTCCATTCGTCAACGGTAATTTTCTCGAAAGGTCCAGGGATTAGAGAAGTGTAAATTCCGGCGTTGTTAACGAGGATATCAATGCGTTTGAAGGCTTTGATGGTCTCATCGACCATTCTCTCGGTATCCTCTTCTGAAGAGACATCAACTTTGACTCCGATCGCGTTGAATCCCTTTTGATTCATTTCTTTTGCCGCAACATCAGCTCTTGCCATATCAGCAATAACCAAACTTGCGCCCGCTGAGGCCAATCCTTCTGCCATGGCACGGCCAATGCCCATAGCTGCACCAGTAACGATGGCGACTTTCTCTTTCAGATACATAGGGCCCTCCTTTCAAATGGATAGTCGTCTTTAATCATCCATCCAGCCCATTGGGCCGGTCAATCTTGCGATTTTTTCATCTCATTGAATGTTAAGAAGATAAGCTGGGTTATCCTGAACCATCTTCTTGAGGTGTTTTTGGGGAATGCCTTTCTCCAACAGAACCCTCAGAAACATCCTTAACCCCTCCCAGGGGGGTGGGTTATGAACCTGTCCCAGATCGGTAGCCAATACGGTTCGTTCAGGACCCACCGCCTTGATCATCTCAACGATCCCATCAATACCCGCTTTTGTTGGCCACATTGGATACTGGAAAATGGCAAGATGTTCAATAAAAGCCCCAATATCCGCCAAATCCTTCTGCTCCTCAATAGTTCCGTTAATAATATATTCTGGGTGGTTCACATAGAGCCGTTTTACCCCGCGTTCCTTTGCTGCCTTTATGACAGATCTGGATTCAGGTATTGAAAGATGCCCGGTTGCCAGAACAAGATCGTGCTCGGCTACGAGATCAATGACATCGTGGACCTCCGGAATGAGATGCCCTTTGCCATCAACCACGGTTATCGGCTTTTCAGTCATTTTTCTCTTGACTTTTTGTTTCATCGAGGATCCGAATTCAGGTGCGCCCATCTGATCCAGATGATTTTTGGCTGATAAGGTTGGAAACCAAACGATCTTAGCCCCGTAGTTAATCGCAGCTTCCACCGCAAATGGGTTAATTCCGCCCACCGCATTGTTTAGAACTACTCCCCCGTAGACGCCGATTCCAGAGACCAGCTTTCGTACGAAATACATGCGGTCGGAGGTATACCCGTGATGAGATTTTAGTACCACGGCCCTCATCCCCATCTTCCTGGCGCCTTCAGCTGCCTCCACATGGTCAACCAAACGAGGAAAATGGCTCGGCGCCGAATGAATATGCAAATCAATAGCTCCTTGCATTAGTTCCAGATCATCCCTGCCTTCTTCCATTTCTTCCTCCTCCTTAAAAATTCTTCTAAACAAGCCAAATGTTACTCATGGCAGTTCCCTTATGATGTCCCTCGCTTCCTGAGGGTAAAAGATAGTAACATAAGCCTTCATTCCGGGGATTATGTGATTGCGACAGAGTTCTATGAACTTATCTTTTGTTCTCTGTCTCAAAAATTGAATCATCTGATCATGCTCCTGAAGGGATCTTTGTCGTTGGTCTGGGTGCGCGTAGGTGAAGTATCTGACAGGCCCGCCCAGAATGATTAGACTTTTGATTTGCCAGAAGAGAAAATCATTCCCTGATGCTTTGAAGATAATCTCATGGAGAGCCTCGTGGAGTTCGACGAGTTTCCTGTCAACCCGGGTATACGCCTTGAGCTCTTCCTGGAGCCGGAACATGTCCTGAATATCTCTGGGTGTAATCCTGTCAAAGGCCAGTTCACCAGCAATTCCCTCCAGATAGAAACGTAAGAGATAGAGATCTCTAATCTCTTTGGCGGATAATTCAATGACTGTACCTCCTTTATTTTGATTTAGAGAAACCAGTCTACGGTCGGCCAAAATTTTCAGGCTATCCCTGATAACACCGCGCCCAACAGAAAACAGTTGCATGAGATCGGTTTCCACCAGCCTTTGCTTCGGCCGAAACTCCCCCGCCATGATCCCGTATTGAATTTCTTCTACAACCTTATCCACAGTTAGCTTCATTGGCTTTTTTGTCAACCCTATTGTTTACAATGACGTTTACGATATTGTTTTTGTTTTGTCAATAAAAACATGCCTTGGTGTGTTAGCAAAGGAATTATGTCCCCTCTAACTGCAAAGGCAAAATGTCCCCATTATGGGATACAAAGTAACCTTGAGTTAGAGACGGTTGACGCAGTGGCATCTTTTGAAGATGGTGCTAGAGGGGCGGATGTCATTGAGGGAGGCAACTGAGCGCATGGAGGTCAGTTGCCGGCATGCCAAGCGATTGAGGCATGTGGTTGCGTCCGATGGACCGAAGGGGCTGGTCCCCTAATCGGATGGGATCACGTCTTGAATTATCAGTTTTTGATAAACCTGCTTTACTATTTTGCTTATGGTTTTTTAGTGAGGCGCTAACTCCCTTGCTATTTCCGACACGGTGTATCCGAAATGAGAGGACAAGGTAACTGGCTTTGTATGGGCCAGGATGGTGCGAATGAGGTTTCGGAGAAAAGAGATAGGCAACCGGAGATGGTTGCCTAAGAAGAGGTGCCGGGAGACGGAATCGAACCACCGGCACGGGGATTTTCAGTCCTAAACAACGAATTGGCGATTTCCCATCATTTTCAAACCCTTATATATCAAGCACTCAGCAGAGTCAAGTTGGAAGACGTTGGGTTTTGTTGGGTTATTCGGTTGTGGTGGTTACAATACGGTTACATTTCCAGTTGGCAATTTAAGTCCAGTCCCACACCTTTTGGGGGGGGAGAAATTCGATGCCGGTCTCCTCGGTTGGGCCAGACTCAATTTTTCTAAGTAAATCGATACCTTTTACTTGTCCTCCTATGCTCGATTACATCTTGTTATGTTGCCCGTCTCTTCTTCATCTTGCTCATCGGTCAATAACTCGTTTGGCCTAGGTGGTTTGGGAGTCAGTAGCTTGAGAAAAGAGGGTAGCGGATAGTAGGAAAAGGTCAAAAAGGAAAGGAAGATCTTGCGGCTACGCCACCTTCTCATGATTGGGCTATATAACAGAGCAGAACAATGTTTATAGGAAAGAAAAAAGCACGGCTTTGTTTAGACCAGGCACATCGGAATACTCGCCCTCTTAACGGAGGATGGCCATGGCCTGCACACCATCCTTGATTCCGTACCGGCGGTGTGCACCTTATTCTCTGTGAAAGATTTTTTATGTGACAGATTTCGCCAGGCTTATACTCCATCAACAAAATCTCATTAGACCCCCCGATGATCTAACTTTTCATGGTTATTTATTCCTCCTATCATCGTCACCGGGATTATGAAGTAGAATTGCGAACCTTTCCCGGGCTCAGAGTCCGCCCAGATGTGCCCGCCGTGGCGCTCCACAATCTTCTTGCAGATCGAAAGACCAATACCGGTTCCAGGATAGTCGGCCTCGTCGTGCAGGCGCTGAAAAATCATGAAAATACGTTCGAAATGCTCTGGATCAATGCCAATGCCATTGTCTTGCACCGAGAATAACCACTCATTTTCCTTTTTTTCGGCCGAGACATGAACGCTCGGTGGCTCCTCGCCGTGGAATTTGATCGCATTGCCGATCAAGTTCTGAAACAGCTGAGTCAGCTGCGAGTCATCGGCCATCACGATCGGCAAGGCATCGTGACTCACGACCGCGCCGCTCTCCTCAACCATCGCCTTCAGATTGGCGAGGGCGCAGTCAAGGATTGCCTCGCAGTTAGTCGGCGCAAAACCCTTGCCCTCCGAACTCACGCGAGAATAGGCCAAAAGATCATTGACCAGCCTCTGCATGCATTTCACCCCATCAAGGGCATGATCGATGACCTTTTCGGTATGTGAATCGAGTTTCCCCTTGTAACGGCGCTCCAGCAGATTCAGACATCTTGCCACCATGTGAAGGGGTTCATCCATTTCATGTGAGGTTACGTTGGCAAGGTGCTCCAGCTCGGCATTAGAACGGGCCAACTCCGCCGGGGCTTGTTCTAATTTTTCCTCCGTCCGCTTCCGCTCGGTGATATCGCGGGCTATGCCTACGACGGCCACCAGGTTTCCCGCTTCGTCGTAAATAGGAATACTTTGCTGTTCCGTCCAAACAAATGCTCCATCCTTTCGTACCCATCGGAGGCTGAAAGGTATACCTGGTGGTCTATCCCCTTTCCTCACAGCTTCAAGTAGATGCCGATCGTCGGGATGAACAAGTTTGAAGCCGAGATTAGGATCAGCACAGAGTTCTTCAGCGGTATAGCCGGTAATATCCTTAACCGCTGGGCTGATGTATTCAAATCCGCTGATTGGGGTGAAACGATAGCGGTAGACGATATTGTGGAGGTCCTCGACTAGCCGGCGGAACCGTTCTTGGTGTTCCCGCGACCTCTCCTCTACCCGCTTGCGTTCGGTGATGTCCTTACTAATTAGTGCTACAGCTGTGACTTGCCCATCGCGCTCGTTGGGCACGACACGTGTTTCATACCATGCAATGTTTAATCCATGAGGTCCCACCCCAAGAATCTCGAAGGTGTCTGGTTTGCCTGTTTGGAAGACCCGTTCCAAGGATTTCCTTATCGTATCACAATGCTCAGTTGCCACATTGTCGTATACACTCTTTCCGATCGCCTCTTCCACGATACCACCTGACACGGTGCGATTAGCTGCCAGAATTGTGCCATCACGGGTTACGACCAAAATGATATCGGGAATATTTTGGGCTATGGAACGCCACCTTTCCTCTGATTGTCGCAGTGCCTCCTCTCCCCACTTGCGCTCGGCTTCTGATTTTTCCAATTTAGCAATCCCGGTCACCTGGAGGATGTCATCAACATTCTTGGCATGGGTTGGGAAGCACACCTCATCGATTTCGATCCCAAACCCTTTTCTCCCAAATCCATACTCGTGAAGGACTTTCTCCGATCTCTCCCTCACCTTGTGAGTTCCCGCCGTATCGGCATTAGGCAGCATAAACAGAAGCCGATTTCCCCCGCCCTGACCGACGATATCTGTATCTCTCAGGTCACTCTTGAGGAGACTAGCAAGGGTTTTAAGGGAGATGCTGGGTTTTTTCCCAAGTGAGGGGTCAAGGTGACCGAAGGTGAGGGACAATAAGCTCAGGTAGTTTTTGTATCGTTGCGCTCTCTTTGTCTCCAGGTCCAGCAGGAACAGTAAGGACTCCGTGTTTAACACATGCCCGAATGCAAACATGGTAATCCTCCGTTAATTGGTTTGGTGGAACTGCAGTTCACCAGAGCTACGGATCGCACAGGTCGCATTCTACCCTTTATACCGCCACCTGTCGCCCTCCCAGGTCATTCTGGACTCTTGTTATCGGTAATTCAATCTCTGGTTATGATTTCACACAGATCTACGGGCCTTTGGTGTAGCAGATGCGAACCGTTGGCCGCTGCGGGTTTTTTCCCTTCTCCAACCTTTCCGGGATTTGTACATTTCCCGGAGGTCGGTAACACACCGGGTACTGAGAGGAGATCGCTACTATCTGGGTTAAGGTGTATTCGCCGAACAAACGTTCAATTCATTCAATTGAAACAGTTTAAGCATACCAACCAATAATGTCAACCTTTTTTTCGCTCTTCACTACCCGACCTGAATCTTAAAACATCGTAAGAATTCTAAGCTTTAACAATCTCAGGCAATCTTAGATTTGCTTAGCGAATCTCTAGTTTTCTTACAATTTCACAACAAATAAGTGGGATGGGTTGGAGAAGGAGCTATTTGGAATGGAAAGGGGTTGAGCGAGTACTTCTATGTGGAGCGGTATATCAAGGTTCGCCAAGGGATAGGGGTTGCCTCTTCCACGATCAACCGACAGCTATCCGTTCTTAACCGGATGTTTCGTCTGGGAGCGCAGAGGCATCCACCTAAGGTGAGCCGAGTCCCCCATATCCCGATGCTTCG
The DNA here is from genome assembly GCA_041862515.1 of Thermodesulfobacteriota bacterium. GTDB lineage: Bacteria > Desulfobacterota > BSN033 > WVXP01. Next base: position 7,346 of record JBGVTJ010000316.1, on the reverse strand, counting down.
AGAAATCAATGTCCGGACGGGGTTCTTCGAGCATGGCGAGTATCTTGCTCTCTTGGAGGCTCTACCAGAGTATCTCAAGCCAGTTTTTACCTTCGGGTATCATACTGGATGGAGAGTTACTGAAATCACGGGCCTCACCTGGGATAAAGTGGATCTTCACCAGGGGATCGTTAGGCTTAACCCTGGGGAAACCAAGACAGGCCAGGGGCGGGTTCTCTATCTCAACCAGGAGCTTCTTTCTGTTCTCCATAGTAAACGAACTCTTGATTGCCCCCGGATATTTCATTGAGATGGAAGACGGGTCGGTCAGTATTACAAGGCTTGGCATAGTGCCTGTAAAAAGGTAGGGTTTGAGGGAAAAATCTTCCATGATCTCAGACGGACGGTAGCTCGAAACTTAGTGAGGTCCGGTGTCCCTGAGAGAGTGGCTATGACGATGACGGGCCATAAGACTCGATCTATCTTTGACCGATATAATATCGTCTCGCCTGAAGATCTCAAGGAGGCTTCTCGAAAGCACGAGGCATATATCGGGGAGCAATCGCCAGAGCGGAAGGTGGTCCCTCTGAAGAGGGCGCAGAAGATCATCCCTCCTTCATAATGGTTACAGTTACGGTGACAGTACGCCCGGAGACGCTAGGGGGGCGTAGAGATATTGAGCAGTTCCAGGGCTATTTTCGCCCATTCACTGGTGGAGTCAAAGGTCAGGTAAGAAGTAAAATATCTCTTGGCCTCTTCGAGCCTGCCCAATCTATGGAAGCAGACCGCTACGTTGAAATACGCATCTGCAAAGGTTGTTTCACTCTTGATGGACTTGAGATAGAATACGATGGCAGTTTCGACCTCCCCCCGCTCGTCCATGAGGTTGGCGAGATTATAATTTCCCTCGACGTGGTCTGGATCCACCATGAGCGCTTCGAGATACCAATGGCGAGCTTTCTCCGTATCGCCCATCTCATAATAGGTGTTGCCGAGGTTCACCATGGCGTCTGCATTCTCGGGTTCACGATCCAGAAGGTGTCTATACTCCGCGATGGCCATTTTCGGATAAGTATCCCCTTCGTATTGTGAGGCCTTCAAGAAGCTCTGTTTCCCCCGACCGATAGAGACTACAGCCCTTGGTTTTTTTACGGAGAAGTCCATATGGAGTTGTCCCCGAGGGTCGAAGGTCTGGCCCTCCTTGCAAACGAGAAGTTTCCCTCCTTCGATGGTGAACTTGAGTTCAGTTAGTGGTCTTTCCGATTCCGGCAGGATCCTCTTAAGCTGACCCAAATAATTTCTCATCCGCCTCGGGGTGATACCTTTATCCATGAGGTCTCTCATGACCTTAAAGCAGACAAGTTCCCTAAATCCAAAGACGGGCTCTTCTTTTTCCATGTATACATGGGGGACAAGTCCGCTTCGGTGCCAGGATTTGATTTGGCTTTCGCTAAATCCAAAAAGCTTGGATATGTCCTTGGCCCGATACCCCCTTTCCATTATCCTATCCCCATAAGTACTGGTGCCCGAAAGGATCCCTCACGAGTCCTTTTCTCGGAACGTCGTTCTCATGAAAGGCGATGGCCGCAATGGGGACAAAAAGAGGCCTCACGATCCATATATCTCCCACAGCTCGGACAAGCCCTCATGTGTTCGAACACACCCTCCCCCAGTACTTCTTGAGGTCGGGTAAGTAACCAAAGGGGCAAAAAAACGATCCACAATAACAGAACCCCTGTTGCCCAGGCCAGTGACTTGCCCGGAGTTTTCCCCCTTTTCTTGGCGTCATGGTAGACCCAAAATGCGAGAGCGATGGGGATCAAAAGGCCGATATATTGAATCAAGAAAGCCCTCCCCTCGTTGAATTTCCTCTTCCGGGATAACCAAAGGATGAGAAATCTTGGACCCCTCTGAATAATTCGTTTTTAGCAAATCCGCGAGATTGAGTCAATCTCCCTCTTTTCTCGTTCTACGATTCTTCGATAAAATGGGTTTGATCAATCCACCCGGAGGAAAAGACACTTTAGATACGCAGTTTTCTACAATGCGGGAAGTATTGGATGGTCCGGGGCTTGTGTTCCGTATGCCAGGATTCGAATCGTCCTCCCCGCCCTGAGCGAGGCCTTCTTGACCACGGACAAAAATGCGTCCCAGGAAAGGTAGGAGGAGCACGATGAGGTGATGAAAAATCCCCCCCGTCCAACCAACCTCATCGCCTCGGCGTTTCTCCTCAGATAGCCCTCAAGCCCCTGGGCGAGGTTCCTCCTCGTCTTGATAAAGGCCGGGGGATCGAAGATGATACACCCGAACCTTCTCCCGATCTTGGCCTCTTGCTCCATATACTGATCCATATCCGCAGCAATGAACGTGCAATTGTGTATGCCGTTCAATGAAGCATTCCTGTCCGCCAACTCGATAGCTCCTGTGTCGTTGTCGACCCCCCATACCTGAGACGCACCATGTAAAGCCGCGGTCAAAGCCCATGCTCCGGTATAGGTGTAGCAATCCAGTACCGTAGCGCCTTTGATGAAACGGGCCAGCACCCCCCGGTTCTCTCTTTGATCGAAGAAGAAGCCTGTTTTACGCCCCTCCATGACGTCAACGTAATAGGATAATCCCTGTTCTTGGATCACGATATCTTCCGGAAGTTCGCCGAGAACAACACCTTTTTCGAGGGGCAACCCCTCTTTGAGCCGAAGTTTCGTATCGTTTCGCAATACGATGGCTCTTGGCGCAAATATCTCTGATACTTCCTCGATGATGGCAGTCCTCGACCGTTCCATACCCAATGTAGTAAAGGAGAGGACCAAGACATCTCCGTAGCGGTCGATGATTAAGCCTGGAAGCCCATCGGATTCCCCGTAGACGACACGGTAGGATGTCAGGTCCGGATAAATCCGCATCCTGAGCTCATTTGCCTGCTCTATTCTCTTCCTGAAAAAATCCCTCCCAATCTCCTCATCCGGTCGGCGCGTGAGTAACCGGACGGCGATTGCCGAATTTGGGTTAATATAGCCCTTCCCCACAAAATCCTTCTTCGATGTAAAAACCTCTACCAGCGAACCAGGTTCAATATGGTCAATGGGCTCCATGATCTCCCCGCGACGGATCCATGGGTTCCCTTTTTCCACTTTGGACAGATATTTCTCGTTATAGTAAACCTTTTCGATTTCCATCTCCTGATCCCTGCTCAGTATAGCCCACGAGTATCGTAAGAGGGAATACTTTCTCCCCCCTAAATGGTGATTTTTTCTTTAATAGAATACCTTCAGCGAAACGAAGCTCATCGCGAGCTCGGATAATTCCGCAGATATACCTGTTGATTAAAAAAGGAAGATGGCGTATCATTGCTTCGGAGGAGAAACACGCTGAGGGGAAGTCCATGGAGGATCATAAGAAGATATATCGGACCATCATGGAAGATCATTTTCCCGATGAGATGAGCATGCAGTTCGGTAAACACCGGCTTCTCTATCGAAAGAGGACGTGGAAGCTCCCTGATTCCGCGTCGCAACAACTGATCGAAAAGGGGCTGAGGTATGGGGAGAACCCCGGGCAGGAGGCCGCGCTATACGAGTTGGTCAACGGGAACTTGGTCTTGGGGGAATGTCACTTTATTGGACCGGATTTTGGATTGGTAAGCCACATTACGGAAGAAGACATGATTCAGGCCGGAAAGCATCCGGGGAAAATCAACTTGACCGATGTGGATAATGCCCTCAATATATTGAAATTCTTGGCGAAAAAACCGACCGCGGCCATTATGAAACACAATAATCCCTGTGGTGTTGCGTACGGGGAATCCATTTCGGAGGCTTACGAGAAGTCCAATATGGCCGACCGAATCGCTGCTTTCGGGGGTTGTGCGGCCTTTAACCGGCCCATCGATAAACCCACGGCGGAAATGATCAACCAGAACTACCTTGAGGTGGTCGTTGCTCCCGAATATGAGGAAGGGACCGTGGAGATATTGGCCAAACGATCAAACTTGAGGATCATTCGTATTCCAAGGATCGATCGGTTGGAGCAGTATCGGAACCTCCGCTTCGTGGATTTTAAATCCCTCATGGATGGTGGAATCATCGTGCAGCAATCTCCCATCAACGTCATCACGACAAAGGAGGATTTAAAGTTCGCGACTGCCTCCTATAAGGGAAAACAGTATACCATTTCCCGAATGCCAACGGAGGGAGAGTATGAGGATATGATCTTCGGCTGGGCCGTTGAACAGGGAGTCACCTCCAACTCCGTCATATACGTCAAGAATGGTACGACCGTAGGCATTGGAACGGGAGAACAAGATCGGGTCGGAGTGGCTGAAATCGCCATCTTCAAGGCCTATACTAAGTATGCCGATGCCCTTTGCTTCAAAACTTACGGGGTCCCGTACAAGATTTTAGAAGGTGAAATCCGATTGGGAAAAAGAGACCCGTCTCAAAAGGAAGCCATCGATGATCAGGTAACCAGGGAAAAGGGGGGCTTGATTGACTCCATTATGGTTTCCGATGCCTTCTTTCCCTTCCGGGATGGAGTTGACGTGGCCATAAAAGAGGGAATCACCGGGATAGTTCAGCCGGGCGGGTCCGAACGCGACTTCGAATCCATCGAGGCTTGCAACGAAGCCAATCCACCGGTTACCATGGTCTTTACCGGGCAGAGGGCTTTTAGGCATTGAGGGAGAATGCTCTCTTATCCTGAAATGCCCCCCATTAGCGCAAAAATGATGAAGTCCTTCACTTAATGAGTGGATTTCGGCAGAAAGCATTGACCTACCGGTTCGTTCGTTTATATATTATTAGTAACATGAAACAAAATATGATGATGGTGTGACTGGATATGTGGGAGTATACTGAGAAGGTTAAAGACCATTTCATGAACCCACGAAACGTCGGCGAAATCGAGGATCCCGATGGGTTTGGCGAGGTGGGTTCTCTTGCCTGTGGTGATGCCTTGAGGCTTTCTTTTAAGCTGGGCGAGGACGAGCGGATCGAGGATGTCAAATTTAAGACTTTTGGATGTGCCAGTGCCATCGCATCCTCTTCCGCCCTCACGGAATTGATAAAGGGAAAGACTCTTGAGGAGGCAGAGAAGATCACTAATAGAGACATCGCGGAATACCTCGGAGGTCTCCCTGAGGAGAAGATGCACTGTTCGGTAATGGGGAGAGAGGCTCTGGCAGCCGCCATCGCCAATTACCGCGGGGAAAAACGCGAAAAAGAAGAGTTCGAGATCGTATGCAACTGCTTCGGTATTTCCGACAAGGAGATTGAAAGGGCGGTAAGGGAGAACGACCTCCATACGGTAGAACAGGTAACCCATTACACCAAGGCAGGAGGGGGATGCGAGGGTTGCCACCCCAAAATCAGGGACATTATCGAGAGAATCTGGGGGGAGAAGGAGAAAAAACCCGAACTCGTCAAGCCGGTCAGAGGGGAGAAATTGACCAATATACAGAGGATGAGGCTCATAGAGGATACCCTTGAAAGGGAGATCAAGCCCGCCTTGAGACAGGACGGAGGCGATCTGGAACTCATCGATATCGAAGGGAGTAAGGTCATCGTAGCCCTGAGGGGGACCTGCTCCTTCTGCCCATCAGCCGACTTCACCTTGAAACAGTATGTCGAGGCGAAGCTCAAAGAGTTCGTTACGGATGACATCACCGTGGAGGTGGAGGAGTGAAGACGGTCTATGTAGACAACAATGCAACGACCCGGGTTGCCCCAGAGGTTTTCGAGGCTATGACCCCCTTTTTCCAAGACCTCTACGGAAATCCCTCCAGCATGCATTTCAAGGGGGGGGAGGCTCAGGAGGCATCGGCGAAGGCGAGGGAAAAGGTGGCGGATCTTATCGGGGCAAGTCCGGATGAGATCGTATTTACCGGTTGCGGGACGGAAAGCGATAACGCGGCCATCCAAGGGACTTTGGCAAGCTATCCAGAAAAACATCATATCATCTCAACGCGGGTGGAACATCCGGCGGTGTGGACCCTTTGCAAACATCTGGAAAAGAATGGATATCGGGTTACGATGCTATCGGTTGACCGGGAGGGGAGATTGGACCTGGATGAGCTTCGAGCGGCCGTTTCGGACGATACGGCCCTGGTCAGCATCATGTATGCCAACAACGAAACGGGGGTCATCTTTCCCATCGAGGAGATTGGCCAGATCGTTAAATCCCGGGGAATACCCTTTCACACCGACGCCGTTCAGGCGGTGGGCAAAATTCCCCTCGACATGAAGAAGAGCACGGTAGATATGCTTTCCCTTTCCGGACATAAGCTCCATGCCCCCAAGGGAATCGGGGTGCTCTACATCCGCAAGGGCACCAAATTCTCCCCCTTTCTCATTGGGGGCCATCAGGAGAAGGGGAGAAGGGGGGGAACGGAGAATATCCCCTATATCGTTGGCCTGGGGAAAGCCTGTGAACTGGCTTCCCGCCATCTGGAAGAGGAGAACAACCGAGTTCGTTCCCTCAGGGATAAATTGGAACAGGGACTCTTGGAGACGATCCCCGATACCTTGGTGAACGGCGATCGCGAACATCGCCTTCCCAATACGCTGAGCGTGAGCTTCGAGTATGTGGAGGGAGAATCCATCCTATTACTGCTGAGCAACCTCGGGATATGCGCCTCATCGGGATCGGCATGCACCTCGGGATCGCTGGAGCCTTCGCATGTGCTCAGGGCCATGGGGATTCCCTTTACCGCGGCTCATGGGTCCGTTCGCTTCAGTCTGAGCATTTACAATGCGGAAGAGGACATCGATTATATCTTGGAACAGCTGCCCCCTATCATCGGAAGACTTCGGGAAATCTCCCCCTTCTGGAGAGATTACGTAAGAGCCACCACTGAAAAATAGAGGCTCGGATTTGTTGGGCCGATCCCCGACCATGGAATCCCCGCTTCATATCGGCCTCATCGGTGTTGGCAGGCATGGAACTCGCTATGCCAGACATATCCGTGAGGATTTCCCAGCGATAGAGCTCATTGGCCTCTGGCGCCGCAACGCCGATGAAGGGGAAAGACAGGCCGCACAATACGGATGCCGTTATTTCAAAACGTATTCCGATCTCTTATCCGATAAATCCATCGATGCCGTGGTGGTAGCCCTTCCCCCGGCACTCAACCGGGCGGTGTGCGAAGAAGCGGCACATCGTGGCAAACACATCCTCCTAGAGAAACCGATGGCCATCAACGTCAAGGATGCCCTTGGGATTCGTGACGCGGTATCCCGTTCCGGTGTTCGCCTCATGGTTTCCCAAACCCTCCGGTTCAATGCCGCGGTCAGGGCCGTCAAGGCGTGCATCCCCGTGTTGGGTCCCCTCCACTCCGTCTACCTCAGCCAGAGGTTTGAGCCTTCCCCCCTGGC
>JBGVTJ010000315.1:0-3728 GCA_041862515.1 Thermodesulfobacteriota bacterium | reverse complement strand
CCTCAGCCGCCAGGCCCTTTACTGCATCATTACCGAATAGGATCCTGTTCGGCGAGAGAAATACGTGGGTTTTTATTTCCTTAATATCCATGTGTGCCTCCTTTTCATCTATCCTTACATTACCCCCCTTTGGAGCTTGGTGAGAACGCGGGTACGATGCTTATCCGGAACTGGCTTGCAGGCCGGCGATGACCGCCCTCATAAACGCGGGCAAATCGTCGGGCGTACGGCTCGTGATCAGGTTCCCATCGACGACGACCTCCTTATCAACATAGTTTCCCCCTGCATGGATCAGGTCGTCCTTGATGGAGAAAAAACACGTTACCGTTTTACCCTCTATGATTTCCGCCGAGGCCAACATCCAGCCCGCATGACAGATGGCCGCAACCACTTTGCCCGCCTCGAAGAAATCCCTCACCAGTTTGACCATGGATGGGTAGCGGCGCATACGATCCGGCGCATACCCACCTGGTATAACGACGCCGTCGTAATCGGCCGCAGAGACGTGATCGGCACTGGTGTCGACGCTCACCTCCAGTCCCGACTTAGCCTTGTAAGTTTGAGCGCTCCCCGAGCCCACCAGTGTGACATCGGCCCCAGCTTCTTTCAGCCGATAGTAGGGGTACCAGAGTTCGTACTCGTTGTACATCTCCTCGGCGAGAACGATCACTTTCTTTCCCTGTAGTTCCATCACCTTTTCTCCTCTCTCTTTTGGATGTGCATCCGTTCTTCCGGTATGCTTTCTACCTAATTTACCTTTTTAGAGAAAGGCCGTTCAACTTCTCGTAATACAACGCGAGCCCCCCATGGTCCACGTCGTCGTGACCCTCGGCCATGAGCACTTGCATCATTTCCATAACCTGGGAAGTCAGAGGCATGGCCGTATGGAGCTCCCTACTTGTCTCGAGAACGTTGGCAAGGTCTTTAACGTGCAGCCTAATCCTGAATCCAGGATCATACCTCCCCTCGAACATCCTGGGTGCTTTATCGTTGAGGCACTGACTGCCTGCGAGGCCTCCCCTGATGGCATTGAAGATATTCTCGGGATCCACGCCTGCCTTTTTCCCCATGATCAAGGCTTCAGCTACAGCGGCTATATTAATGGCGACGACGACTTGATTCGCCAGCTTGGTCGTTTGCCCAGCACCAATATCACCCACAAGCGTGACGCTTCCACCCATAACGTCCAGAATCGGCTTGCATTCCTCAAATACTCCTTGCTTGCCCCCTACCATGATGGCCAGGGTACCGGCCTGCGCTTTTTCCTGCCCCCCGCTCACCGGTGCATCCAGCATTTCCACTCCCCTTTTTTTCAATTCACTGGCTACCTCCCGGGAAACGAGGGGAGCGATGGAGCTCATATCGATGAGGATTTGACCCTCTCTTACGCCCTCGATGATACCATTTTCTCCCAGTACGGCCTTCTTTACATCGGGGGAGTTGGGAAGCATGGTAATAATAATATCGCTATTTTCAGCCACATTTTTCGGTGAAGTACCCCTCTGCGCCCCATATGAAACGATCTCATCCAGAGCTTCCCTATTGATGTCGTAGGCTATTACCTTATAGCCGGCATCAATAAGGTTTTTGGCCATTGGTTTGCCCATTATGCCTACCCCAATAAATCCAAGTTTTTTCATGTTATGCGCTCCTTTCACGTATTAATTTACCTTAAATCCCGGCCTGTTCTATCGCTTGTGAGGAATGGATGGGCACATGTTAACCTTTTTTCCTCGGAGTTCCGTCCTCACGCGTCGTCACCACGCAACGGAGCTTCTCTCTCCGTTCGGTCGCCCGTAATTCTAAGGTGGCGAAAGAATGTCTGTCAAGGGAAAAACCTTTCCCTTTAGACCCGACAACAGAGGGGGAGAAAAATCTGTTGACAGATATTTTTCATTCTTATATAGGATGGTATGACTTCCGTGGGAAAGCAGGAAGAGAAAATCCCAGGGGAAGGAGGTGGAGAAATAGGGAGCCCAAATGAACCTAAGATATGGAAAAAGGAGGGATGAGCAATGAAAAGGAAGAGTTTACTCGTTCTCTGTTTGGCCATCGCAGTTGTGCTGGGACTCGGATTGGCCTCCCCCGCACAGGCGAAAAAGGCATATGAGTACATCGATTGGAACAAACCCAAACCCATGACCGAACGGCTACTGGCAGACAAGTACATCCTTCCCAAAGGATGGGAGAAGGCCACAAAGGGAGTCAAGGAATTAGTATTCTTTAACAGTGGTTCGTTGAAGGGTGATATTGCTACGGCCATCGGTATGGAGCTCTTCGAGAAAAAGACCGGGATCCGTGTGAAGTGCATCGAAGTGGGAGCTGCATACACGTTTCCCAAGTTCCTATCCGTTGTTACCTCGAAAGACCCAAGCGTCCATTTTGGCTTTATTCGGGCTGAGGTCGAATATGGACACGTTGCCTCTGCCGGTTGGGTCCATCCCATCGAGGAACTGTGGCCTCCAGAAGTACAGAAGCTGTTCTCTCCCGGCATGGTAGATGCCATAAATTGGGGTGGTCATTATTATGGTTCGGTGAACATCGTTCAATGGTATGTCTTCTACTATAGGCCATCCTGGTTAAAGAAAGCAGGGGTTACGAAGATTCCGGAAACCTGGGAAGAAGTCTACCAGGCTGCGAAAAAGTGCAGGGAGTGGGCAAAGGGAAATCTCGGAAAAGACTATTACGGCTTCACCTTCGGCGCTACCAGAGCCGGCCACATTCACATAGCCATGCTGAGCGCCCTCGCGTACTCTCAGGGTGGAAGGCTCCTCAAGGATGGAAAATGGAATTTGGATACCCCAGAGTTTAGAAACTCGTGGAACTACCTGGTAAGGATGATAAAGGAGGACATAGCTGATGTGGCATGTCTGGGCTATTCGTGGGAGGATTATCAAAAATCCTTCGGCATGGGCAAGGCGGCTATGATGCTTGGATATTCCGTTTACGCCGTGAAGTTCGACACCGATTTCCCAGAAATGGCAGGTGATTGGGCCGCAGTCCCGCCACCGAAATGGGATGCTAAACAGCCGGACTCAAATCGCAGCGGCTACATAAACTACGATGAGTATGTAATCAACAATTTCGCGGATGATAAGCACAAGGCGGCCGCCATGCTTTTCCTCGACTTTTACAGGAGCAAGGAAGCGTGCATGTACGAGCTTCTCGTTGAGGGGAACGATTCATTCCTGCCCGCCGTGTACGAAGATCCCAAGATCGTGGATAAGGTGGACTGGGAGCTTGCCGCAGCTGTGGCAGAGAAGATCGGAGCTGCAAAGCCGATTAAAGCGGGGACAACCATACCCGAGGTGAGGGCAGCATCGGCTAAGACCGCTCGTATGGAAGCACTGCCGCCCGGAGCAGCGTACGTTTCAGATATTCTCTCGGAATACCTGGGGAAAGCCATCGTAGAGAAAATGGATCCGGATAAGGCCCTGTCGGAAGCTCTCGGCAAGATCAAGAAGTACACGCATTAAGGTGGTAGAAGACAGCGGAAGGAGGTTAGTTCTCCTCCTTTAACCTCCCCCCAAAGGGGGAGTTTGACGGTTTAACATCTGATGATTCGTTTGAAGGAGGGGAGGAAGCGTTGGACGTAAAGGAATTTTTCGGGCCGCTTCCTCTCCCTCCGCTGTACTTTTTTTTGATTGTGAGACGTCCAAGCTCAAGGGTATCCGGGCTCGTAGGGCATCTTTTGGAAGAGATCGCACCAAACAGCGATTCCCTTAGTT
>JBGVTJ010000314.1:0-6352 GCA_041862515.1 Thermodesulfobacteriota bacterium | reverse complement strand
ATTCGTTCATCTAGGCCCGATCCCGATTATGCAATGTTTCTTCCGCAATTCGATAGTTCTGGCCAGGGTGGTAACGATCTAATACAGTTAGTATTCTTTCCCTTCTTCTTATTGACATGAGCTGCCTATCCACTATAATGGGAACGACAAAGCCAAACCATCCGTGAGGGTGGGGCGGAAAGCCACGGGTCTTTGAATCCCAGGTGTGGACCCTGCGAGTGGCTTTTATCGGCGGCTGAACCGTCTTAGTGAAATAATCGATAGGGTTTAGAGACAGCCGGGTTGCCGAAGTGAATGGGTGACTCGGCTTTTTCTATTAGCCCACAATCATCCAAAACGTTTTGGCGTTTACAACCCTTAAGGCGACGAAAGGAGGTGGTGGCTGAGGGGTGGCTGGTGAAACGAATTTAGAATTGAACCCTTAACTGAATAAGGGAAGGGATTATGGGACCAAGACCGCTAATAGTGAAGTTGGTTATCCTTGGCTGTGCCTTTCTGTGGACGGGTTTTGTGACAGCGCAGGAGAAGAGTGTAAACGAGGAAATCCTGGACATTTTGCGGGACAAGGGACAGATCAGCGAGGAGAAGTACGAAGAATTACTCAAGAAAGCCGAGGCCGAGAAGGAGCCCAGCACGTTCCGCGTGTACTGGAAAGATGGTATACGGATTGATAGCCGAGATGGGAGGTTCAAGTTTCAAATCACTGGAAGAATCATGAATGACTGGGCGGTCTTTAGCGCTGACAGCGATACCGAGGCTTTTTTTAATGAGAATTTCGGATCGGGGACTGAATTCCGCAGGGCAAGATTGGGGCTCGGAGGCACGATTTACGATGTATTGGACTTTAAGGCCGAATATGATTTCGCAGATGGGGATGCTGACTTCAAGGATGTGTACGTAGGCCTCAGGAAGCTCCCCGTTATCGGACACATCAAGGTCGGTCATAAAAAGGAACCATTTTCGCTAGAAGATCAGACAAGCAGTAAATACATCACTTTCATGGAGAGAGCTTTACCAACTGTGTTCGCTCCCGGGTATAATACGGGGGTTCTCTTCCATAACGTTGAACTAGACGGACGCCTGTTTTGGGGCGTGGGTGGGTTTCGCGAGACTGACGACTTTGGGGAGGGATTCGGCGAGGAAGACGAGTACAACATTACGGCCCGTGTAACTGGTCTGCCGTGGTACGAGCAGGAGGGAGGGCGACTCCTGCATCTTGGAATCTCCTACAGCCATAAATTTGGCGACGGAGATGAAGGGGCCACGGTGCGTTTTCGGCAGCGGCCAGAGGCCCATCTCTCGCCGGTGAGGTTTGTAGATACAACGGATATCCCGACTGATGGGGTGGACTTGGTTACTCCGGAGGCCGCGTTGGTCTTCGGACCGTTCTCCGCACAAGGGGAATACTTCCATGCCTCTGTGGACAGAGCCAACGGCAGCGACGTGGATTTTGATGGATTCTACCTGTTTGTAAGCTATTTCCTCACAGGGGAACACCGGAGTTACAGTAAGACCAAGGGGGCTTTTGACCGTGTAAAACCAAAAAAGAACTTTGGCCTGGGCAAAGAACGGGGCTGGGGAGCATGGGAAATCGCTGCACGTTACTCGAATCTTGACCTCACTGACGGTAGCATCTCCGGAGGTGAACTCCACGACTTCACCCTGGGAGTAAACTGGTACCTGTATCCGAATGCTCGGATTATGGGCAATTACATCTTTGCGGACCTGGATGATGTGGGTGAAACCAGTATCTTCCAGATGCGATTCCAGGTGGACTGGTGACACGCCATCCCTTCTGCCTGTAAAGACTAACTTGCTACATCCGGGGAAGTTGGCAGGATTTGGTTGAAAGTAAGTGATCTTGTGGTAGTGAAGACTATGTGCTTATCGTTTCAACCTCTGCGCTTTTTGCAGATACCCGATAGTTGGGTGCTTATCTTGGTTGACTTTTTCCTTTGATGCAACCTGTTCAATTCAAGATGAAGTAGATACCCCCCTTAACCGGCTATTCTATCGATTTGCGTTAGAATTCTTGACCAAGTCCGAAATGAGTGAATCCCCCTATTTCAGTTAGTATCGTTCCCCCGAGGATTTCACAGCAGTATCATCCGAGGTAGGATGAGCTGCCCGGTTAAGATTTATTGGTGTTCTCTGGAGGACCGATAGCCAGATAGGTCGTTCACCCCTGCCCTTCCCGAATCGGTAACGCTCGATTCCAACCGCAAAAGCATCATCAGTTCCGTGCTTTTGGCCATATGACTCGCGGCCCCCATAGATGTTCAGGCATCTTGCCGTTATGTCAGCAATTTAGCACTTCTAAATTCAACTTCACTTTGATAGATTTACTGTGTTGAGCTCATTCGTTGGTTGATAGGATGTGTTTTTCCGCAATTTGAGGGATCATTGATTGATAATTTCTACCAAGGAGGGAGATGGCATGAAAAGACATCTATTGTCCTTTCCGGTATTGTTAATTTCATTGTCCTTTTTCGCCATAGTAGTAGTTAATGGAGATGGGTACGGAGGTGACTTAAACGAATCTCAAGGAATGTTGGAATTGGCGGGGCTCATAAGTGAGGCTCTAGAGAGGAACCCGGGCATAATCGCTGCCAGAGATCGATGGAAGAGTGCTCAGGCGATCATCGATGCACGGAGGGCATTTCCGGATCCCCATTTCTCATACGGATATTATATCGAAAGTGTGGAGACACGGGTGGGCCCCCAGGAACATATCATTTCTGCCAAGCAGACGCTTCCCTACTACGGAAAAAGAAAGCTTCGAGCCGATATCGCCGCCAAAGAGGCAGAGAACCTCAAAGAAGTTTACGAAGCCACGAAAAGGGAGATCATACGTCAGGTGAGAAAAACCTTTTACAACCTTTTCTACCTCGTAACCCTGATCGACATTACCCACCGTGAGAAGACGCTCCTGGAGAGGTTTGAGCGGATTGCCAGAACCAAATATGAAACGGGGCGTGGCTTACAGCAGAACATTATAAAGGTACACGTGGAAATCAGTAAACTCAACGAGAGGCTCCTGAATCTGCAAAAGCAGAAGCAAACATCAGAGGCGATGATGAATACGCTATTGAATCGGCCTCCGGCTGAGCCGTTGGCTAAGCCGAAACAGCCGGATCTGATGAAAATCTCCTTGGGGCTGGAGGAACTTCTGGAACTGGCCAAGGGGAATCGGCCTGAACTCAAAGCTGCTGAGGCCTTGATTGAAAAAGGGGAGAGTGCCTACAAACTGGCGAAGAAGGACTATTATCCTGATCTGACTGTTGGGGTTAATTATATCGAGGTAGGTGATAGACCGGGTTATGTCGAGGATGAAGGGAAGGATGCCTTTAACGTAATGCTCAGCATAAATGTACCGATATGGTGGAAGAAGTTGTCCTCCCAAGCCCAAAGCGCGCTCGAAACCATTGCGGCACACAAAAGCCACTATCACAACATGTTGAACCGGACACTTTTTGAGGTCAAAGACAATTTTTTCAAGATTCAGACCGCCCGTGATACAATTGAGTTGTACGAAAATGCTCTGATTCCACAGGCAAAGCAGTCCATGGAGTCAGCCGAGGCTGGATACATCACCGGTATCGTGAGCTTCCTCGATCTCTTGGACGCTGAAAGGGTCCTTTTGAATGTTCAATTCGGTTACTGGCAGGCCTACACGCAGTATTTGGAGTACGTCAACGATCTTGAAAGGGCTGTGGGCATTCAGCTGACATAATAACGCCCCGGGTAAGTTATTCAATTATTCAAGAAATTAGGGAGGGAACAATGAAGGGAAACAGAGGGACTTACGTGAGGAAACCTTCTTGGAAGGTAAGATATTCCTCTGGGGTCATGGCCCTCGTGGTGGCTTTTTTCCTATTCCTCGTATCTGTCACAGCAAACCATGCCGAAGAAAAAGGCTCCATGGAGAAGAAAGCGACGGTTCACCGGTCCCACACCGGCCATGGCACTGAATCCAAATCAGATAACGGCAAACCAAATGCAGTCCGATTATCTCCCGAAGTGGTGGCGCGGAGCGGGATCAGGACGGAGCCCGTTGAGTACCGACGGTTGGTCAAGGAGATCCAGACGGTTGGGGAAATAACGTATGACGAAAGACGTGTGAAGGTGGTGTCTGCGTGGGTCGGGGGCCGGGTAGATAAGCTCTATGTGGATTTTACGGGAGTGAGCGTCAAGAAAGGTGATCGTCTAGCTGAACTGTACAGCCCGGAATTGCTCTCCACCCAGGAGGAATACCTCCTAGCCCTGAGGACCAAGAGGCAGATAGCGTCCCTGGGCAATGTAGAGGCATCGAAATCTGCAATTCGGCTCGCGAGCGCAGCAAGGGAACGCCTCCTTCTCTGGGGCATCACGGAGGAGCAAATCGCTAGCCTGGAGAAGACCGGTAAGGTGAGCACTCATATGAGCATCCATGCCCCCATTGGGGGAATCGTCATCCACAAGAGGGTCCTGGAGGGCCAGTACGTGAAGACCGGTGATCCCCTCTACACCATTGCTGACCTCTCCGTGGTATGGGCTCTGGCGGACATCTATGAATACGAACTTGACTGGGTGAAAGTGGGGCAAAAGGTCTCCATCATGACTCCAACATGTCCAGGGGTTCCGTTTGGCGGGAAAGTATCGTTCATCGACCCTTTTCTGGATATAAAAACTCGCTCGGTCAAGGTGAGAATGGATGTGGTCAATCCCGAGTGTTTGCTGAAGCCCGGGATGTTCGTTGATGTAAGGCTGGAGGTCCCATACACTAACAAGCCGGTTCTCTCGATTCCATATACCGCATTACTGGATACTGGGGTCCGAAAAGTCGTCTACATTCAAATGGACGAAGATACGTTCATGCCCGTGGAGGTGAGGGTGGGGCCGAGAGCAGGTAACTACCTTCCCGTGCTGTCAGGCTTGAAGAAGGGGCAACGAGTTGTCGTCTCAGGTAACTATTTGATCGACTCCCAAAGTACCCTTGGTGCTGGAGCATCCGGAGGCTATGGTGGTGACCTCCGTGGGCACGGCCATTGATGCTACACCAAGATGAACCTCACGGATATCGGAATGCCGGGGTGAAGAATTATGATCAATAAGGTCATCGCCTGGTGCATGGAAAACCAGTTTATCGCCGTGATCTTTCTCATTGCCACACTGGGCGCTGGTTTGTGGGCAGTGAGGAACACCCCCATTGATGCCATCCCGGATATAGGCGTGAACCAGCAGATCGTCTTTGTGGACTGGTCGGGCAGAAGTCCCAAGGATGTGGAAGACCAGGTTGTCTACCCCTTGACCACTAGCCTACTGGGGATTCCTGGGGTCGAGGTTATCCGGTCGAATTCCATGTTCGGATTCGGCATGATCAACATTATTTTCGAGGATAAGGTCGATTTTTACTGGTCCCGAACTCGAGTATTGGAGCGGTTAAACTTAGCTCTGAAGGACCTGCCTGAAGGGGTGATTCCCGTGTTAGGCCCGGATGCAACGGCCCTGGGTCAGGTTTACTGGTACACCATCGAAAATGGCTACTACTGCCCCGATCATCCCGGCCAAACCTATGAAGGGCCTGGGAAGTGCCCAGCAGACGGCAAGCCCTTGATCCGTTCCCACTATAACCTGGCTGAGTTGAGATCCATTCAGGATTGGTTCGTTAAATTTCAACTCACCGCCGTCAAGGGTGTAAGTGAACTTGCCAGTGTGGGAGGCTATGTCAAACAGTACCAAATCGATGTGGATCCCAACAAGATGCTGTCCTATCGAATAAACATGGCGAAACTGATAATGAACGTCCAGAGGAGCAACATCGACGTGGGAGCCAAGGTCATCGAGGAAGGAGGAATGGAGTTTATCATCCGAGGTCTCGGTTTTATCAAGGGCATTGAGGATATTGAAGATATCGTTATAGGGGCCCATGATGGGGTTCCCGTGTACGTAAAGAATATCGGCCGCGTCTCGCTTGGGCCCGAGTTTCGCCGGGGTGCCCTGGTCAAAGATGGCGAGGAGGCGGTCGGGGGCATCGTCTTGATGCGGTATGGGGAAAATCCATTAGAGGTTATTGAAGGTGTGAAGAAAAAGATCGAGGAGATCAAAACGGGCCTCCCCCTTGGTGTTCGGATAGTCGGGTACTACGATCGATCCAACCTCATAACGAGGGCGGTAGATACCTTGCGGAAGGCATTGATCATGGCCCTGATCATCGCGATTGCGGTGATTCTCGTATTCATGGGACAAATCAGGAGTAGCTTTATTATCTCTATAATCCCGCCCGTGGGGGTCCTCTTGGCTTTTCTTGTTATGTACGCCCTGAAAGTACCTTCCAATATCATGTCTTTGGGCGGTTTAGCCCTTTCTATTG
>JBGVTJ010000313.1:0-12797 GCA_041862515.1 Thermodesulfobacteriota bacterium | reverse complement strand
ATAAAGCTTTCCATGCTCTGCCTGAGGAGGAGGCAATCTATTTTCCCCTCTAAGTCGTCCCCCTTTTCTCGCGAAATTTCACGCAAAAGTTTCTGCACATAACGAATATGGTCCTGAATTTTCTCCGGGGTGAGGTCATCTAAACTGCTGAGATGCTGAATGGCGACTTCTGAGCGAGGAAGGTAATAGAATTCATCACTGGCACACTGCTGGGGAAGATGCCTTCCAATGTAGGTAAAGTAGTCACTGGCTATTGCATGAAGAGGTCTCTTTTTTTCCGCATTTTTCATGGAAAATAATCCCTCAGCTAAACCATTCTCTCCCCAACCGTGTCGCAATTTCACGTACCGAGATTATCACCATGTGGAATAAAAAGCACTATTTCACCGGCCAAAAATGCCACATAAAATCCAAATGCTGAGATGTGAAACCTTGAAATTTCTGACAATGATAAGAACTCGCTTTTCGAATAGCGCGATTATAGGGAAAAGTGGCTTTTGTGTCAATTGAGGAACTCATTCACCGTTTTTGCATTGAGATGGAGAAAAGGTGTCGGGTATCAAGGTTCTTTTCAGATATCTCCCTCTGAGGTGGGGATTTGAGAAATTGGCGGAATGGGTTGAGAATTACCTCAAGAAGATATTTGACTTGCCCTCACCTGAGAAAAAACCCGTGTATTCTCGAACTCATGCTCTTTCCGATTGGTTCTTTCGTCTCAATCGTAATTTGCGAACTCTTGTGGTAAAATTGATTGCATAACCTGTCATTTTTGGTTAAAATGGAACGCTCTAGGGAAATGATCAACCGATTTTCAATGCTCCGGAAGGTGGAAAAGGACAAAAAAGGTAAAGGGCACGGGCCAAAGGAAATGGTACACCCAACGGTTTACAGCATATAGGATTAACAGCATGAAAAAGGTCCTCGCAGTGCTCATTGTAGTAATCCTCATCGGCCTTCTGGGCTGGCAAATCTTCCGAAGAACATCCGCATCGCTCAAGGGTTCTCCCAACGGGCGTCGGACCGTTGCGGTGGCCGTTGAGGTAGTTCCCGTCAAAAGGGCCACGATCCGCGACGTGGAGTTTTTCACAGGGTCTCTCCTGCCCAAGTCCTACTTTGTTGTCGCGCCGAAGATAGCCGGAAGGCTGGAGAAACTCCTGGTCAATATCGGTGACCGCGTCAAACGTGGCGAGTTGATCGCAGTGCTCGATGCCGAGGAGTATGCCCAACAGGTCGAGCAAGCACGGGCAGAAATGGAAGTAGCCAAGGCCAACGTCGGGGAAAATCGAAGCGCCTTGGACGTCGCCCAGCGCGAATTTGAGAGAGCCCAGGCCCTTCGCCAAAAAAAGATAGCATCCGAGTCGGAACTCGATGCTGCCGAAGCCCAATACAAGGCCCAGGATGCCAAATACAAGGTTGCCCTTGCTCAGGTGGCACAGAAAGAAGCTGCGCTGAAAGCAGCCCAGGTCCGATTGTCATACACGCAAATTCGGGCATCCTGGGAGGACGGGTCCGAACTCAGAATCGTTGGTGAACGGTTCATGGATGAGGGAGCCATGCTTAAGGCCAACGATGCCATCGTCTCCGTTCTTGAAATCCATTCTCTGCGAGCCGTGATTCATGTTATCGAAAGGGACTATTCCAAGGTGCAGGTGGGTCAGGAAGCGGTTGTGAGCACTGATGCGTTTCCCGGCACGACCTTCACGGGGAAAATCGTTCGCGTGGCGCCCCTCCTGAAGGAAACCTCTCGCCAGGCGAGGGTGGAGATCGAAGTTCCCAATCGGGATCAACTCCTTAAGCCCGGCATGTTTATCCGGGCTCAAATTGAGTTCGCCAGGCACAACGATGTGACGGTGGTCCCGCTGAGTGCTCTGGCGAAACGCGGTGACCAACAGGGGGTTTTCCTCGCTGACAACGAAACCATGAAAGCTCGGTTCGTTCCCGTAACCCTGGGCCTTGTGAATGGTAAGTTGGCCGAGGTGGTTAAACCCTCACTTTCCGGATCAGTCGTGACGCTGGGTCATCACCTTCTTGAGGATGGATCTGCCATCACGTTGCCCGACACGACTCAGGTAAGTTCATCTCCGCAGCAACCCTCCGATACGCCGAAAAGGGACGGAGGGACTCGGTCAAGGGGAAATCGATGAAGCTCTCTCGGTTTGCCGTTCATCGGCCTATCTTCACGATCATGGTAGTCCTGATCGTAATTATCATGGGTGGGATATCCCTGATCCGCCTCCCCATCGACCTGATGCCTGATATCACGTATCCAACGCTCAGTATTTCCACCGACTACGAGAATGCGAGCCCGGAAGAAATCGAGGAGTTGGTTACCCGTCCCATCGAGGAGGCGATGAGCGCTGTTCCCGGCGTGGAAGAGGTTTCCTCGGTCTCAACGGAAGGCAGCAGCAGAGTCCGCGTGTCATTCGCCTGGGGCACCGATCTGGATGCGGCGGCCAACGACCTCCGTGACCGCTTGGACCGTGTGATACCACATTTACCGGAAGATGCGGAACGACCGAGGTTGCACAAGTTCGACCTGGCCAATTTTCCCATCCTTATTCTTGGCGCATCAAGCAATCTGGACCCCGTACAGATGCGAAGGATCATCGAAGATCAGGTCAAATACCGGATTGAACGGGTGCCTGGCGTAGCCGTGGCTGATATACATGGGGGACTGGATCGAGAAATCCACGTTAATCTCAACGCTGACAAGGTAAAGGCCCTCGGTATGCCCCTCGATCAGATCCTCAGCCGGATCCAGGCGGGGAACGTCAACGTGCCGGCGGGGACCATAGAGCGGGGAAATTATGAGGTGATGATCCGCACTCCTGGTGAATACACAACCTTAGACGACATTCGAAATGCAGTGATAGCTATACGTGAGGGAGTTCCCATCCAAGTGCAGGATATCGCCAGCGTCGAGGATTCCTGGGAAAAAATCACCCGGGTTGTCCGCATCAACGGACAGCCTGGGATACGACTTTCCGTCAACAAACAGTCGGGCAAGAACACGGTCGATGTTGCCAAAGGGGTTCTCCGGGAAATTGAACGGATCAACCGAGACATTCCGCAAATCAATTTGACGTCGATTATTGATACTTCGGACTACATACAGCGCTCGATCACGAACGTGGGCTCAATGGCCCTGTATGGGGGGATGCTCGCGGTCCTAGTACTGTTGTTCTTTCTCCGCAACATCGGGGGCACAGCCATCATTGCCACAGCCATACCGATTTCCGTAATCGCTACGTTCGCCCTGATGTATTTTGGTGGCTTTACCCTGAACATTATGACGCTCGGTGGCCTCGCATTGGGTGTCGGAATGCTGGCCGACAACGCTATCGTTGTTTTGGAGAATATTTTCCGGCGCCGGGAATCAGGCGCTGGATCCGAACACGCGGCGGTAAGCGGCAGTGAGGAAGTCATATCCCCCATTATCGCCAGCACCTTCACAACCTTAGTAGTCTTTCTCCCCCTAATCTTCGTTCGCGGTATGGCTGGAGTGATGTTCAAACAGCTTTCACTGGTGGTCGGGTTTTCGCTCTTGTGCTCCCTCGGGGTGGCCGTAACCCTGGTACCGATGCTTGCTGCCAAGACGCTTCATTTGAGAAGGCGTAACCCAGTGGCCAGCGAGACGGGATCGAACAAAGCGTTCTCAATCAGCGGTCGATTCTTCACGCGAATGGAAGCCAACTATCAACAGCTGCTTCACGTCGCCCTCGATCACCGAAAACTGGTCGTGGCCTTTGCGGTTCTGCTTCTGGCTGGAAGCCTGGCCCTTATCCCCCTTGTCGGTGTTGAACTCATCCCCAGTACCGATGAGGGAGAGGTAGGGGTAAACGCTGAAATGCAGGTTGGCACGCGGCTTGAGATCCTCGATGAAAAGTTCAAGACCATTGAAGCTATCGTAAAGGATGCAGTTCCAGAAACCAAAAACGTGGTGACCTATATTGGACCAAGTTGGCGACGCGCAGGCTCTCATACAGGGACGATGCGCATTGCGCTCAAGCCGCAGGCCGAGCGATCGCGATCCAGCGAAGAGATCGCGGAAACCCTTCGCCGGAAGCTCACGAATATCCCCGGTGTCACCATTCGAACTCGTACCGGAGGAGGGCTCTTCATTTTACGAATGGGAACCACAGATGGGGATAAGGTTCAGGTTGAGATACGGGGGTATGATTTGAATGTCGCCGATGCCCTTGCAGAAAGGGTCAAGGGAGCAGTTGAGCGAGTCGATGGAATCACCGACGCACAGGTGAGCCGCGAATCCGGAAACCCGGAGGAACTGATCATCGTCGATCGAGAGAAGGCGGCGGATATGAAACTCACGGTCTCCCAGATTGCTAATACGCTTCAAACGGTCTTATCGGGGACACGGGCGAGCAACTACCGCGAGGGCGGCGACGAGTACCGGATTCTCGTCAAACTCAAGGACGCAGAGCGAATGGACCTCCGCGACATCCTGGACCTCACGCTGACCAATGCCGATGGTCAGCCGGTGGTTTTGCGAAATGTGGTGCAGATTCGCCCCCGGAGCGGCCCTGTGCGGATCGAACGTAAAGACCAGGAGCGCATCATCACCGTCTCGGCCAACATCAGTGGACGCCCTATGGGCGACGTCCTTGCCGACATACGCGAGGGCCTTCGCTCCATCCCCGTGCCGCGGGATTTCGGCATTGTTTTCGGCGGCGACTATGAAGAGCAGCAGAAGGCCTTCAGGGAATTGTTGTTGAGCATCGTGCTGGCCCTCGTGCTGGTCTATATGGTAATGGCATGCCTGTACGAGTCCCTTCGAGATCCTTTCGTGGTGATGTTTTCCGTGCCGCTGGGCGCCATCGGCGTCATTCTGATGCTCTTTCTTACCAACACAACCTTTAATATCCAATCATACATCGGCTGTATCATGCTCGGCGGGATCGTTGTCAACAATGCCATCCTGCTGGTGGATCACACCAACCTGCTTCGCCGGCGCGATGGAATGGCCCTGCGGGAGGCCATTGAAGAGGCCGGCCGGCGGCGGCTTCGGCCCATCTTGATGACGGCGATGACAACCGTTCTGGCCCTTATCCCGTTGGCCCTTGGGTTCGGTGAGGGAGGGGAAGCCCAAGCCCCTCTGGCCAGGGCTATAATCGGGGGACTGCTGAGTTCTGCGCTCATTACCCTCGTCTTTATACCCACCGTCTACTCGATCTTCGAAGATCGGGTGACCATGCCGAATGCACAAACCGGCGCCACTCAATCGGATTCCTCCGCCAGCGACCAAAGTGCCATGGCAACGCGACCAGCATTGCCTGATAAATAGAGCGGGAAGACTATCCTTTTCTCTCCTTTATTGTGGGAACGATCCTCTGTTCTCACTCTCCATTGTATGAAGAAGCGAAACGTGATATAGCTCGTTTGAGGTATTCTGAACGGCAACGGTACCTATTTAACGGAGGAGGCAAACCGTGCTACGGGACAAACCATTTGGAAGGCTCACTGGAATTCTCTCTCTTTTGTCATTGTGCGTATTTTTGTCATCCTGTGCGTTTATGAAGGCAACTCTTTATGATGATTACATCGGCTCCGCCAGCCAGGAACCGACTGCCGATGCCACTACGACTATCATGAAAGCATTTCAGATAGAGGCAGAACCTCCAGAGCCTCTACCTGAGGGCCCGATAGACGTCACCATCGAAAACGCCATTCTTCTTGCCTTGGAGAATAACCGCTCGTTACGGGTGGAGCGAATCAACCCATCGATTCAACAAACCTTCGAAGAGGAGGAACGTGCGGTATTCGATCCAGAGATAAGTGGCAGTTTGTTCGGTTCCCGTGAAAGGAGTGAAACGCGGTCAAGGACTACCGGCGCATTCTCTGATACTACGAGCAACGAAACCGCCGTGGATCTGGGCATATCTCAGTTCTTTTCCACAGGCACAGAAGTAGGCGTTGATCTCTCAACGGAACGTGCTTGGTCCGATGCCGAAAAAGAAGTGCACGCAACGCGGGCCGGGCTGACAGTCACACAGGCACTCCTGAGAGGAATCGGACCAGAGGCGAACCTCGCCAACCTCCGTCAAGCCCAGCTCGATACGCTCGCCTCCCAGTATGAGCTGCGCGGCTTCGCAGAATCGCTCGTCGCGCTCGTTGAAGAAACCTACTGGGACTACATTCTGGCGGGGCGGCAGATTGAAATCGTTACCGTGTCCCTGGAACTCGCGGAGCAGCAACTCGGGGAAACTGAGGAGCGGATCAAGATAGGGACAGTGGCCGAAATTGAGCGTGCCGCAGCTCAGGCGGAAATTGCACTCCGGCGGGTAAATCTGATTAATGCGCGTAACGCGTTGGCTACGAACCGCTTGCGGCTGTTACGATTGCTCAATCCCCCGGGACCAAAGCTCTGGGACCGAGAGATTATTCTTCGGGATCGACCCGTTGTGCCGGAGGTGATCCTGGATGAAGTGGAGTCACATGTGGACGTCGCTCTGCGGATGCGGCCCGACTTGAATCAGGCCCGGTTGGAAGTCCAAAGCGGGGATCTTGAGATCATAAAAACCAAAAACGGCCTCCTCCCCGTGTTGGATTTATTCATCACTCTGGGAAAGACGGGCTACGCCGATTCTTTCGGTGACTCCGTGAGTGATATCGACGGAAAGGGCTACGACATCTCCGGGGAAATCAGCCTGGCATATCCCCTCCGCAATCGGGGGGCTAAGGCCAGCCACCGGAGGGCGATACTCGATCGCACCCAGGCCGTGGAAGCGGTCGACAATCTTGCCCAGCTTGTCCAGGTGGATGTGCGCGCGGCCTATATCGAGGTCCAGCGCGCCAAGGAGCAGGTCGCCGCCACCACAGCTTCCCGCAAGCTTGAGGAAGAAAAGCTGCGGGCGGAAACCGAAAAGTTTCGAGTCGGCAGATCAACGACGCTGCTCGTCGCGGCGGCTCAGCGGGATCTTGTAATCAGTCAGATCGCCGAAGTGCGAGCGGTCGCGGATTATCTCAAGGCCCTCGTCAACCTCTACCGGCTTGAAGGATCCCTCCTCGAACGGCGTGGCATTTCTGCCCCTGGCCGTGAACCCGTGGACCTATCGATTCCGCGGAAATGGTGAGATGATGGGAAGAATTCCACAAGCGAGAAAGAGACTCCCACACCCCTTTCGGGTGGGGTATCGGAAATGTGCGCGGAATTTATTTAAACCTCAATTTGGGTGCCAATGCCTTTTTCCAGTGCTCTGCCATAGGCCAATTGTGCTACTGCCGCATCCTCAATGGCAAAGCCTACCGACTTAAAAAGGGTAATCTCCTCCTCCGTGGTTCGGCCGGGCATTACGCCGCTAACGACCTCGGATAGCTCGGCTCGAATGTCCTGCCGTGAAATAACCCCCTCCTTCATTGGAATGAGGAGATCCCCCGCCTCACTCAGCGCACCCTCATAGGAATCGACAAAAAGGCAAGCCCTTTTGACGGTTTCCGAATCCAGCTCCCGTGTCTCTGGAGTGAAGGCCCCAATGACGTTGAGATGGGTTCCCTCCCTAAGGCTTGAACCGGAAAACACAGGTGTCACGGAAGTCGTTGCCGTTACCACCACGTCCGATTTTCCGACGACTTCGTCGGCGGATGAAAGGACCTCCAGATTCACCCCCAGTTTCTCCGAGTAGTCATCGGCAAACCTTCTGGCCCTCTCCTCGATCCTATCGAAGAGAAAGCATACCTCAATGCCCCTGACAGCCAGGATGGCCATGAGATGGAAACCCGCCTGAACCCCCGTTCCGATAAGCCCCAAGGTCCTCGAATTCTTCCGGGAGAGGTATTTCGTTGCCACAGCCGAAGCAGCGCCCGTACGTACCCCGGTCAAGTAGACACCATCTATCAGGGCAAGAGGGCGACCCGTAGGTGGATCGTACAAGAGGTAAAGCCCGTAAATCAGGGGGAGTCCCTTTTCGGGATTTCCGGGAAAGACCGAGACCAGCTTTGCACCCAATATCCCCTCCGCTTCTTCCTCCGAGCTCAAAAAAGAAGGCATGTAGAGAACAATCCCTTCGGGGAGAGTGAAATGCGTCCTGGATGGAATGACCCATCTTCCCCGTGCATAATCGGTGAAGGCTCCCTCCACGGCCACAATGACCTCTTCCATCGTTAGAATGTTTTCCAAGTCCTTTCTCGAAATGAACCACATCACCCTATTCCCCCATAGTGCGTGAGCAAAATACCTTGTGCCGCACCTATCCCTTATACACGGCCAAGGCCTAAGGATGTCTGAGTTTAGCCCGACAGGTATCATCCTCAAGGGAATTTGTCAAGACGAAAACACATCTCCTTTCATATCATGCCTCTCCTTTTTGTCGAAACGCATGTCCCCCGTAACGAAAGCTTTCCCATGAGTATTTGTATGAATTTGGAATGAAAATTGCAGGAAATCCACAAAATTCCCAAACCATAAGGAGCCCCTTGTCATGAATATCATGGAATCCGAATCGGGAAGGGGAATTGTCATTTTAGAGAGCAGAAAATTTCCCCGTGAACACCTCGAAGTCCCCCTCTTATATTCAGTTAGGGATGGTGACAAAGATTACATCGTTCACATGGAAGAGGCCATAGAGGGAGGCATCCTCATCTATGTAAAGGATGATCTAGCTGTGGGGACGAATCTGGATATAGAAATCTTTCCCCCGGAATATTGCGGCTTGCAATCCATCAAGGCCACTACCCAGATTGTCTGGACCCAATTGCGGGGAGCCAATGATGCAGAAGGGCATGAATATGGGCTCAAATTCATAGGCATGGATAGGAATAACCTCTTGAAATTGAAACAGCTCTTGAAACATTTAGATCAATAGTGGAAAAAAAGGCGGCCAGTGTGGCCGCCCCCCCAAACGGAGACCCTGTAGGTTCATTCAGAGCCCCCGCCCCGTTAACCCTTCCTCTACCTAATAACTTTCCTTCCCCCTTACCTCTCTTTTGGGTTCCTCGGGGACAAAGAGATATGACCTCTTAACCCCAAATTTACGTGCCTCCACCGGATTGAACATCAGAATATCCACGTGTCTTCTCTTTCTTCGATGCATCCTATCTTCAAAGATAAACCTTCCAAGTCCATGCAGGTAAACGGTATCACCGAACCTAAAACCGAATTCCCTTTCTAAATCCCTCGAAAGGGCGATCATTCCATTCCTCACCAGCTTATTACTGGCGGTGATAAAGGGTGAGCTATCTGTTTGAGACCGTGCGGGATTATATGCTGTCACCTTGACCTGGATGGCTCGGATCCTCACCGCATCCTCCATGGCCACAAGCCCCGGGGCAAAGAGAAACGAGGACAAAATAGCTATGCGCCAAAGAATCTTGCCTCCCGGCCTCATTCGGCCGATCAGGTCGAACCAATTTTCCATAGATCACCCGTTCCTTAACCTATCCAAAGGTCGTCAAGACCAAATAGATGCTAACGCCGACCCCAGATAGCGCTATTGAAAGGACGACCCATCCCATTTTGGTGAGCGGACTTCTTATTTTCATATTATTTCAATTGAATTCGTTGAATCCCCTTCCAAAAAAAAATAGCCCTTTATTTAGTATATAAAATAAATAATGACACAATATATAGTACTTGTCAAGGAAATTTTTCTATGGAATGGAATTGAAGCACTGCCAAGCAGTATTTCCCTTGCCAGGGGATTAAAGAAAGCTTCTTACGCCCGATACGGATAGGGCCTTTTTCAAAATGGAGATCCCAATCGCAAATCAACACCTATTGATCAGCTTCTCCTGAAAGTCAATTTTGCAATGGGTCAAAGGGACGCTCAAAGCTCTAGAAGTGGACTGCGGACCACTAGCTGGCGAGATTAGTGGTGATTTCGGATTTCAGGCTAGAAGGCGAGCCTATGTGTTCAGTCTTCGGTTCCAATCAAATTCTTTCGTCGTAACCGTGTGTTCCATTCGCTGAATGCGACGCTCCAAGTTCTCATATCTCCGTTTCAGCCGGTCGATTGCTCCTTTTCTTGAATAGATATAACTGTTATAGAACTCCCGCTGATCATCACTTTCGATGGGGATAACGGGTTCGGGCTTCATCAAGAGGGCCGCAATGAAGTACAATGCCATAATCGGCCAAAATCCACTGAAAAAAAGCAGGATGAGCACGATGGCTCGTGTCCAAAAGATTGAGAAATCGAAATATTCGGCAATTCCCCTGCACACACCTAGTAGAAGCCCATTGCGGGAGCGATGGAGCCCACCGCGAAGAACCTTTTCAAATCGTCTCATGATGCACGGTCCTTTCCTTTGGAATCGAGAACAATAGTTTCTAGAGCCTCCACACGCTCTTCCATCCGTGATAGTCCCTGATATATCTCCTGAATCATCCTGGTTTCCTCGGCCTTGAATTTCTGGCCTTTACGAGACAAATCTCCTTTGAGGATTTTGATGGCCATGAGAATGGTACTCCCAATAATGGCCAATGCCAGCACAGAACCTCCAAAGACGATAGCAACAATGAGAGCCCCTTGCATGGTTGAATTCACTCCCTTTAATATTTTGCAGAACAACATTTCATGTTGGGCGAACTGGAGAAATCACCGCTTCTGGCAGCAGAGCCATTTCTTTTCAAAGAACCAAATTCAGGCCTTTTGCTTTTTCCCTCGCGTCTTCCTGAGGTTTCCAATTGATCTGCGGGCATATCAATCAGTGGTCAGAATGCTATGGTTTCCCAGTATTCTTACCCTTTTTTGCAAGAGAAGATTTCAGGTTTTGCAGTTCCTTTTCGATTTCATCGTCGATGACAAGGTTATCCAGTTCTCCCTCCAGTGCGGGTTTTCTTCCGAAATTGACCAGGTCAGCTTCGGCTTCCATCCTTTCGATTCTGTTCTCTAGCTCCTCGAACTTGATGATGGCCTCAGTACTATCTATGCGACGGATTTCTTGTTGGGCACGTTTTTTCCTGTTTGCGTGAATGTGGCGTTGCACTAAGATACGCTGTCTTTCTCGCGCAGTCCCGAGTTTGTCCTCAAGTTGCCGAATGTCGTCCTGATACTGCTCAACCAGACTGTCGCACCCTATCAGCTCTTTCTTAAGGGCATCCGCCCGGTCGCTGTATCCTCGCTTTTCAATCAGCGCTTCCCGTGCGAGATCATCTCGTCCTTTGTTCACTGCAAGCTCTGCCCTCTCTTTCCAGTATTCCTCCCGCGACTGAACTTCGTCCAGCTGGCGTTGAACCTTTTTGCTGTTTGCCATGACCCCGGCACACGATGCTTTGATCTCGACCAGCGTATCTTCCATCTCGCGGATCATAAGTTTGATCAGTTTCTCTGGATCTTCCGCCTTATCCAGCATGGCATTAATGTTGGAACTGACGATATCACGAAAGCGTGTGAAAATCCCCATCATGGTACCTCCATTCCTATGATTTTATCAAGTTGAAAAGCAGAAATTGTGCCAGGGCAACCTGTTCGTTAAAAGCTTAATGATTTCAAAGAATTATAAACTTGACAGGGAATACGTGATAATGGTATATTTTACTAAATATTAGTAATTTTAACTATTAAAGTACGTTTTTAGCCATGACCCCTTCAAGGCATCCCATAAAAGAGCGTACAGAGGCGGGATCCCCTGTGGGACGGGTCGAAGCCCTGGGGCAGTCTGAAGTATTCCTGGAGTTTGAGGAACACCTTTCCCGGGTTGCACCTGTCAATCGGCCTGTGCTGTTCATAGGTGAACGGGGGACGGGAAAAGAACTGGCTGCGCGGAGACTGCATTTTCTTTCGAACAGATGGAAAGGCCCACTGGTTGCACTCAATTGTTCAGCCCTCACCCCCTCCCTTATCGAATCAGAACTATTCGGCTATGAAAGAGGAGCATTTACGGGGGCTGAAAAGCGACGGACTGGCAGATTTGAAGCTGCTGATGGAGGCACCCTTTTCCTGGATGAAATCGGCAACATCCCCATGGAAGTGCAGGAAAAGATACTGCGAGTCGTGGAATATGGCACATTTGAACGGGTTGGAAGTGCAGAAAGGGTTGAGGTGGACGTGCGAATTATCGCGGCTACGAACGCTGATTTGGTGGCACTGGCAAAGGAAGGTCAATTCAAACAGGATCTACTGGATCGACTCTCGTTTGAAGTACTTTTTTTGCCCCCTCTCAGGGAACGCAAAGAGGATATTCTTCTGTTGGCAAACCATTTTGCAGCTAGAATGGCTTTTGAACTCGGTAGGGAAGAAATACCCCAATTCAGCGACGAAGCCATTGCTGCACTCGAAGGTTATTCCTGGCCTGGGAATGTGCGTGAACTGAAAAACCTGGTTGAGCGTGCGGTGTATCGATCGGATTCAACGCTGATCGCAGATATTGTCTTTGACCCATTTCATTCTCCCCATGGCGACCATCGCCCACCAAGAGAAGAAGGTCGCATCCTTGAAGCTGGTACGCCTTCGATTGAGGACCTCATGGACAAACCCTTCAAAGAGGCAGTTCGGCAACTGGAGATTCGTCTTTTGCAGCGGACACTTCAGAAGACTAAATACAACCAAAGAAAGGCAGCCCAGGCGTTGGGGCTCACTTACCATCAATTTCGAGGACTATATCGCAAGCATATCGAGGAGATTGAATAATCTGCTCTAAAAAGCGGTCCGTTCCCGACCTTATCGCACCAAACGGCTCCCCTAAGAGAACGATGGAAAATGTTCCTTGTCAGGGTTGACCCCTTTCACCCCTTTCTAGTCGCCAGTGAGGCTCAACTTCGTATCATAAGTTACTTGAAATCAAAAAAAAACGGGATGGTCACTCCCCCTCATCCTTTGGTTTGCGCTCTCCACTCAATGGCA
>JBGVTJ010000312.1:0-8447 GCA_041862515.1 Thermodesulfobacteriota bacterium | reverse complement strand
GCGTTGCGCTGCATCCTTCGTCATTGCAGCGTACTGTAAGTACGCCTCATTCCTCAGGATTTGCGCGCCTTGAATTTGGAGCTTTTTACTTTGCCATCGAATTTTGACTTTTTACGAGATCATCAATTTTAGGATTTTAACAATCTCTATTTCCTTCCTATCAACTCCTTGGCCTTATCCACGGCTACCGCCGCATCGCTGCCGAAGGCATCGGCCCTGATTTCATCGGCGAATCGCTGAGTGACTGGAGCCCCACCAACCATCGTCTTAACCGTTACACCCCCGGACTTTAAGGCCTCGATGACTCTCTTCATGTGGGGCATGGTTGTGGTCAAAAGGGCGGACATCCCAACGATGTCGGCTCTCTTTTCCTTGGCCGCTTCAACAAACTTCTCACTGGTGGTATCCACACCCAAATCGATCACCTCGAAACCTGCCCCCTCCAACATCATCCCCACAAGGTTCTTTCCAATGTCGTGCTGGTCCCCTTTAACCGTACCAAGCACAACCCTGCCAATGGGCTCAACCCCGGTATCGACCAGAATGGGCTTCAAAAGACCCATCCCCGCCTTCATGGCCCGAGCAGCCAGCAGGACTTCAGGAACATAGATTTCATTCTTCTTGAATCGCTCCCCTATGACGCTCATCCCCACTATGAGGCCTCCATCCAAAACGTCTTGTGCCGATACCCCCCCTTGCAAGGCCTCCCGCGTAAGCCGCTCCACCTCCTTGAAATTCCCCGTCTGCACCATCAAGGATATCTCGTTTAGATCCGCCATCATGAATACCTCCTCTCGCCCTCAATCGAATTTCCCCTCCCTGAACGCCGTAAGGTAGTTCATGCAGAACTCATCCTTCCCCGACAGAGTCATCGTGGTAATCAAATTGGCCATAATGCGTTTATCACAGGGGTCCAGGATCACTGCGTCCAACCCCCTGGTCATGGCCATGACTAAGAACATCTGATTTACCTGTTTCCGGTTTGGAAGACCATAGGAGACGTTGCTCAGGCCGCAAATGGTGTGGACCCCCGGAAACGCCCCCATAATCGCCTCGATGGCGTCCAAGACCGCCATCCCATATCGGGTATCCGTGCTGATCGGGGTGACAACGGGGTCGATGTAAATATTCCCTAGGGGAATCCCGTCTTTGGTGAGTTTCCCGACCAGGTCGGAGGCGATACGAATCCGATCCTCCGCGGTATCGGGCATTCCCCGATCATCCATGCAGAGCCCAACCACGCTGGGCTTGTGTTCCTGGATCAAGGTGATCAGTTTAGTGTACCGTTCTTTCTCTGCGGTTATGGAGTTAACCATCGCCTTCCCTTTACAGAGGGGAAGAACCTCCGTAACGGCAATCGAATTTGGACTGTCGATACATATGGGGACATTTACCGAATTCCCAATCAATTGAACCGCCCATTTGAGGGATTCTACCTCTTCATCCATCAACGTAGCGGTGTTGACATCGATTACATGGGCTCCGGCATCAACCTGATCACTCGCCTCTTTCGTAATAAATGCCGCATCCCTACCCCTCATGGCCTGCTCAATACCCTTTCTGCTGGAATTGATCCTTTCCCCTACTACTAACATGGCGCTACCACCTCCCGTGTCGCCTAAAGAATCTTGTGTTTCATGGACTTTATATTGCCCTTCACTTTATCCAAAATCGACTCCCGGCCCTTATCAGCGATAACCGCCTATGTCTGGCAATCTTTCAGGATATATTGCACCTCAATGTCCTTCAACATGGCATTGACCACATTAACCACCAAACCCGTTCTTACCGCTCCCAGATATCCCATCAGTAATTCCGGCAAGCTGGGGAGAAACAACGAAACGACGTCCCCCCTTTTCAACCCCAAGCTGAGGAGGCCGTTGGCAACCTTGTTAACGAGTTTATCGAACTCGCTATGGCTGATCCGCCGTCCTCGAATATGATTGCCGTCTTATCCGGCGACTTTTCGACCCACGGTTTGAAGAAACTGGCCATGTTCATAGAATCATCTCGTCCCTGTATCCGAATCAGAAATTATCAATCTCTTTGAGGGCACCACTGGTTTTTCTCCCCCAAAAATATCATTTGTGAACCTATCTTCAACCAACTCCAAAGGATTGTCAAGTATCCCTCGGAATTTGAACCTATGCTGAACAATTGTTTTCGGCATAGCTGACAGGCTTGATGGGGTTTTCCATGGCCCAACGATAAACATCAACCTGGATATGGGCCATCGTTATATCATGACCGCTTTTGCTGTGGTGGTCATCGGTGGTTTGGGAAATATCAAAGGCGCGTACATCGGAGCCCTCATCTTAGGCCAAGTGGAGGCCTTCGGAATTCTCTGTGTCCCTCTTTTCCAAAGGATTTTCATGTACGCTTTTATGATGCTGATCCTCACCTGGCGGGCCCGAGGGCTTTTCGGTGTGGAAAAAGACCGATAGAATATCGTACCATGATTGCACAACGATGGATAAGGCTCCTTATCTCTCTTTTCATCCCATCCCATCTCATCCGTCCAAATATAGAGGTGCAGTCCATATTCGAATTCATGAATTATAGGTACCATACATATTCATAGCCTCGATGGCAGCCTTTACGTTCTCCGGAGGAGTTGTGGCACCGAGGTTGCAGAGATACAGGGCGAACCGACCATTTTTCCCACCGACCTCACCATGGTTCTTTACCCTGTCAGCTACTTCTTCTGGTGCACTTAAGGCCAGAAAACTTGCCCCAATTCCTAAGGATAAGGCGAACGCCGCGTTTTTCTGCATATTCCTTGTAAATGGTTGGCCCAAGTTCCGCAACATCGGGATCCTGCCCTTCGAGAAAACCCGGACAAACCTGCAGCTTGAGATCGAACATTTCCTGAGGGTGCTTAAGATACCTTTCCCCTGCCCCATTGGACAGATACACTTCCGGGCCGCAAAACATAAGGGACAACCCACTCTCTCAAAATGCCTGGGCTGACGATTGGAAGGGAACCTGAGGCATCATTCCCACAAATGCCTTCCGTATTTCACGGGCGTACGAAAAGGCACGATATATCCTCGGACATCACAAACCAAAGCCGCTGCCCAAAGCGGCAGCAGAAACAATGCGATCAATCGCAAAAAACTACGAAGTGGAGCTTGGTATCACACAAACGTAGAGTACTCACATCACTTGCGTGAATCACGATGTCTTCTCCTTCCCTTACAAAGAATACTCAACTCCTGAATATCCTCGGTCCCAACGCGTTTTTGAAACTAGTTGAGATAGTGGAACCTCCGGCCCGACCTCAATTCCTGAGAGAACCCCACCAACCCTTTCGCCACCCAATGTTTCACCACGTCGGGTAAGGTATTTACGTCAGCTAAATTGGTGAATACTCCTGTTGGACCTCAACTGTGGAATGCCAAATTGCATGAGAGCATCGATCTCAATATTTCTCAAGGCACGGAGACCCCTTTCCTCACCCCACTGAATTGCGAAATCCTTTGATTTGAAGCATCATAAGGCCTCTCATCGGAGAATGAACTCAGTTGACAGATAAGTTTGCTTATGGGATAAGAAATTCAATACTCCATACCAATCAGAGGAGAAAGCAAGCCATAATTTGCAAGGGGGAGACAGTCTTCACAAAGGTCTTCAGGAAAGCTGCAATGACATGGGACGAAAGATTGACTCTGAAGGGGGATACTTTTAGGTGGAAAAATTCTATACCAGAATGGGTGACCGCTATGGGATTGAAATGACCGAGGCTTCTAGCCTGCATGTTGTATAAGTGCATTTTCTCTTTACCGTGGTAGGCGTACTCCGAAACAGAGGAGGTCGGCGAGTGACTATCCCATTTTCCCCAGTCCAAATACAGCGCTTGCGAGAAATGGGTGTGGATCCAGAGCTTATAGATCAGGAATTCCGAGATGCTCGAGAGCGAGACAGTGCCTTTCGTCAGGTAGAGAAAACGGCCATTCGGAAGACCCGGGAGCGTATCGTGACCCTCCAGAAGAATCGTTTTCGGCCCGTTCTCTGCGAACTTGAGGATTGTCTTGTCGAAACCTTGACGAAGGAACAATTTGTCCAAGTCACCACACCCTTGATCATAGCTCGGCAGATGTTGGCTAAAATGTCAATCACGTCGGATCATCCCCTGATTAAGCAGGTTTTTTGGGTAAGCGAGAATCGATGCCTGAGGCCTATGCTTGCACCGAACCTCTATTCTCTTCTGAAAAGGTTGATTCGTCTGTGGAAAAAACCGATCCGGATCTTTGAAGTGGGTCCCTGCTTCCGCAAAGAATCGCGAGGTGGTCAACACAGTAACGAATTCACTATGCTCAACTTGGTAGAGTTGGGATTACCAGAAGAAGACAGAAAGTATCGATTAGGGGAGTTGGTCGCTTTGGTTATGCAGGCCTCGAGAATAGAGACATATCATTTGAACATCAAACCGTCGGGGGTTTACGGGGATACCATTGACGTGGTGTCGGGTATGGAGGTGGGATCGGCGGCCATGGGGCCCCATAAGCTCGACGCTCATTGGGGAATATTCGACCCATGGGTGGGTGTCGGTTTTGGTTTAGAGAGGCTCGTCATGGTGAGGGAGGGATTTCACAATATCCAACGGGTGAGCCGAAGCTTGGAGTATTTGGATGGCGTGCGGTTGAACATATGATCCCATATCGACCCAGGAGAACAGCTATGACGAAAGGAGGATACTGAGAATGACAAAGGAGGAGATCTTCGAGGAAGCCCAAAAGGCCATTGTGGGAAGTGACGCTAATCGGGCCACGGAGTTAGCGCAACGCGGACTGGCCGAAGGGATTGATCCCCTGGAACTGATGAACAGGGGGTTTATCCCAGGGATTAATAAGGTGGGAGAGCTGTTCGAAGTGGGGAAGCTGTTTCTTCCTGGGATCATCTTGGCGGCTGAGGCGATGCAAAAGGTTACCGACATTATCAATGCCGCTCTTCCGACCGACATGGAGAAAGGGAAAGGGAAGATCGTCATTGGGACCGTAGAGGGGGATATCCACGATATCGGGAAGACAATCGTTCTTGCTCTTTTTAAGGCAAATGGTTTTGACGTGTACGATATTGGACGGGATGCTCCCATTCCACGATTCATCGAAGAGGCTGAAAAGGTGGGAGCCGATATTATTGGGTCGAGCGCGCTTTTGACCACGACCATGCATGGCCAGAAGAGGCTGGAAGAGGAGCTGAAAAAATCGGGTCTAAAAGACAAGTACAAGACTATCGTTGGAGGAGCTCCTGTGACACAGCGGTGGGCCGACCGTATCGGTGCGGATGCCTATGCCGAAGACGCGGCCGACGGCATCAGGAAGGCCAGACACTTGCTAGAAAAAGGGTGAGGATTTTCATCCGGAACGAATAGAAAGAATGAGTGCCCTTGTTTCCCATTCAGATTTTCATCTAGGGCGGGTCCTTTCGAAATCCCGAAATGGGGAGCCTCTAACCAAGGGGGAGATGCGGTTCCTTCTCGATTTGAAAGACGAGGGAGATCTCGACCGCCTGTTTCGCACTGCCCGAGAGATGCGCTATCGCTATTTTGGGGAGGCGATTTTTCTCTATGGGTTTGTCTACTTCTCGACGTAGTGCCAAAATGACTGCATTTTCTGTCGGTATCGGAAATCCAACCCCCTAGCCAAGCGATACCGGAAAGACACAAGGGAAATTATTGAGATCGCCTTTGGGTTGGCTGAGTCTGGGGTTCACCTTATCGATCTGACCATGGGAGAAGATCCGTTCTTCTGCCGAAATGGAGGGAGGGCTCATTGGCTTGTTGACCTGGTAAAGGCGCTGAAAGCGCAGACTGGTCTCCCTATAATGGTTTCCCCGGGGGTTATTCCCAGGGAGACACTCGGCGCCCTTTATGCAGCGGGAGCTGAATGGTACGCGTGTTATCAGGAAACCCACAATAGGAAGTTATTTAGGCGCCTTCGCCCAAACCAGGATTACGATGAGCGACTGCGCAGGAAAAGGGAGGCCCGCCAGATAGGTTTTCTCATAGAGGAAGGGATCCTTACAGGGGCGGGTGACTCTTCTAATGATATTGTGGCATCCATAGGAGTGATGAAAACCCTGAGGGCGCACCAGATCCGGATAATGACCTTTGTGCCGCAGGAGGGAACCCCTTTAGAAAACGTCCCCCCACCCTCTTCCCGCCGAGAGTTGTTGATCATTGCCCTTATGCGGCTACTATTCCCGGATAGGCTTATCCCTGCCTCTCTTGACGTGGGAGGAATCGACGGCCTTCGGGATCGTCTGCTTGCAGGGGCCAACGTGGTCACTTCTTTGATTCCGCCCAATGCCGGGTTGCTTGGTGTTTCCCAGAGCGCACTGGATATAGATGAAGGTTATCGGACGGTGAAAGGCGTCGTTACGGTTTTGGAAAAGATGGGCCTGAAGATGGGCACACGAGACGAATACGCCCAATGGATCCTTCATGAGAATGGGCAAGTTGTTGGTCAGAGCCGCCAGACGGGGAAAATGCCATGAGAGTGGCTGTCGTCGGTGGCAAGCTCCAGGGAATTGAGACATGCTACCTGGCCCACCAAGCCGCATGGGAAGTGGTTGTCGTGGATAAGGATCCTTGTGCTCCTGCCAGTGGTCTGTGTGACGATTTTGTTTGCAATGATATTGTGAGGGAACCGGAAAGGCTCGCCGGGGCGATTCATGATGTGGATCTTATCATTCCAGCCATGGAAGACCTTGAGGGGCTCCAATGCCTTGCTGAGGTCGCCGCAAGAAGCGATATTCCTCTGGCCTTCGATCCAAATGCCTACGCAACAACGTCATCAAAAAAAGAGAGCGATCATCTCTTTTGTCGTCTTGGACTTCCTGCCCCTCGGCCGTGGCCTGATTGTCGCCTGCCTGTGATTGTTAAACCCGTCGCATCGAGCGGAAGTAAGGGCGTCATGAAAATAGACGACCGGGAGAACCTCCGCGTTTTCCTTCAAAAGAACAAACCAAACCTGCCTCAATGGATCGTACAGGAATACCTGGAAGGTCCTTCCTACTCCCTTGAGGTCGTTAGCCTGGGTGGACAATGCATAACCCTTCAACCCACGGCCCTGGAAATGGACGCCACCTTCGATTGTAAACGGGTGATCGCCCCTCTAGACCTTTCGACTACTTTAGATCAGGAGTTCAGGGCGCTAGCGACCACCATTGCCCAAACGCTCCATCTGAACGGAGTAATGGATGTGGAGGTAGTTCGCCATGAGGACCATCTGAAGATCCTCGAAATCGATGCCCGGCTTCCCAGTCAGACCCCAACAGTGGTAGAACGCTCAACTGGTATCAATATGCTGGAACTCTTGCGGGGGATATTCCTCGATTCCCGGCTGCCAGAAATTTGCCCAACAATGACGCAGCGCGGGGTTGTTTACGAACATATTCGGGTGTGGGGAAATCACCTGGAAGTATCGGGCGAGCATATCATCGCGGAGGCAGGTCCACTCCATATAGAAGATGGCTTTTTTGGCGCTGACATGGCCTTGACAAATTTCTCTTCCCCAAGTCACCCATGGATGGCTACCCTGATCGTGAGTGATACGAGCCGAGAAAGGGCATGGGAGAAACGGTGTAAAGCCATCCAAGCGATTATGGAGACATGTGAGCTTTCTTGTTACGAGGACCCGGTACCCAATGACCGCGAAACTTTGAAGGGAAACGACGTTGACACGTCTTAAACCTAGCGATCTGGCTGGCTTGGGTCAAGGTCTAAAACTCTATGAGAGGAAACTCCAGGCAAAGACAGGCCGAACCCTCAGGCAAATCGCTTGCCGAGCTGCGGGCACAAGTGAAGAACAGATTCTCAGAACGATCCGGGACACCAAAGCGGGTGTGGTATCTATGACCATTGGGGAGGGAATTCTTCACGGATTTGCCGAAGCCGTTCGAGACATCATCAAACATCTAGGCTATGAGGCTTTTGTACCAGAACCGGTCGATATGGCCGGTCTTGCTGCGGCAATCGATATGGGAGCTGATGTCGTTTTTATGGCTGACGATGCACGTTTTATCGCAGTCAACCTATCAACCCGTCACATTGTGGATAATGCAGAGGCGACGGGGAGAGGCTATGGGGCAGCCGTGGAAAAATTGGCAGATGGAATCAGTGATCGTGCTGTTTTGGTGATTGGTGCGGGCCAAGTCGGAACAAGCGCTGCCAGGATCCTAAGGGAGATGGGTGCTCAGATTGGTGTATTCGATCGGAAAAAGCCACGAGCGGAACGGCTGGCACGCGAAGTCGAGGGCTGCTTTGAGGGAGACCTCGAGCGGGCCCTCGATATGTATACGATTCTTGTGGATGCCTCTCCCGCTTCTGGAATCATCGAGGCCAGACATATCAAGCCAACTACGATTGTGGCAGCTCCTGGGATTCCGCTCGGGCTAACTCCTGAAGCCCAATCCCTCATTGGAGGCCGATTGATCCATGACCC
>JBGVTJ010000311.1:0-3893 GCA_041862515.1 Thermodesulfobacteriota bacterium | reverse complement strand
TCTCCAAGTGGAAAAAGGCAGCGAAAGCTCACGGAGAATTTTTCTCTGAAATCAGACCAGCTTGTACCTTTGTTGAAGTCAAAGGTTTCATAAAAGCCGATTGGTTGGTCGAAACAGAAGCTGATTGTATCATCGAAGGTGAATAACACCGTAGCGAAATGGGATCACCGGTGGAATATCTTGGGCGATTTGGTTTTGGACGAGAAAAGAGGCAATTAACAGCCTGCAATCCCGGGAGAAACTTGGTAATGGAATGCTCGTTTTGTTGATTGTAGCGGTCAGTACAAGCCCGTTGGCTGGGTTCATCTCCGGAGGCCTGGAAGGGCTTGGTGACATGGAAATGGCCGAGAATCTTGATGCGTTTAGTGGTTAGCTAGATTTGATTACGGGAATCACGATATTGGTTCAGTGCTTCAAAGCGCGGCGGATTTTGAGAGAGCATTTCAATTTGTACTTGAGAAGAGAATACAATTCTCCGGAACGGCAACGTTCTTTTTCGGGATATTCTATCTTCAATAGAAGATAATCAGGCTCTGATGAATCCCCCAAAGACGACAATGGAGGAGAGTGAAACAATGGGTATCATGGAGAATGTTAGAGAAATCTTAGAACGCGTCAAGAAATATAACGATGATGAGCTCAATCAAAAAATCCTTGACCTTGAAGACCAGATTCTCGCCCTGATCACTCAAATACGTTCTTTGGAGAAGGCAAGTCAGGAGTCAGAAAGGACGTTAACACTTATAAAGAAAATGCAGTTCAAGAAACCCTTCTACTTCCAGGAGGATGATCCGGTCCCTTTCTGTCCTCATTGCTGGGAAAGAGAGAAAAACCCCGTCCATCTTCTTGGGCCTGTGAAAGTAACGACTGGAATGAGATATGGCTGCCCCAGCTGCAAAGAATACTTCACGGTAGCAGGAGGAAGTTCAGGTCCCACTGTATGACAAGACATATGGGGCAAAGGCTCGTTTTGCGCCAAAAATAGGCTAATCTTCCCTTTCTTTCAAGACAAGGACCTGATCGGCCGGATGAAGGAGTGCCTAAAACCCACGTGAGAGAAACAAGAGATCCGTTTGAGTCGTGAAAGATTTGAGAGGGAGGGAATTAAATGCAATGCCCGATTTGTAGAAATCCGCTGGTAAAAACAACAATTTATGGCATTGAGATTGATTCCTGCTCAAATTGCATCGGTGGTGGTCTCGGGGGCACTGTTAACGGAATCCGTAGTTTTCTGTTTTGGCATTGCGAACGAATTGCTTTCGGTCGGCAATTTGTTCGCAAGTATGTAACTGCTCCCCGGGTTGGCGCCACGTTGGCCTTATTTGTGTGCGCGCTCATCCGGGGCGGCATTGTGGTTTTCGGCGGAGATATCACAGCAGATGCTGCCAGCATAAGGCACATGCTATCCTTTTTCGCCATCGGGGTGCTGGCTGGTTATGGGTCTCACGATGTTTTTATACGGGTTGATGCCCAAGTGAGCAGACTCTTCAGAGTGGCCACTGGAAAAAAAGTACCGATCCTGATCCGCAAGACAAAAGAGGAAGCCCAGACATGCTGAAAGCCGCTCATCTGAAGATGGGTAAAGTGGTTGAAGAACCCCAGGAAGACGAAACGAAGGTTGGGACTGTGATAAAGCGAAAACCGTCACCAGGGTTGCCCAATGCCCCCGGGGAATCAGTTGACATTACCATGGCCATCAAGAAAAGAAATTAGGAAATAAGAGGGGCCTGACGGTCAAGCCTTTATTCTTGGCATTAGTCAATGAGCCTTTGCCTTTTTGAATCCCCAATAGGAAATACGGAGGTAAATGACCGATGACGAACAGGGAACGGCTTCTGGCCATTTTGGAAGGCCGAAGTCCCGATCGAATCCCATGGATTCCTCGCCTAGGTATCTGGTACAACGCCCATAGGAGACTTGGGAGTTTGCCAGACCGGTTCAAGGGTATGACTCTGCGGGAGGTGGAAAGGACATTGCGGCTAGGGACCCCCGCCCGGGGAGCGAGGGTCTTTCGTACAGAGTACAGAAACATGGATGTCATTGTCCGTGACGAGGGTAGGAACACTATCACCGAGTACATCACCCCTAAAGGCACGGTGCGGACGGTGAAGAGTGTAAGCGAGGAACAGGCGCGCCTCGGATTTGAGACGAAGATTATCACTGAATATCCCCTCAAGAGCGTGGAGGATTACGACGTTTGGATGTATGTTGTGGAGAATACGGTTTTCGTCCCCACATACGAAGAATACGAGGCCTTTGACCGGGAGATTGGTGAAGACGGACTTCCTATGGTGGACGCGGGTGACTGTCCGTTCCACCAGTGGCTCAATACTCTGGCCGGGTACGATTCAGGGTATATACACCTGATTGTGGAATTCCGGGATCGTGTTGAGGCACTACTCAAGCTCATGACTGAGAAAGACAGAGAAATGTGGAAAATTGTGGCAGAATCGCCCAGCAAACTCATACTGCACGGCCAGCATCTCTCCACCCAGTTAACGCCGCCGAATTATTTTGAGCTGTACATCACTCCCTACTATCAGGAGTTCTCTAAACTTCTTCATGCGAACGGCAAGTCTCTGACCATGCACGCTGACAACGACACAAGCCGGATCCTGCCTCACCTCAAGGCGGCGGGCTATGATATGCTGGAATGCTTCGCTACCGCGCCCATGGCCAAGGTGACCCTCCAAGAGGCCCGGGAGGTACTTGGAACATCGGTCATCATTTGGGGAGGCGTTCCTTCCGTACTTCTGGAGGAGTATTTCCCAGAAGAGGAGTTTGAGACCTATATGGTGGACGTCTTCAGATCGGTGGCTCCAGGGGATGCCTTCATCCTGGGCATTTCCGATAACGCGATGCCCAACAGCATAATCTCACGTGTAGAGAGAATTTCGGGTATGGTTGAAGAGTATGGCCACTACCCAATAAGCCTTGATGCTCAGCAGGCTTCCCCCAGGGAGAAAGGATAGGTTCAAACGTCAATCCCAGGTGAGTTCTTACTTTTTTAAATCCTCAATTCCATTGCTGGTCCTGCCCCTATTT
This sequence comes from Thermodesulfobacteriota bacterium, assembly GCA_041862515.1. Classification (GTDB taxonomy): domain Bacteria; phylum Desulfobacterota; class BSN033; order WVXP01. The sequence goes on along the minus strand of JBGVTJ010000311.1, from coordinate 848 downwards.
TCATTCCAAAAAATGATGATAATCTCCCCTGTACTTACCATTCCCCTGACTTACCGGTCATACGGACTCCTCACCTTGAATGGGAGTGTCGCCGAGCCCCTCTTTGAGGTTCCCAGTAAGTATTGCCATTTTTATGGGGAAGTTTTTTATAACGATCATCCCATATCGTGGGTTTCTCTCCTATGAGGAAAGCATAACGGTATACTTCAACGCGTCTTGCAAGCTACTAGGGTTGGCGATGCCCTTCCCCGCTATATCGAATGCAGTTCCGTGAGCAGTCGTCCCACACGGGACAGGCAAGCCCATGAAAAGGGTGACGCCTTTCCTCCTTGCGTACAACTTCCGAGCTATATTGGCTTGGTCGTGATACATGCAAACCACCGCATCAAATTCTCCATCAGTCGCCCTCACGAATATGGTATCGGCAGGAAAAGGGCCCTGAACCTTTATATTCAGCTTTTGGGCCTCTTTGATAGCTGGTTTGATCTCATCGATTTCCTCACGTCCGAACAGGCCCCCTTCGCCCCCGTGAACATTCAAGGCAGCTACCGCAATCTTGGGTTCCACCAACCCCATTTTCCTCAGCATCTGATCCATTAAACGAATGTACCTCAAGACCCTCTCTTTTTTTATCATATTGGCAATGTCCCTAAATGGAATATGGAACGTTACGGGAAGCGTCCATATCGAATCCATCATCCCCATGACAAAAGGTTCTGGGCTCTTTGTGATCTCAGCCAGATATTCCAACTCGTCGACATAATTGTATCCTGCCCGGTGAAACGCCTCTTTATTAAGCGGTGCCGATACTACTCCAGCGACCTTTTTCTCCAAGGCTAAGTGAAAAG
>JBGVTJ010000310.1:0-4858 GCA_041862515.1 Thermodesulfobacteriota bacterium | reverse complement strand
TTGGACGGTGCGGATTTTAATGAGTTCATATACAGGAATAAATCCATCTCGCAATGATTCTTCCGTAACACGCAATGATTTTTCCCTTGACAATCTATCAAGTCTTTATTAAGATCATGCCACGGTTTATAATCGTCTAAGAAAATCCTAAAAAGAAAGGGGGGGATTGCCAGACATTCAGAGTAAGGAACTGAGAAAAATTATGAGAAAAAGGAGGCTTTTATGAAAAGGGTGATATTCACGTTGCTGCTTGTTGCAGTTTTCGTATTGAGCTTTTCTGTAACGGGTCAGGCAGCAAAAAAGGTTCTCCATATTTACGACGCCTTTGATACGGCAGAAGCACAATACTACATTGAGGCGTTCGAAAAAGAAACGGGAATTGATGTGGAATGGGTAAGAATGTCTTCCGGTGAGGTTTTGGCTAGGGTGGAGGCAGAAGCGGCAAACCCGCAGGCCAGCGTATGGCACGCAGGATCCAATTCGTCTCATATCAATGCTGCCTCCAAAGGACTGCTTGCCCCGTACAAACCCAAAACGGATTTCGAACTGACGGGTAAGCTTCGTGCCGAAGACTGGGCTTGGACGGGGTTTTATTCCGGGGCCATCGGCTTTGTTAGCAATACCAACCTCTTAAAGAAAAAGGGAGTTAAAGCTCCATCCTCCTGGGATGATCTCCTCAATCCCGCATTTTCAAAAAACGTTGCCATGGCCTATCCCTACACTTCAGGCACGGCATACACAACCTACGCCACCTTGGTCCAGATGCTGGGCCTTGAAAAGACCCTTGACTGGTGGGAGAAATTCGATAAACAGAGCATTTTCCAGTACACGAAATCGGGAACGGGTTGTATCCCCATGGTCGGCCTGGGAGAAGTCGCCGTGGGTATAGCGTTCTCGCATGACATTCTCGCCAAGGGCGTCAATAAGGGTTATCCGGTGGTTATGACTTTTCCCAAAGAGGGCACCGGCTATGAAATCGGGGGATTATCCCTCATCAAGGGTGGTCCCGAACCGGACCTGGGAAAACAGTTTATTGACTGGTGTTTCACGGTAAGGGCCCAGAATCTCTTTCAGAAGTATAACCGTTTGCCCGTAAATCCGAAAGCCACAGTGGGAAAAGGTTCACTCACCCTCGATCAGGTTAAGTTGATCGAGTACAACCATATCTGGGCTGGCCAGAATAAGGGCGAGTTGGTTAAAGCCTGGAGGGACCGCATTGGTAAATAAATGGAAGGCATTCACCTGAAATCGTCCCTGCTGCTGGTTCATCCAGCAGCAGGGATTTTTTATTCTTCCTAGGTATTTGAGGGGCAGCATGATAAAGCCAGGCAGAAAGAGGCAGGAGATAATAGGAAATGTGCGATTAATATGCAAAGAGCCGTTACTCCTTGTGTCCATACTTGCCATTTTCTATTTCCTGTTGATCTTCGTGGTCTCTCCCATTTACATGGTCTTCAAGACGAGTCTGATCGTTGAGAAACAATTTGACGTCTCAAACTACCTGGCAGTTTTCTCAAAAAGGTACTATTTTCAGCCCTTTTTAAACAGTATGCTCCTGGGTATATGTACCGCCTCTACGGGAACCCTCCTCGGTTTTGCTTTTGCCTATGCCATTACCAGGACACCCATGCCCTTCAAGCGCTTCTTCCGACAGATGGCGACATTTCCCATTATCTCGCCGCCGTTCGTCGTTGCCCTGGCAGCGATTCTGCTGTTCGGGAGATCAGGTAGCCTCACTCCGATCGTAAAAAGAATTATCGGTGAATACTCGATTTATGGACTGGGGGGATTGGTACTTGTAGAGACCATTGCGTATGGCCCTATAGCCTTTCTCGTTCTCCATGGGGTTCTCCAGGCCATTGATCCTGCTCTGGAAGAAGCGGCCATGGATCTGGGAGCCTCCAGGGCTCGAGTCTTCTCTACCGTAACCCTGCCACTGGCCATTCCCGGTATTGCCAGTGCATGGCTTCTGGTGTTTATCGAGTCCATGGCGGATTTCGGGAATCCAATGATCATTTCCGGGGATTTCAGGGTACTTTCCGTACAGGCCTTTTTACAGATTACCGGTATGTATGACATTTCCAGGGGTTCTACCCTGGCGATTCTTCTCCTGATGCCCACGGTAACAGCATTTTTCCTCCAGAAGTATTGGGTCTCAAGAAAATCTTATGTAACCGTTACCGGACGACCCACCGGTGCAACAATTAAAGGGTTGGAATGGTATATCAAATTGCCAGCTTATGCCACGTGCCTTCTGTTTGCGGGGATTATCTTCCTCTTTTACGGAATGGTTACCTACGGTTCTTTCCAGAGGCTCTGGGGCGTTGATGCGACCCTCACTTTCAAGAACTACATAGAGATGTTCCAAGTGGGCAAGGATTATATCTTCGACTCCCTGACCCTTTCCACGCTCGCGACACCATTAACAGGGATAGTGGGGATATTTATAGCTTTTCTCGTTATCAGGAAGAAATTTATTGGACGCGGACTCATGGAGTTCGTGTCCATGTTGACCTTTGCCGTTCCGGGTACCGTCGTGGGAATCGGTTACATCCTCGCCTTTAACCAGAGATCTGTGCTGTTTCCATTTGTACTGACCGGAACTGCCTGGATTATCACTACCCTTCTCATATTCAGAAATATGCCGGTTGGCATACGCTCAGGCATCGCAGCCCTTCAACAGATCGATCCTTCTATTGAGGAAGCGTCCACTGATCTGGGCGCCGACAGCAATAGGACCTTCAGAAAGATAACACTCCCCATGATCGCTCCAGCCTTCTTCTCGGGTCTGGCCTTTAGCTTTGTTAAAGCGATGACCGCCATCAGTGCTATCATCTTTGTTGTGTCGGGTAGGTGGAACCTCATTACCGTAGCCATCCTCGGTTTTGTGGATAATAGCCAATATGCCCAGGCAGCGGCCATGAGCCTTCTCCTGATTTCTATTGTGCTCGTGGCTCTCGGCGTTATTCAGACGTTGGTGAATCGGATCGGTAAAGGAGCGAGGTCCGTAAGTATTGTTGGTTAAAGAGAGCAATAGGTGAAGGGAAATGATATGAGGCAAGATTATCTTGTTCTTAAGAGCCTTGTTAAGGTATTTGGAAGTGGGGAAGGTGCGGTAACGGCTGTAGACAACGTCAGCGTTGAGGTAAAAGAGGGAGAGCTGGTTACCCTCTTGGGACCATCCGGGTGTGGAAAAACAACGACCCTGAGAATGATTGCTGGTTTTGAGCTTCCCACTTCAGGGGAGATACTCATTGATGGTGAAGACGTGAGCACGACGCCACCCAACCGGAGACCAACCACCATGGTATTCCAGAACTATGCCCTCTTCCCACACCTGTCGGTATTCGAGAACATAGCCTATGGACTGAAGATTCGCCGGGATTCGGGTCAGAACATCCGCAAAAAGGCCGAAGGCGTCATGGACCTTGTGGGACTGAAGGGATTTGGCAGACGATCCCCTGCTCAACTTTCAGGAGGCCAACAGCAGCGTGTCAGCCTGGCCCGTTCTCTGGTTATGGAACCCAAGGTGCTCTTGCTCGATGAGCCCCTCTCCAACCTCGACGCCAAGCTGCGCGTATCCACCCGGCTGGAGATTCGCAAGCTGCAGCAGAGGGTGGGGATAACATCTGTTTATGTCACGCATGATCAGGAAGAGGCCATGACCCTTTCCGACCGGGTGGTCATCATGCATCAGGGGAAGATCATGCAGATTGGAACACCCCAGGAGATTTATGCTCGACCAGTTAACCGTTTTGTAGCCGATTTTATTGGCAAGGCCAACTTTCTGGAAGGCCGCGTTGGAAGTATAACAGCCAAAAATGAAATTGAACTCGACGTAATGGGCAAGAAATTCCAGGTTTCCGTGCAAAAGGGTTCCTTCTCAGAAGGGGAGAGAGTGCTTTTGGTGGTTCGACCTGAGTCTGTAACACTGGAGCCTGAAAAGCCGAATACCCTTATCGGAACAATCCGCGAGGCGGTCTACCTCGGTTCAGAAATAGTGTATGAGATCGAAGTTGCCAACAGTGTCCTCACCGTGCAGGTTGCCAATCCTCAGGAGCATGTGGCGTTTGAAGAGGGGGATGACGTGACGATCACCTTTCAGGAAAAAAGTCTGCACATTCTACCCTACGAGGAGGCCCAATAGGGAAGCCGGTTTGCATCACGAGTGGTATTATCCCCTATCCTATCATCGTCGATATCGAGAAGCTGGATATAGGTCTCATAGAAACGAAAAGTGTTTCTCCCCCCGCTAGATCATGAGTCAATAGTGCAATCAGCTGAGCGACATCTTCAGATGATACCACTGTCCCAGCCAAGCCATCGAAGTCCCTGAGACCACCCTCAACGAAGTTTAGCTAAGCTCTGGATATGAATAGAAACTTCCCAATGTGAAGCCCCTTCCGAATATGCCCACATTTCGACAATCTCAAATATCATTCTGAAGTTTCCTGACTTTTACAGGGAGTATTTTTGTAAGCTGCTGATCATATGGCAAATTCAATTTTTCCTAAGCGAACACCCTTGTTCTTTCGCCTTAGTGGTTTGTGAGGTGACCCTTTCGGGGTCCTGGGGAATACTTACCCCTTCCTGCTCACCCTCGATGGGTACCCCACTTCTCCAGCAAATTACGCTCATAGACATGGGTGTTCTCCAGAGACTCCGGAAGCTTCAGAATATCATGGGAGAAATACATCCAAAAATACGGGAGTTGACAAATAGTGGGGAATCGAGGAAAATATAAGTTTAAACCAGCCAAAAAGACTATGAGGATGGTGCCTGAATGGGGAAGGGTCGAATAGATTCGAGGCAAAGGCTAAAAATTGGGCTCATTTTCACGGGTCAGGGATTTCAGCGT
>JBGVTJ010000309.1:0-12232 GCA_041862515.1 Thermodesulfobacteriota bacterium | reverse complement strand
CAAGTGAATTTCAACAGTTTCATGCATTGTGCCGGAGGCGTATGGCAGCGTATAAACTACGTTCCCCCTGTAGATGGGGTCGATCAGATCCTTCCACGTTTTTGGCGGCGGCAGCCTTAGCGCTTTCAAAACCTTCTCGTTGTATAGATTGGTGACGATCCAGGGCGCGAAGCAGGTCCAATAATCGTCTTTATCCTTTACCTTCATGCCGTGCCATTCGGCGGGAACCTTATCCCAATTCTTTGGCCTGTAGGGCACGATCAGTCCCTCTTTCTTTGCGATTTCATGCGCTGGGGCACCGGCACCCAGGAATACATCGGCATCTGGCTTGCCCTTCCAGGCCCGTATCTTATCTACGCAAACGGGCCATCCGCCCGGTCGCACGAACGTGATCTCCACGTCCTTTCCGTAGGTCTTCTTATAGTACTCCTTGAAACCCTTGGTCAGACTGTCGGATAACTCCTTGTAAACGGGACCGACCCAGCCGACTTTGTCTGGCGCCGCTTGTACTTCAACCTGAAGCACCGGAAAGAGCAATAGCAATACTGATAGGAGAGGGATGGTTATTCCTGTAAAGATTCTACCCTTCATTGTATGCCTCCTTTCTGGAAAAGTTACCAATGATGGAACGCAATTACCCTCCTTTCAAAATGAGTGACCTCCATAATTTACTCAAGTTCAAATCCTTTCCCTTTTTATCACCTCCTTCCAAAGGAATTATCCGTTCCCGCATGAAACCGAGTTTTCCCAATCGTCTTTAGTCATATATTCAATTTATTCGAGGATGTCAACACATAAATCGTCTTCCGATTCCACAATGAATTCATCGCCCTATATTACCAGTCGCAACCAGAGCGCGGAGTTCCGGGCGCTTTGTGAGTCTCCTATGTGAGATCTTCAATTTCTTGTTTCTTGCTGCGTGTCATGAGGTCCACGACCGCATGGCGGGGATCTTTTCCCTCAAAGAGGACCTTGTTAACCTCATCAGTTATTGGAACTGCCACGCCGAGCTTCTGGGCCAATTCCCGAGAAGAGATGGTTGTCCACACGCCCTCGGCCACTTTCTCGGTCGACTCCAGGACCTGCCGAAGTGACATGCCTTGCCCTATCTTTTCGCCTAAAGCACGGTTCCTGCTATGCCGGGAGAAGGATGTGGTTATTAAGTCACCAATGCCTGACAGGCCAGTGAAAGTAAGCCGTTCGGCGCCGGCCGCCACGCCGAGGCGCGATATCTCAACGAGCCCTCGGGTCAGGAGGGTGCTCTTTGTATTATCGCCAAAACCGAGACCATCACACATTCCGGCGGCCAGCGCGATAACATTCTTTAACGCGCCACCAAGCTCAACCCCAATGATGTCCTGCTGGGTATACACCCTGAAGAATCTTGCCATAAAAATATCTTGGAGCGATCGTGAAAGTTGGCCGTCTTTTGATGCAATAACAACTGCAGTGGGTACTTTACGTGCCGCTTCTTCAGCGTGGGAAGGTCCACTCAGAGCGGCGAGAGACGCATCTTCCAGAAATTCCGCCACCACTTCGGTGCAACGCTTCAGGGTCTTTTGCTCGATGCCCTTGGCGACGGAAACAACCGGTACTCCCCTCGAGTAGTATGGGGCAAACCTCTCAAAGACACCACGGATGAATTGTGTTGGGACTGCACATACAAACAACTCGGCACTTTCTGCGGCCTCCCCCAAATCAGCCGTATAATTCATATCCCGAGGTATCTTAATCCCAGGCAAGAATTTGTAATTCTCTCGCTTTTTCCGTTGTTCTTCGACGTACTCGGGGAAGTTGCCCCATATCGTGATCCTATAACCCTTGGAATGCAGCAAAAGAGCCAGTGCCGTTCCCCAGGCACCGTCACCGATAATGGTAATTCTATTCATTCGTTTCCTCCCGAGCGAGCCGAAATTCTGCCAATGCGAGTCTTCGCAGCTAGGAACCACCTCTCGATGCTAGAGCTGCGGATAAATATGAGAAGCTCGGAAATACACCCTGAAAATAGAAGAGTTTACAGCCCACCTTTTCCACAAATCGGCTGGATTATAACGCGAAGGTACGGAGCAAGTCAATTTGCTTAGCTTTTTTCACAATGGGCACTCACCCATAACCGCCTTGTATTGACAGAGGCGAGAAGGCGTGTTAAAAAACAAATGATTCGTACTGGGTCTGACGGGTCGTCCAATGGTAGGACACGGGACTTTGGATCCCGGTATCTAGGTTCGAATCCTAGCCCGTCAGCCAGCTTTCTTTACGTTCGTCCATTGGCTTGGAATTTGCTAAACATTCATTACTTCCATGATATTTGGGGAGTAATCCATGGCCTTACAATGTCCTTATTGTCATAAGAAAATTCGGATCCCGGCATCGGAGACCGAGGTTATTCTCTTCCCCTGCCCCAACTGCGGCGGCAGCATCGACCGAGCTCGAATTGAGGAAGATGATGACTCGAAGGTAGTATATCTTTCGGATGGGGATTTAATCGAGCCCCATGGGGCCGACGACGAGGTAAGCACGAGGACGTGGACTGATCAAGGTCCACTTTCCCATAGGGAGCCTCGGCATTTCCACCTTTTACGGTGGCTGGCAGTGATGTTGGGCCTGATCATGCTCATTCCCTTGATAGGTGGTTATTTCTTTTTGAAGACCACATCGAATAAGGATGAAGTTATTTCCTGTTTGAATTCTTATTTTTCGGAGATCGACGATCATAACTATCGCCGTGCCTTCCGGAAATATATGGCACCCGATCTCCAGAGGAAGATGTCCCTCGAGGGATACCTCAGGGAAATGGAGGAGATCCGACAAAAATTGGGAAGAGTTGAACATCGGGATCTCATGCGATGGAGTTACTGGTCGATGAACAGGGCGAAGAGTTGTACCCTTAACTACAGGACTTCATATGAACGGGGGAATGCCGAGGAGCGCTATACCCTGGTCAAGGCGAAAGATGGGTGGAAAATATTTGAATTCAGGATTGACCCCCATCCCATGAAGTCGGTTTGATTCTGGAGATTATCTCTTAGCCTCGATCAGGCGCCGGCTCACCTCATTCACCATGATCCAGATCATATCAAAGGTGAAATGGGATTCGATGGAAGCATCGAAAAGAACTCCTGCCTTTGGGGGGAATTCTTCATCCCCCATCCATAAGATATAGATAATAGGAATCCGGGGAAAGACGTCCATGGCGATGGATTTGTCGCCGAAACGAACCGGGGTGCCACCGAGGGCCTTACCGGCCTCGATAAAGCCCTCTGGATCGCCGCCGTATTTTTTTTCGATGAGATCGACCCTGAGGGCATGGGGGCCCCGGAAAAAGGTTTCCCCACCGAGCAAATCCTTCTCGCTGATCCATTTACGGTCCAGGGGGATATTTTCGGTCCTTAAGAGGTAAAAGAGGACCATCAGGGTGAATTCAGTGGTCAAATCATCCCCTTTGGGAGTGCCACCTTCGACGAACCTCCTCATTTCCCTCTGATAGGGAAGGATTAAATAGTCTTGGTTGAGAATGGGCAAAGTATAGCCCCGTTGCCTCACCTGATAGTCGGCCATTGTCCTGATACAAACCGTTTCGGGGTTTAATCGAGCGAGTTCGTCCCAATACTCCGATTCGATATGGTTCATAGTGTTCCTTTCCGAAGAGATCGTTTCTCTTAGGGGTTTTTGGGAGAAAAGCAGCATGAAGAGAGAAGATGGAAGATCCAAGGAATACAAGATGCCAACAATAGGGTGATTCTATCACTCGATATAGGTAAGCAGTTTTCTCAGCTTGAGGAGATTCCCATTATCCAATTCGATAAATTCCAACCCATGTTGAAGATACTCCTCCCACCCTTCACCTTGGCGTGCCGGGGACCAGATAATTTGTGTCACGGCCTTAATGGGTTTTAATCCGAAGAAGTCCGGAGGGAAAATCTCGATCTTCAATTTCATTCCCTCCAATAAAGCCTCCTTCAAGTATACCAGGAGGCCACCTTCACTGATATTTCCTGTTTCTCCGCCATAGGTCTTAACGTTCTCGATGAAGGTATACAAGAGAGGGATTTCGATATGGCGGCGAGGAAATTTCCTGTTGTCCCCTTGAAAGCCCTCCGAATTTTCCCCAGCTTTTTTTCTCTGCATCACATCCTCCTCTTCGTTCTTCTTCCCCGCGATATCTTCATATCAAAAATCGGGGAAAAAATGCAATCTTTTTGTGAAACTTTTGGGGGAAGGAGCATTTGGGCCTCTGCAAGGTGCTGATAGGCCGGTGACCAAAGACGCTCGAGCCGGGGGGAGTCAGTCGTGGTTTCGGCGTAATGGTTTGAAATATTTACATAGCAAAGGGAAAAAGGTTTCGTATTTTCCCCTAGATGTGTGGGTATTATCGAACATTCGCCGTCCGGAATGGATTGGATCGTGGCCGAATTTGGTATGGAATATGCAAATCAGTGGGCAAACCGCAACCAATCAAAAGGAGTTTCCCCATGAAACAGGATAATACGCCAACGAGGCCCATTGTACTTTTCAAATCGGGAAGAAAGGGAAAGGAATCACTCGGGAAAGGGCCCCCTGGTAAGCTCATCGTCATTTATGGAACCCCCCTGGGAAAACAGTATGGTTTGGGCCGAAAGAGGATGCTGATCGGGAGGACGGACCGAAGCGATATAGTAATCGACGATTCATCGGTTTCCCGGGAGCATGCCTCTATCGAGAGGAAAGATGGCAGATTTATTCTGGAAGATCTGAAGAGCACCAATGGAACCTTTATCAACGGTGAATTCGTTGATGTGCGCGTCCTGAATCATGGAGATAAGATCCGAATCGGAAATACCGTCTTGCAGTTCATCGTGGAAAAATAGTAACCAATGGACTAGTCACCCGTTTTCTACATTTCCCTCATTCCTTTCCAGCTAACATGGTCTCACCTGCTCGAAGACCCGCCCTCATGCCTTGATCATTGAAGGCGACACGCTTTCCCCCACCAATGGCCGAAGTAGATAGTACCTTGGGGTTGATACCCCGGAAGTTCATGAATCCAGAGTGCTTTACCGAGACCCCGATAGGCCCGGGAGGGATACCAAAATCATCAATCATCAATGCATAGGGGAGAAGGGCATCGCCCTCGCCTGGAAGAGGGAAATTAGACTGGAATTTGCTTCCAATAGCGTGTATATAGGCCATAGGAAGAAATATGACAGGGTTTTGGCCTATGCTTATCCAATGGACGGAGCTTTTCTGAATCCCGGATAATCAAGTACCGTTGAGGGCCCGGTAAAACGGGGCAACGAAGTTCCCTCATGCTCTACTTATTGTGAAATCACCGCCCAAGAGGAATTGCATATAAAGAGAGTATTACTTTTTTTGGCAAACGGCTTTGAGGCATATGAAGCTGGTGTTTTTACAGATGTTTTAGGGTGGAGCAGGGCTTTTGGAGATATTCCAGTTGAAGTGACTACCACGGGGAGACATCGTAAACTGAAGTGCACCTGGAATCTTACCGTTATTCCTGAACTTCAAATAGATGAGGTTAACGCGGGGGATTACGATGCCTTAGCAATTCCCGGTGGCTTTGAAAAGGCAGGATTCTATGAAGATGCCTATCATGAGGATTTTCTTACATTGATTAGAACTTTCGATGAAGAGAAGAAAATCATAGCGTCAGTATGTGTTGGTGCTTTGCCACTGGGAAAGAGTGGAATTTTAAAAGGACGTAAAGCTACAACATATCATTTCCTTAACGGGATGAGAAGAAAGCAATTAGGAGAATTCGGAGCGGACCTTCTTGATCAGCATCTCGTCGTAGACGAGAATATTATTACCTCTTCCGCTCCTGCAGCAGCCTTAGATGTCGCATTTAAGTTGTTAGAAATGCTGACATCAAAAAAGAACTGTGAAAAGGTAAAGAGGTGGATGGGATTTTAATGTCGGGGGAACTTCGCATAACGTATCATTTGTGACTCACTGTGTTTGCCCAAATCTGTCCATGGCAGATTTCACAGACGCAAAACGGTAGAGAAAATCTCCATTTCATATTGAAACTGAAATTGGGGCGGTGATTGAACTGTATAAGGAGGAGTTAATGGTCAAGATTAATAAGCTCGATAGTGAGATGAGGGAGAAAAGGGAAGGTAATTTTTGAAAGGAGGAGAAAAATGGCACAACAGCCGCTGAAGATCACGGTGTTGAAGAAGTTGAGTTCGAAGGAGGTTTACGGCCAGCCTCTCCCGGAAGTAGCGGAGGATATGTCGCCTTACTGCGATCGGCTGGAAGTCGGACAGGAGTTTATCGTGGAGGAGTCGGGGGCGATTCCCGCCGGCTTTTGCACCTGGGCTTGGCACGATATCTATCCCGCGGTGACCGGCCTGCGATTTGGGGGAAACTACCCATGGATCAAAAAAGAAGGATTGATTTACTCCTGTTGCAGCGATGGGGCACGGCCGGTATTCTTCAAGATTGAGAGATTGTAAGGTGATCTAGAAGGAAAAGTGGCATAAGGAGATCCTGGCTATGCCTTCCTCTTTTGTCATATATTGCCGTCCAGAAGTAGATTTATCCAAGAGGTCATATATCGGCATGGGCCTCCACGATGGATTTATAGACTTCTTGGCTGAATTGGATAGTCAGGTGGCCCGGAAGATCTCGGGGTCCAAGACTACTCCCTTTACCCTTTCCCCCCTTTTCGGCAAGGTAGACAGGGGGCCGATGACTAAAGGGATTGAGAAATTGGTCCGCGAAAGGGATTTTGGCCATGAAGACTTTATAAAGGCGGGAACCCCATGTCGTCTGAGGGTCAGCCTTTTGGAGGATTCGATTGGGAAAAGGGTCGAGGAGATTTTAGGGAAACCCGGCGAAATGATAGCTCTTCCCATAGGCGGTATCCCTTTAAGGATAACGGATGCGGTTTTTTCCCGTGAAAGCCCGGATCCTTGGGTTGGCCAGAAAACCTATAACGAGCTTTACGACGATGCGTCCCCATCGATGAGGAATGTAACCCTCCAATTCGTCACGGCCACGGCCTTTAAGCGACCTGATGGAAGTCTTCCATTGCCCGATCCCAAATTGGTTTTCAGGGGATACCTCGATCATTGGAGGTGGTTTTCCTCTGTTCCCTTCTCCTCGGACTTTATGGAGGTGATCGAACAATCCATTCTCTTGGCGGATTTCAATATCTCTCCAGTCTCCCATGGAATGGATTATGGGAAACAGAATGGCTTTTCGGGGTGGTGTCGGTTCCTCTTAGCCGGACGACATTATGAGAGACATATCCGGGAGTTCAACGTCCTGGCCGATTATGCCTATTACTGCGGCACTGGAACAAATACATCCCTGGGCATGGGAGTGACGAGAAGGGTTTGATCCGAAAAGAGGGTATTACCCCGGTAAGCGGGAGGCAGGGACGGGAGAAGAAAGGCTGGACTTTTTCGTCTTGATGGCCTGAGACCTCGTCATGTTCTTAAACTTGTGGTACTGATCCGAATAGTCCTTCATGGAGACGATGACCTTCCTCTCGTAGAGGACCTTTTCAATGACCTGCTTTAACAGGAAACGGGGGCAGGGATAGCCTTTCTCGAGCCCAACGAGCCAAACGTCCCTCTTTATGGAAAGGGAGATGATTTCGTCCAAAAGACTGCCTGCCCTCTGGTCGTGGTACAGCTGAAGAAAATACCGCTCGACATACTCCTTCCACCGAATCCGATCGTTGTTCCAATCCTCTAACAGCAGGCGGCTTGGAGTCAATGGGCTTGTGGATTTTTTACCCTTCCCGAACCCGGTGATATCGAAAATGAAATCCCCCTTGGGTATGGCGCTCTTCCTGGCCGATAGATGTGTCTCCTTAATCACGAATTTACCTCCCTTGAGAGATCTTGCGCAACAGGGTTGCGCTCTCGATGTGATAGGTTTGGGGCATCATATCGATGAGTTGCGTTTTCACCGGGATATAGCCTTCCAATCGAAAGATGCTTAAATCCCTGGCTAGGGTTCCGGGATCGCAAGAGATGTAGATTATCCTTGAAGCCCCGAGTTCTGCAATTCCGTTGGTGATTTGCTTACACCCGGCTCTTGGGGGATTGATGACGATAATGTCCGGCCTGAGGATCTTTTTGGGCCTCTCATGCAGGGCCTTTCGCACGCTCATATTTAAAAACTCCAAATCCCTGATGGGGTTCAGCCTTTTAATGGATCGGGCGTCCTTAATGGCCCAAGGATTTTCGTCAATCCCGAGGGCGTATTGGGCCTTCAGGGAAAGGGGAAAGGTAAAATTACCTGCCCCACAGAAAAGGTCGAGCACCTTCTCGTCCCCCCGCATCTCAGCCAATTCCCAGACGGCATGAATGAGACAGTGATTTTGTTCGATATTAACTTGGGAGAAACTGAGTGGTCCAACCCGGTATCGGATCTTTATCGCCCTGGGGGAATTCCATGAATATTTGGCCACTGTTTCCCCAATTTCAACCGGCCTGGTTCCTCCTCTTTGATCCACCAGCACCACACCCATGAGCTGCGGGTGAATGGTTTGCGGATTGCGAAAAAGAGCTCTGCCTTCCTGAATGAAGTGAGGGGATACGTGGAAGATTGCGATTACCTTCTTGTCATCCACGGAGACATTGAGATCGATCCTCCTGATGGTTGGCTTAGGGACCCAAAGGTTTAGAAATGGCCTGAGTCCTTGGACGACGGAGTTGATCAATGGATCTGAAATGTGGCAGTATTGGAATTGAATAATTTCGTGGCTGGCCTCCTTAAAGAAACCCAGTGAATATTCGGATCCTCTATATTCCGCGTGAAGCTGAACGCGGCACCGATAGGAGTACTCCCGAGGAGAGGGGATTATGGAAGGTTGCTCTATAGATTCAACTTTTCCTATACGGTGTAAGAGATCCCTGAAGGTCTCCTCTTTCAATTCCAGCTGAGTGAGATAAACGAGGTGCTGCCAATGACATCCCCCGCAGATCCCGAATACATCGCATGGAGGCGGATTTCGGAGAGGGGACTGGGATACGATCTCCCTGATTTCCCCATGGAGGTATTGCTTTTTCTTATGAATAATGCGGGCGATGACGGTATCTCCAGGGGCGGTAAAGGGGATAAAGATGACACAGTTATCGACTCGCCCTACGCCCGAACCGAGATGGGCCAAACGATCGATTTTTACTTTGGTCAAAGTTCCTACGTCCACGTCAAAAGGGTAACAATTTTTGGCCAGAAAGGCAAATGACGAGCACTCGGAAGCTTCCTGACCGTTATTAAGGAGCATTTTTGTAACCTGTTGATTGCATTATTGATGATATTCCGCATGAGGGAACACCGCTTTCCCTAAGCGTAATCTGCTGAAGAAGTAGGGTACCCTTCGAGGGTAAGCAGAGCTTGTCCTGAGCGGAGCCGAAGGGCTTCGACGTGAGCTCAGCCGAACGTAAGGGGAAGGCCAGCCCTTTAGAGGCTGGAAGGGGGAAGGATTCCCCACCTGCGAACCCCGAAAGGGTCACTTCGGAGGCATTGAAGCGAAGGGACAGTGGTGTTCGCCAAGAACTCGGGGTACTTCCGACGAGAGTTGACTTATAAAGGGGTTTTCGTTAAAGTCCAAGGGATGCCAAGGGCTCCCGGAGATAAGGGATAAGGAAGCATGGTGGAGGCCGTGAGGATGGGATGGAACGGGTTGAGGGATAGGTTCAAGGGGTCAGCTATCGGGACTTTTGTTGGAGATGCCATGGGCAGGGTGGTTGAAGGGTGGCCAGCTTCTGCCATTAGAAGGTCTTTTGGGATTCTCGAGGAGATGGTAGAGGGAGTCTACACCGATGATACGGAGATGATGATGGGGATTATGGAAAGCCTCTGTGAGGCCGGTTCGTTTGACCCAAGCCTGATTGCCCGAAAATTCCTTCACAACTTCAACCCTGCCAGGGGTTACGGCGGGAGGATCTACGGGGTCATGGATAGGCTGCGCCGGGGAGTACCATGGAATCAGGCCGGGACGGACAGCTGGGGTAATGGAAGTGCCATGAGGGTGGCTCCTATCGGTCTCTTTTTCTACGATGATCCAGTGAAACTGAAGGAGGCGGCCGTTCAGTCGAGCATGATTACCCATCAGCACCCAAAGGGGATAGCAGGGGCGGTAGCCCAGGCGACAGCCGTTGGGATCGCTACTCGAAAGGGGCTGAGAGGAGAATCCATTGAAGTCGAGGGATTTACCGATCTCATTATCGAGGGTGTGGTCGAGATCGATCAGGAAATGGCAGACCAATTGGAAAGGATAAAGGGGATTGAAGGTGGGGATCTTCGAGCAACTATTGAGGCCATAGGCTCGCATTTTTCTTGCGATGTGAGCGCCATCGGGGCTGTTCCTCCGGCCATAGCCTCTTTCCTGTTGACCAGGGGATTTAAGGAGAGCGTGGTTGTGGCCGTAAATTGCGGGGGTGATACCGATACCTTGGGGGCGATGTCGGGGGCCATAGCTGGTGCTTATTACGGCTATACCCATATTCCGAGGCAGTGGTTAATGCCTTTGGAAAATGAGGGAAAGGGAAGGGACTACATACTCTCCCTCGCTGAGAGGTTAGCAGGATGTAAGGTTCGGAATATAGACCAACGAGAGTAACAACGGAGAGAGTTCCCTTGATACGGCAGTGGACCAAAATAGGTTTAATTATAGCCGGACTTACTCTGTTATTCTTTCTGGATGACCTATTCGTCATTCTCGTCCTCAACCAGGCCTTTCCGAACGCCTTGCGTCCCTTTCTCTTCAAAATAATCATTGTGGGGGCGGGGATACTTTCCTTTCTGTTGGCTTGGATTGTTTTTAGGGCCCTCCGAAGAAGACCAACTACGGGCGGAGAAGGGTTAATCGGAGAGAAAGGAAAGGCTCTCTCGGCAATCAAAGGGCAGGGAGAGGTTTTCGTCCATGGCGAGATTTGGAAGGCGATGAGTGATGAGGAAATTCAAGAGGGAGATGTCATCGAAGTCACCAGGGTCGATGGGTTGGCTTTAAAGGTCCGAAAGGTGAAATCATAAAGGAAAGGTTCATTACATTCGCCCCGTGGGGATGAAGTTATGCCTATTCCGCTGTTCGAATAAGGCTTCTCATGATATCCCACTTCCCGTGACTAAATGAGAAGGTGGGCGATTGTCTGCAGATCCACCTCCTCAAGGCTTTGGACCACTCGATCTGCCGCTTTCAATTTTTCCCTCGGCAAGGTGTTTGTTATCCCGATGGCCTTCATTCCTGCTCTCTTAGCCGCTGCGATTCCCGCGGCTGAGTCCTCAAATACCAGACACCTGTCGGGGATGAGGCACATCCGCCTTGCCACCTTCAGAAACACCTCTGGGTATGGCTTTCCCCTGGCAACCTGTTCCCCGGAGATTATGGCATCAAAAAAGTGAGGGATTGAAAGGTCGTTCAGCATAAGATGGATGTTTTTCATGGGCGTAGAAGAGGCAACGGCCTGTTTGTAACCCCCGGCACGGAGGGCCCGCACTAATTTGAGTACTCCTGGAAAAGGCTTTACTTTACCCTGAATCAGTTGGCGGAATCGCTCCTCCTTTTCATCCGACCATGTTTTGAGAAGCCGCATTTCCAATTTCTCCCCGAAGATGTAAACCAAGATATCCTGGTTTCTCATCCCAAAGATTTTTCTGAAATTCTCTTGGGTGAAAACTTTACCCTTGGCAGCGATAAATTCCCGCCAGGCTTCAAAATGAACCGGGGTTGAGTTCACGATAACTCCGTCCAGATCCCAAATGATTCCCTGTTTCATCTCTCCACCCTTTTTTTCCATCCCGCTTTGTCCCGCTCCTGGATCTGTGTATCAGAGAGGCCTACAAAAGACAAGCCGATATCCGACCTTCCACCGAAGAAAACGGGTTTCTCTGGGAACACAAAACCCCCACGAGATTCTCTTGGAGTTTCCTGGCTTTTTTAGACGGGGTTTTCCTAACCTATTGATTATAAAGGAGATAATATTTCTCACATGCAAACACCGTTGTCGCTTCGGTTGCTCGTGGTCTGTTGCCCTAATTCCCTTTCGCTCACTGAAAAGAATTGTGGACCATTCTAGCGTAAGGTTCGCTTCACTGCAAATCCAAAACTCGCCCTCTGGGCTCAGACATTGGATTTGCGGTCGTTTCGCTTCACTAAGTCTTTCGATGCATAAGTTCGGTTACGAACAAATTTAGACTTCGGCTGAGCGACTCGACATGTCTTCGACCCTGAGGCTCAGACCCGAAGGGAGCTCGTCGACATGTCTCAGTC
>JBGVTJ010000308.1:0-17355 GCA_041862515.1 Thermodesulfobacteriota bacterium | reverse complement strand
AAGAACCCGTGACGGCCGGTGAGGAGATACCCCTCCAGCCATCCCTGGCAGGTATGTTCGCTGAGGATTTCCATCACCCGACCGTCCGGAGAGAGGTGGTCATCCTCAGGGATAGTCTCATCCATCCACGTTCGGTCCGTTACCTCGAATAAGGCGCTGAGACGGTTCGAGGCAGTTTCGTCCGGCCCCATCACCCGGAAATTACGCTGCTCCATATTGAGCTTCATGACGTCCCGTAGGAAAGAACCCAACACTCGGGTGGCCTCCGCCGAAGCTTGACCGGGTTTCGGTACGTCAACGGCATAGTCCCGGAAATCAGGCATCTTCAGGTCTTTGAGTAGCAGCCCACCGTTGGCGTGGGGATTCGCACCCATGCGGCGATCGCCTTTGGGAGCATGTTCTGCCAGTTCCGGGATCAGCTTCCCGTTTTCGTCAAAGAGCTCTTCGGGCCTGTAGCTCTTCATCCACGTCTCCAGGAGTTTTACATGATTCGGCTTCGTTGCCATCTCGGCAAAGGGAACCTGGTGCGACCGCCAGAAACCCTCCGTCTTCAGGCCGTCGACTTCCTTCGGCCCTGTCCAGCCTTTGGGGGTCCGCAGGATAATCAGCGGCCACCGAGGACGCCTGGTAACGCCCTTGGCGCGCCTCTCATTCTGGATCGTCTTAATCTCGGCAATAATAGTATCCAGGGTTGCCGCCATTAACTGATGCATGGCTTCGGGCTCAGATCCCTCGACAAAATAGGGCTTATAGCCGTAGCCAATGAACAGGCTCTCGAGTTCCTCGTGGCTGATCCGGGCCAGCACTGTCGGATTGGCAATCTTATAGCCATTCAGGTGCAGGATGGGCAGGACAACCCCGTCGTGAATCGGGTTGAGGAACTTGTTTGAGTGCCAGGCGGTGGCAAGGGCGCCGGTTTCTGCTTCGCCGTCACCCACCACGCAGGCAACAATGAGGTCAGGGTTATCGAAGGCAGCACCATAGGCATGGGAGATTGCATAACCGAGCTCGCCTCCCTCGTTGATGGAGCCAGGAGTCTCGGGGGCGGCGTGGCTGGGAATGCCTCCGGGGAACGAGAACTGCTTAAAGAGCTTCTTCATACCCGCGGCATCCTGAGAAACGCTGGGGTAAAGCTCACTGTACGTCCCCTCGAGATACGTGTTGGCGACTAACGCTGGACCGCCATGGCCAGGACCACAGATGAAAATCATATTGAGGTCCTGGGCCTTGATCACGCGGTTGAGGTGCACGTAAATGAAGTTAAGCCCCGGAGTGGTACCCCAATGCCCGAGCAACCTGGGCTTGATGTGCTCCAACTTCAGGGGTTCCTTCAACAAGGGATTTGCATAGAGATAGATCTGTCCAACGGAGAGGTAGTTTGCCGCGCGCCAGTAAGCGTCTATGGCTTGCAGCTCTTCTTTCGAAAGAGTCTGATCCATGATGTTCTCCTCCCTTACGTTCTTGATCTTTAGCTTCTTCGACCTTGCTCCAGCAGAAACGGGAGCATCCTTGAGGAGCCTCATTTCCTCGCTTTGGTGCGCGATAATCAGTTCAGAGCTCTCCTTGCAAACAATTGAAATCTTGTGGAATGAGGCATCCTATGGCCCACTGTGCCGGTCCAGACAGCGAAGCGTTTCCCGGAAGATCGTAACCGCTTCATCAACCGGGATGACGTAGGCGTGCAGGGTAACATCATCCGCGCTGATCCGCTCTTCAGAGCCCACGGCTTTGGCATTGCGATCCTCGTCAAGCCGAAGCCCGCACCACTCCATACCCGTGCAGATGCGAGATCGAACCGCCGGCGCATTCTCACCGATGCCGCCACCGAAGACGATGGCGTCCGCTCCACCGAGCACCGCCAGGTAGGCGCCGATGTACTTTCGAACCCGGTAGCAGAACATCTCCACGGCCAACCCGGCCCTCGTATCCCCCCGGTGCGCCTCCTGTAAGAGATCGCGCATGTCGCGAGAGCGTCCAGACACCCCGAGGAGACCCGACTTCTTGTTGAGCCAACCTTCCACCTCCTCGACGTCCACACCTTCCCGTCGGGCTAGAAACCCGGGCAGTGAGGGATCCAGATCTCCGGATCGCGTCCCCATGACAAGGCCCTCCAGAGGGGTGAATCCCATGGAGGTATCGATGGAGCATCCGCCCGAGACCGCCGTAACTGAGCAGCCGTTTCCCAACTGCAACGTGATCAGCTTAACCTGTTCGATGGGTGTGGATGTGATGACGCTATACCTCTCAGTCATGTAGCGGTGAGCTATCCCGTGGAAGCCATAGCGCCGAATTTCGTGCTTCGCAGCGAGATCTTGCGCGATCGCATAATTCGAGGCTCTCTCGGGTAGGGTGCTGTGAAAGGCAGTGTCGAAGACGGCCACCATAGGCACCTCGGGACCCAAAGCCTCCCTGGCTGCATAAATGGCCCCTAGAGCGGGCTCGTTGTGTAAGGGCGCGAGCTCACTGACGGCTTCGATGGCCGCCAAGACTTGGTCGTCGATGACAACGGCTCCCGTAAATCGACTCCCACCGTGGACGACCCGGTGTCCGACTGCCCAAGACCCATCACGTTCGAGGAGATCGGAAGATTCGAGCCACGCAAGCACTCGGCCCATTGCCTGTCCATGGTCTGCAATCGCAACAGTCTCCCGCAGCGATTCACCACCCTCGATGGTGAAATCGAGGGGCCCCCGGGTGCCGATCTCCTCCACGAGCCCGCGGGCCAGCCGTATTTCCCGGCCAGAGCCCTTGTCGTTTCGCCCCAGCTCAAAAAGCTGGAACTTTAATGTGGAACTTCCGCAGTTGATAGCGAGAACTTTCATCGAGGGAATTCCAGTTTTCAAGAATACTTCCTCCTGACTACTGCGTATTTGGGGACGATGCCCACATTGGACGCCTTTGTGGGTCCCTTTCATTCCCCCTGTTTTATCTTCCTTCTTCGGTTTGGATTTGGTTCCCTCTCTTCAAGATGCACTTGCAGAGCAGGCGCTAGGCCCTCCTTTGGCTCACCCATGTAAATGGTCCGATGGGGGAAGGGGATCTCGATACCGCGCTGGTCGAAAGCCTTCTTCATCCGCCGGTTGAACTCCCGCCCCACGGCCCACTGCCGGATCGGCTTCGTGGTGATTCGGGCCTTGATGATTACGGCCGAGTCGGCGAAGCTATCTACTCCCAATATTTCAAGGGGCTCCAAAATGTCCTCTTTATATGTCGGGTCGTTTTGCATCTCCTGGCCGAGCTCTCGCAGCACCTCCATGACTTCATCCACATTTTCCCTGTATGCCACACCTACATCAAAGACATACCGGGAGTAACCCTTGGTCATATTGGTGACCGTCTCGATGGAGCTGTTGGGAATGACATGGACATTTCCGGCTAGATCTCTCAATGTGACGGTTCGAAGGCCTACCGCCTCGACCAACCCCCCTTTGTCCCCGAATACAGCGACATCTCCCACCGAGATGAGGTCCTGTAAGAGGATGAAGAGGCCATTGATGACATCCTTGACGAGAGTCTGAGCGCCGAAGCCTACGGCCAGACCCACAATGCCCGCGCCAGCTAAAATGGGCTTGATGTTCACACCCATCTGATCCAATATGACGATTCCACCGATGAATGCAGTGGCTATTTTAATAGCCGTGTTAATCATGGGAATGAGGGTTTTTCTCTTCTTGGTCAGCTGTTTTCCCTCGCCTTCCTCGAGCAAGCGAGCGCATATGAATTGGCTGATCTCTATGACGGCGATGATCAACCCGAGGGTGATGAGAATGGCTATCGCTCTGAAAATGATGAGGGAGCCAATTTTTGAAGCAACGAGGGTGGAGACTGGTATACCCCACACCTGGACAATGACACCTAGGCCAAAGATTACGACAATGACCCCCAACGCTCTCCTCGTAATGCGAATGTATTGGTTGGTCTTCTGTTCGAGCCCAGGAAATCGCTCCTTAATCCGTTCATTGACGGCAAAGAGCCTTTCGAACACCCAATCGAGGAGCCTCAGAGCTAAAAAAATAGCCATAATGGTAAGAGCAGTCCCGAGCGTTGCTTGAAAAAGGTAACTGAAACCCTCCTCGTAGCGGACGATCAGAAAGAGAAAGATAACCCACGAATATGCTATAGCCAGAATCGGGCTATACCGGGCTGCCAAGACGGGGAGCTTCTTGGGACTCTCCCCTGAGCTATTCTGGTTTTGCCCAGACCCTTCGTATCTCATCCGGATTTCCCGAGCTATTTGCATGATAAATACGCTTATCATGAAGGGGAACACGAGGAGAAGAAGACCTCGGATGAATAAGAAGGATGGCCGGGTACCAAAGGCAACGAACAGTGCCTCGGTCACCAGGAAATAGAAAGCCGTGTAATTGGTGAACCGAACCGCCCAAACCCAGGAGTAGTTTGCCATCACGTCATTCAGCGGCAATATCCTCATACTTCCATCTTCAGGAGAGAGCAACACACCGAAGATACCGAGGGCGAGTCGATATAAAAGCACTACGAAAAGGATGAAAACAACCATGGTATGGCCGAGTGGGAAGGATGGAAACACCCCGAAAAGGACAAAAAGGGAAACCAAGAGTGCCGCATACGGCGCCACAGACAGAACCACCCGTACAACTCCTTTAGTTAGCCTAGCAGGCAGACTTCTGTCGCGTTCATCTTTTGTGGGAACATATCTTCGCAAGAGGAGCCCCATAATCAAGGCGATCACTATACCCCCTCCAATATCTCCCAAAAGCCTCAGCAGCTTGTTCCGGTTCTCAGGCTCGGAGACAAAGGATTTGGCCTTTCCAAGGGCTCTAGGCGCTCTGGTCACCAAAGAGGCCGTGTTGGCCGCAGCATCCGAAACCCGTTTGTACAAAGACTCAACATCCGTGAACACCTTCTCGATGGCGAGCACCCGTCTTTCTCTTCTCTCAGGAGGCCTTGTGACCCCCTCGGCTTCTCTTGTGGCGGCCTGTCGCAGCTGGATGAGATTCTTTAAATCTTTCACGAAGGCCTCTCTTCTCTCGGGATTCTCCAAAAGATCCACAAGCTCTTTGAGATCCTTTGTTGTGACGTCAACATTCTTGCGGGTCTTTGGTGCCTCCCCATAGCTGGGCACAGCAAGCGAGAAGGCGAGATACATACCTACAACCAAGAAGCCCCGTGAGACGACCTTATGGAAAACTCTCCCATTCATATCTTATCTCCCCTTTTAGACAAATGGCGATGTCGTTGTCGGTTTTGGTTATAATTCCCTTCTCCAATGGTAATTCAATCAATCCCTCAATCATCGCTCAAAAGATTATTGATAGACATGTCAAACTCCCCCCTCCTTTTCTGAATTCCGACATCTCGATATCAACAGTCTCAAATCCCGCATCTTCAATGAGTTTCTTCGTATTGGGATAGCCTTTTTGAACCAGTACCTTACCATTAACCGATAAGCAATTGGCACTATGAGCTTCTCCCTTCTGAATGATGATTCTGTCATACTCAGAGAATATCTCGTCATCAAAATGGCCTGGAAACATTACGATATAGTTATTTCCGATAAATGTACAAGCTGACTTAAGATGCAATATGTGGACAATTTTGACAGGTATTACTCCATACCCATAATCTGAGAGGTAAGTACGCAATTGTTGAATTGCAAAGTGATTTGTGCGTTCAGATACTCCAACGTAGATCTTTTCATTGATTCTTAAGACGTCTCCTCCATCCAGAGTCCCAGGTGGTTTAATTTCCTTCACTTTCTTGTACTGGGAAAGAGTATTTCTTACCTCTATTTCCTCACCAACGCGCGCTTTCGCTGCCATTCTTGAGATAATAGCTGTGTCTCCAATGACGATTGCTGGATCTTCTATAAAGCAGCAATCAGGGAATCTATCGTCAGGATCGATAAATATCAGGGTGAGGCCTAACTGTTCTAAGATCTCGCAATACCGTGTGTGCTGTTCCTTGGCTAATTCTACACTTATCTCATTTTCAACCTTATGAGATTTAATACATCTGTCATAGGTATTTGGGACACCTCGTATTATTGCATATTTTCGGATCGGCATCTTAATCATAGAGGCAAGCCCTCTTCATCAATTGTCTTCGTCAACGGATAGATGCAATTTAATCCAGCCAGGTGCCTTCGGTATACGTAATTTGGAAGCCTGGGTGGTGTCGAACCTCATGGCGATCTTCAAAATGGGTATGGGTTACCGGGTGTATCACTCTCTTGCGTTGCTGATTATGATAATGGTATCCGGTGCAGATTACTGGCCACTACTGGATTGCTTTTCATAGGTGGACTGCATTGCTGGAGTCTCCTCCCGTCCGTACCGCAACGGAGTCTCAACTACCCTGATGGAATATATCGGATCAGCATGGGGGTCTCGGCTGTTATTTATGCAGTGCTTGCTTTGCCAACAAACACGTTGTAAAGCCAGCCGAAAACCAGCCCGCAAATGGCTCCATCGACAAGGGCATATAACGCCCCAACGATTAAATCTCCCACGGAACGCGTGGCATGGTAGCCAGGATAGATGGAAGCTATGAGCTGTAAGAAGGCCACGCCGTATCCCGACCAGATTAAGTTGAGAACGCCCACAAAAAACACCGCCAATGCCCAGAGAATACCTGCAGTCAAAACCAGCGCTTTAAGGTTGAGTTTCATCTTTCCCTCCTGTTTTGATTTTACCAGAACCTATGCATGAACCTCTTTATTGTTTCTCCTATTAGTTTTCTTATCTTAAACCATTCATTGCTGTCAATCGCTAGGAACTAGGAAGGTCGATGTCAAAGGGGTGACGTATTGAAATAAGCCAAAACAGGGGATTGACAGTCTTTGGCACACTCAAAGAATAATTATTCGCCAGTCAATGGGCTCTCTTTTAGGCTGGATGATCTCAAAATGAACCATGATTTTCTCAACGTATTTGATTATGCAAAAATTTTTCCGTAAGGACCCCAGAAGACCGTGCACCTTCAAGGGAGCGTGACGCCTAATATTATGATTTAATTGACTTTTTAACTATATGGCCTTGCCCTGGTATACTTGGGGTGGAGGAAGTGGAAGAGGACACAGTTCGGCTTTGATTTCAAGGGTCCATTGACCCTATCTAGTCCAAGAGCCAATGTGCCGCCCTGATGGAATTACTTGAAGCGGAAGGAGGATCTTGTTAGCTTTATTCAAAGTAGGAAAAACCCGTTGACGATTTTTGCATTCGGGGGTACTCTAGAAAATAAGGTTTGGCGCGTGACGAGAAAGGCTATATCAATTACACTTCGGGCATATTCAACCTGATGATCATACATCGGCCATGTATCAATTTGTTCAAATACCTTTTTGCCCCTCTCTTTCTGGTCCTCCTTCTCCGGCTTATTCCCGCGTTTTCCGCCTCCATCAGTATGGAGCACTCCCTCGGGTTCAACGGGCTCTTTCAGCTAGACAGATGGATCCGTTAAATATAGAGCTTGAAAACAGAGGGAGGACCACCAAGACTACCTTAGAAGTGATTGTACCTTCCGGGACTGAATACCGCCGGGAAGATATCACGGGTCTTTTCCAGCCACGGAAATAGGTGAATATTATATAAGCCTCTTTGGAACGGAGACGAAGGGATTTTCCCGATCTCAAACTTTTGGATATGGAATTTCCTATATGGATGAATTTACCAAGAAAAGTGTAAATTATGCCCTTTTAGAGCGCCTGGCCTCAATCACCAAAGGAAGGGTGCTGAAACCCGAGGATAACTCTCGCGATCTTTTTACCACGAACTCTGACACCAGAGAGTATGGGAGGTGACTCTGGCCATATTTAGCCATGGCATTCCTTTTCCTTCTCATCGCTGATGTTGTTTTAAGAAAGTTACAGAGCCTCGGGCGAATCACCTTTTCGGCGGCCCGAGACTCTCAAGGAGTTTGAGGGTTAAATCCGGGAATTATCAGAAGGGGAGGGTAACTGTAAGGGGGCAAGGAGGGTCAGTTCTCAACGGGCTGTTGCCCAAATCCCCTTTCGCTCTCCAAAAAGAATTTTTGACCATTCTAAAGTTCGCTTCACTAAGAGTGGTTAGCAAAAATTCTTTAATATTCGTTCTAGGCGATTTGAGCAAGAGGCCGTCAAATGAAGAAAGAAGAATATCGGGATAACGTGCAAACGATTCGTAAGCAGATGATCTTCCTTTTAAATAAAGCGGAGATGAACGCCAGGGATCTCTCCCGGGCGATGGGAATCCGGGAAAAAGAGGTTTATGAGCATCTTTCTCATATTGCTCGCTCGGTAGCGGCCCAAGGGAAAAAACTCAGTATCCGACCTTTCCGGTGTCTGGAATGTGGATATGTTTTTCTAGACCGACAGCGGTTTACCCGCCCTGGTCGCTGCCCGGGGTGTAAGAGGTCCCACATTCAAGAGGCAACGTACCAGGTCTGTTAACGGGCGTGAATATGGGGCTATCACATCCCGGAAAGGGATAAGGGGTTGCGTCTGAGCATCTTTGCGCGTTGTTTCAGGTACATCCTACGAGAGTGTATTTTCATTTCGGATATCAAAGAGATGGAGATAGTCCAAGGAGGGCTCCACGACAAACTCCTGGTGGGGTTTGACTCTGGCCTTCCGGTCGACACTGGCTGTCAGGGGAACTTCTCCTGCACTCACGTTTACGTAAATCTCACTCCCTATTGGCTCAACCACTTCCACCGTGGTCTGGATGGTCTTTCCCGTAACATGCTCCCTGGCCTCAAGGAGATCTTCAGGCCGAATGCCTACGATAACCTTCTTTTCGGAATACCCTTCAGTCAATGCGGCCTTTTTAGGGGAAAGGTCTATCCTGAAGCTATCCGTTTGGACGGATAGACGTTCGCCTGAGTGGACCAGCTCCGCTTCAAAGAAATTCATGGCCGGGCTCCCGATAAAACCTGCAACAAATATGTTTGTAGGAGAATTGTACAGCTCTAAGGGCGCGCCCACCTGTTGAATGAGGCCGTCCTTCATCACCACAATTCTGTCCCCCATGGTCATAGCCTCAACCTGATCATTGGTGACGTAAACGATGGTCGTTGCGAGGCGTTCGTGGAGTTTCTTCAACTCCACCCTCGTTTGCACCCTGAGTTTTGCGTCCAGGTTTGATAGCGGTTCATCAAAGAGAAAGACCTCGGGCTTCCTTACGATGGCCCTACCCACGGCCACCCGCTGTCGCTGTCCACCGGAAAGCTGTTTTGGCCTGCGATCCATGAGATCCTGAATACCAAGGATCTTCGCAGCCTCCCTCACCCTTTGCTTGATTTCCTCTTTTGGGGCCTTGCGTTGCTCAAGGCCGAAGGCCATATTCTGATAGACGGTCATGTGCGGGTAAAGGGCGTAGTTCTGAAATACCATGGCAATATTGCGGTCTTTGGCCGGCAGCCTGTTGATGAGGCGATCTCCAATGTAAATATTGCCCTCCGTTATCGCCTCAAGCCCTGCGATCATCCTCAGGGTGGTAGTCTTTCCGCATCCGCTCGGTCCAACGAGGACCACGAATTCCCTATCCTTGATGGAAAGGTTGAAATCATCGACCGCAATTACTTTATTGAAATGCTTGGAAATATTCTCCAATCTCACTTCAGCCATAATGTCCTTACTCCTTCAATGCACCAGTCATGCCTGCTACATAGTGTTCAACAAAGAATGAATACACCAGGGCCACGGGTACCGAGGCACAGAGTGCCCCTGCCATCAATGGACCCCAGTGATAAACATCTCCCCTGACCAGTTCCGTGACGAGCCCTATGGGGACAGTCTTGCTCGTGGTTGCGGAGATGAAGGCTAGGGCGTAAATGAATTCATTCCACGAGAGGGTAAAGCAAAAGATCCCCGCTGAAAGGATTCCGGGAAGGCACAGGGGGAGAATGATCTTCCTGAAGATATTGATTCTGCTCGTGCCATCGATCATGGCACATTCTTCCATTTCCTTGGGGATGGACTTGAAATATCCCATGAGGAGCCAGGTGCAGAATGGAATGAGAAAGGTGGGATAGGTCAGTATCAGTGACCAGAGGGAATCCCATAATCTCAACTTAAATATAATATGGGCCAGGGGGATGAACAGGATGGTTTGCGGGACGAGATAGCCCAGGAATATGGCCACGCCCGTCGGGCCGGAGGTCTTGAATTGAAGCCTCTGGATGGCATAGGCAGCAAGGAGGCTGGCCGCCAGGGAGATTATGGTCGCCAGTATGGCCACAAAGAAGGTGTTCCACATCCATCTGAGGAAGATGGTCTGGGTGAACAGGTGCGCCACATTGTCGAACGTCGGGCTGTGGATGTAGAGGGGGTTGAGCGCGAGATCATAGAGTTCTATGTCCGATTTGAAGACGGTGTTGGCCATCCAGTAAAAGGGAAAGAGGAGGAAAACCAGGTACAGTACCAGAGGCGTATAGAATTTTATGAGTTTTGAACCAAAGCGTTCGCCCACCATCTCTCAATCCTCTTTCCTCAGGAAGACGAAGGCGATAAACACGCAGGCCACCAGTATCGGCAACATAAAGTTCGAGATTGCCGCCCCTTCTCCAAAATGCCCCCCGGACATGGCCCTCTGGAAGGAGAGGGTACCGAATATGTGGGTGGCCCCCCCAGGCCCACCCCTCGTAATCACCCAGACCAACTGGAAATCCGCGAAGGTCCAGATGGTTGAAAAGACGGTTACCACCGTGAGCAACGGCATCAGCAAGGGCAGGGTGATCTTACGGAATCGGGCCCATGACCCTGCGCCATCGATCTCCGCGGCCTCGTAGAGGTCGGGGTTGATGGTCTGGAGTCCGGCCAGCAATCCGATGGTGAAGAACGGAACCCCTCTCCAGATATTGGCGACGATGAGGGACCACCTCGCGTTCCAGGCGTCGCCCAGAAAATTGATCCTGTGGTCCATGAGGCCCAGTTTTATCAGGGTCCATGATATCCCGCTGAAGGTGGAATCGTAGAGCCACCAGAAACAGATGGCACTGAGGGCCGTCGGGATTATCCAGGGCAAAAGGACAATAGCTCGCATGAGTCCCTTGCCCTTGAAATCACGGTTCAGGACCACGGCCAGGCCTACCCCCAGAATGAGCTTGAAGAAAACGGCCACGAGGGTGTAGAGAAAGGTGTTGAATACAGTCAGCCAGAAGCTCGCATCGTGAACGAGGCTGATGTAATTCTGAAAACCGATAAAATTTCCCTCTCGACCAACAATTGTGTCGGTGAGGCCGAGCCAGAGACCCAGCAAAAGGGGGTAAGCAAGGAAGATCAAAAGCAGCAACTCGGCCGGGGCCACGAAGAGAAACCCCAGGAAGGTCGGGTTCTCGAGGGCCATGGAGAGGCGCTTGCGCAAACTCGGTGGCCTAAAGTCTTGTTCAGTAGCGGCGACCGCATCCACTCGTTTGCCTCCAGCCTAACCTGTTTACCCCCTGATGGAGGGGCGCGGGGGGCGCAAGCCCTCGTTCAGGACCGGTACGCCCCCTGAAATGCCCCTCACACGAGGAAGCATCATTTCTTGTAGTACCTCACAATGGTCTTTTCCGCTTGATCCATGGCCCTCTCAATGGACACGCCCCTCGCACAGACATTGGCGAAGAGGTCTACCACAACATACTCGGCCATGACAGCCGCCGATGCCGGACCGATCGGCCCCTCATAGCCGTTCCACAACATGTTCCTGATGCATTCACGGTACGGGGTATGCTTGGGATCTTCGGTCCAGACGGGGAGATCTCGATAGGCTTTGAGCCCTGGGGTCACGTACCCCCGCATGGCGTTGGTCCATGGGGCACACTGCTCTTCCTCGAGCATGAACATTATGTAATGCTTGGCGGCGTTGGGGAAGGGCGTGTGCTTGAAGATGAAGACTTGGTTGAACAGGTGCAACTCGGTCGGCTTGCCCACGGGCCCGACAGGTAGAGTAGCATGGTAGGTATCCTCCGCAATATCTGCCCATTCCGGCTTTCCCTTGGCCGCGTAGTAGATGCTGATCCCATTGTTGGTGACTGAGATCTCTCCCGCGAGATAGGCCTTGTTATTGTGGGGATCGAGCCAGGATGCGACCCCGGGAATCATTCCATCCGTGTAGATTTCCTTCATACCCTCGAGGGCATTGCGGGTCTCGGGGCTCTTGATGGCGACGGAACCATCCTTGTTCACCGTTTTGCCTCCATAAGCCCACAGCCAGGTGTGGATCCAGTTATTCCCGTCTCCCACAGCATGCCCCATAGCAAACCCCACAGGATGTCCGTTGGCCTTCAGCTTCTTGCAGACTTTGATGAAGTCCTCGACATTTGTGGGGAACTTGTCGTAGCCCGCCTCATTGGCCCAACTCTTTCTGTACACGATCTCCTGGCCGGGTCCGCCCATGGGCACGGCGATCCATCTCCCGTCTTTCATCGCGTATTTAAAGCATACGTCCTCCCAGCCTCCGTACTTCTTCCCGAGGTATTCACATACATCTGACACATCGAGGAGCTTCTCCGGGTAAATGTGGGGGTCGTCGTGCCACCCCGAGATGAGATCGTGGCCAGCCCCAACCGCCGCCTCCATGGCGGCTTTGGGCCTCACATCCTCCCAGGACAGATATTCGGTAGTGACTTTGCCCCCGGTGACCTTCTCCCATTTCCGTGAGTTTTCCTCCCAGTACTCCCCGTCAGACTTGACAAAGGGGCTCCATCTGAGGACCCTGAGGACCGGATTTTTCTCTACGGCAAGGTCGGGTGGTGGTACCGCAGCAACGGCCTTGCGCGTGAAAGGGCTCAAAGATCCTGAGAGGAGTGCTGCCCCCGCCAATCCGGCACCTGTGGTCTTGATAAACTCCCTGCGCGAAAGATTTTTATCCTTCTCTTTCATGACTTTTCCCCTCCTTATCGATAACGATAATCGATGCTTATTTCCTTCCCTTCAGACTGAAACCAATGTGCTATCAAGTCCCCCTGGAAAGATTCACCTCCTTTCCATTACAGTTGAAAGGATCATGCGCCTCCGAGGAGATAAGAGCGCCTCGGAGGCCCCGTATCGGCACCTTTTGGAAACTCTCGTTCAGGCCGCACTCTGGAATCATAGTTTTATGCACTTCTTGAAATCGTGATAAGCGTGATCTTCAAAGCATCTATTTCCTTTTACCACAACCAGTATGAAAGTCAAACCTTTTTTAAGACTAGACAAACTCCCCCATGATCCCGAGGGAATGCATGCCTAGATGTGAATGTAGGGATAGAGGACGTTTTTTCTTGTTGAGATGGAAATTTTATCCGAAATCATGGATAATGCTCTATGTAAAGGGTACTTCGAACAATCCATAGTGAATAATAATCAACGCTAGGAAGGAGGGTAATCGTATGCCTAAATTGAGCGCAAATCTCAGCATGCTGTTTACTGAAGTTGATTTTCTTGAACGGTTTGGACGAGCGGCCAAGGCCGGATTCAAGGCCGTCGAGTATCTCTTCCCCTATTCCTGGGAGGTTGACCGATTGGGTGAGCAGTTGGATCGATATGGCCTTCAGCAAGTCCTCTTCAACCTGCCCGCCGGGAATTGGGAAGCAGGGGAGCGGGGGATAGCGGCACTACCCGATCGCGTTGGTGAATTTCAGGATGGTGTTGGTTTGGTCATTCAGTATGCAAAAGCACTTAAGTGTCCTTGTGTGAATTGCCTGGCAGGATTAATTCCAGCAGGTATTCCCGAGAGTAAAGTTCGCACGACCTTGGTGGAGAACCTGAGGTTTGCCGCCGATGCCTTATCGAAGGAGAACATCCGCCTCCTCGTAGAGGCACTGAATACGCGGGACGTGCCCGGATTTTACCTGAGTAGAACCGCGGCAGCGGTCCAATTGATTGAGGAAGTAAATCATTCAAACGTGCAGTATCAGTATGACATCTACCACATGCAGATCATGGAGGGCAATCTTGCCAACACCATTCGGGAAAACCTCGGCATTATCGGCCATGTGCAGCTTGCGGATAATCCAGGACGACACGAGCCGGGAACCGGTGAAATACATTTTTCGAATCTCTTTCGCTTCATTGACGAAGCTGGATATACCGGCTGGATTGGATGTGAATACAAACCTTCGGGGAGAACTGAGGATAGCTTAGGGTGGGCTAAACCCTATCTGTGAAGCAAACCATGAGATGGTGGAGAAGATTGTAAGGAATGAGAAAAAGTTCAACATAAGAAAGGACTCTTTCATAGTACCAAACGGAAGAGAAAATGGCGCAGAAGGAGCAAAAAAAGGTTTTTCATCAGAGAATTACCCTTATAGATAACCATCCCCACATTTATGTTACACCCTCCTCTGAGAAGGGGGAACCTTCTTCCGCAGATGCAGCACCTTTCAGGGTTGACCAGAGGCCAACGGACAGGCAAAAAGAGAGCAGAAAAGGGCAAGAATCTTTTTTCGGCCATCATATCGGAAAACTCCTCGACCCGGATAAGGCTGCATCAGAGGAGTTCCTCTCCATCGATAAGGAGCTGGAGTCCAGCCTGGAGAGGGTCCGTGAGAAACTTCAGAGGATAAGGGTCCAATCTTCTTATGGAGTAAGCCAGATATCACTAGAAGAGGTGAAGCACCGTCACTTCATTGAAGATCGCAATAGGGCGCAGGAAACGCTCTTTGAAGATATTATTCGATATCATCGTGAATTTGAGACAGGGCTCACTTCCGAAGATCTCGTGTCTCTCCATGACTTGACGCAGATGGAGGCGGCCCATGAGGTGGCATGCTCTCAGGAGGAATCTATTCACGAACTTGTCGAGTGCAATCTTTTGACATTCTTGCGGCGTAAAGCAGCGGAGCAAGCCTGGCGGAAATTAGAGGGTTATATGGCTACGTTTCACATTCCATTCCCGATTCCACCTACGATGCTTGACCCCACAAAACCCGTTCGGAACGAACAGGTCAGGGATCAGCAAAAGAGAAAGGCCCAGGAGGATTTTCTTACAATGGCGGCTCAGGACCTGGCTGAGCTCATTCTCGGAAATGTTCCTACCTGGGTGTATTACTATCCTCGGAAAGACACGTATCTCTGGCAATCGACTGTTCTCCAGGGGGTTGCCGCGGGTCTGACAGCTAATTTTCTCATGAGGTACCTATCCGTCTGGGAAGAAAACTCTTCTGAAATCCTCAACAAAATCCAAAAGGAGTTCACGGATAGGATTAACGCACTTCGTCAGCAAGGACAATCCGCTATCAAATTGCCCGATATCCTTTCCGTTTCCAATGAGCTCCAGCGGATCAGTAGAGAGCAGATGCCCGAGGAGATCTGGAGATATATCTGCTCCAAGCTGGAAGTCACCACGTAATGTTTTGCGAGGTAATGCCTCACGGTAACCGCCTTGCAAAGCGGCACAACCACTGTCCTCAGAACTCGAACAAAGCGTGGCGGAAGGGTAGGGCACCAAGATAGGTCTATACGATATGATCGGAGAAGTTCGTTATTTTCGATACATCAACTGAGAATACTTGATCTTTGTATTCACCCTAAACTGAGAAGCTATGCCTCCGCCATCTGCCGTGGAGAAACGTCGGTTACACTCCTTTCTACCATCTGAGACTTGCTGAAATCGAGCAAAACTGATTTCGCTCCAAAGCTTTTTGCTAACGTCTCCATATTCTGGCGAGCGGATTTTTCGATTTCTGAGCTCAATCGGTTAATGAGCTGATCAGCCATCACTGACGCTTGCTTCAATGCCTCGTCCATTAGCCTATTGTGTTCCTCTTCGTTGAAACTCGTTCCGAAAAACTCGCTGACAAGACCCGGCAAAAGCCAGGGCAAGAGCCTTGCTTTCTGCTGATCATAGAGGCTTATGCGCCTTATACTGATATCGTACAGACACTGCGGCATCTTTATGTTAAAAGTGCGGTCTCCAGCATCTGTAACCGAAAAATCAGGGCTCTTGAGGTCGTACCAGAAATTTAGTTCAAATTCAAAAACAATGGCCATCTTCTTATTTGACACCAACCAGGTAAGGTATCTTTTGCCCACGTCTCCGAACCAATGCTTAGCTGCCGTTACAATTTCCTTCGTAAACGCTTTAAAAACCACTAATTCACCGACGGATTTCATGTTTTCGATGAAGGAATAGATTTGGTGTTCCTGCACAGGGATTTTAGAACTCTTTTTCTGAAACAGTCTCCTTATCCCTATTGCACCGCCAACACCTAAAAGGATACCGAAAACCAGCACAATGAGCGCAAACTCCATCTTTTAACTCCTTTTTCCTGTGCCTTGGTTAAAAGACAAAAGGCTCCAAAGGATCACCGCTCAGTTTACCAAGGGAGCCTATTGGAAATCAAGCTAGTTACATGAATTACTGTTGAGAAAAATGATCATCCGTTCCATCTCGGCTTGCGAGTACCAAGTGGATTTCGTATTTTATTTGAGACATTACAATTCACTTGACTTCAACCGTGGATTTGTTTTAATAGGCTGAAAACCAGAGTAAGAGGACATATATGGGAGCATATTGGGATGCTCCTAAAATAAGGCTGACCACAAACTGAAGAACGCATAGGGAGGGAATCATGAGTAATTTGAAGGATCGCATGATTCGCGCTGCTAAGCTGGACGCCAGCCTCTACGAAGAGGTAGAGACCGATCCGGAGGCTATGAGGCAAGCTATCAAAGTTGTCGTTCTCTCCAGTGTAGCCGCTGGAATCGGTACAATTACGAGGGGAGGATTTGCCGGTGTGATACCGAGTATTCTCCTGGGAACGATATTCGCCCTTATTGGTTGGTTTGTCTGGGCCTGGCTCACCTATTTCATCGGCACGAAATTACTTTCGGAGGCTCAGACCAAGGCAGATCTTGGCGAATTGTTGCGAACCATCGGCTTTTCCAGCTCCCCAGGCCTGATCAGGGTATTAGGGGTGATACCAATACCAGGGTTGACAGGGTTGGTTTTTTTTGTTGCTTCGATTTGGATGCTGATTGCAATGGTGATTGCCGTCAAGCAAGCCCTCGATTTTGAGAGCACCTTTCGCGCTTCAGGGGTTGTCTTGATAGGTGCGATCGTTCAAGGATTGATCCTCGCATTGTTATTCTCTATCTTGGGTGGGCCGGCAACCGCCTAGTGCCTTTTTACGGTAACTCTCGTATTAACTGGAGTTTCCTGACTTTTTTACGTGGTTTTTCTAACCTATTGATTATAAAGGAGATTGTATTTTTCATAAGTGAACACCGTTGTCCCTTCGGTTGCTCGTGGTCTGTTGCCCAAATTCCCTTTCGCTCACTGAAAAGAATTTTGGACCATTCTACAGTTCGCTTCACTGCAAATCCAAAACTCGCCCTCTGGGCTCAGACAATGGATTTGCGGTCGTTTCGCTTTACTAAGAATGGGTAGCCAAAATTCTTTAATGTTCGCTCCAGGGAACCAGGGCAACGGC
>JBGVTJ010000307.1:0-3406 GCA_041862515.1 Thermodesulfobacteriota bacterium | reverse complement strand
TACCGCAATCTTGGGTTCCACCAACCCCATTTTCCTCAGCATCTGATCCATTAAACGAATGTACCTCAAGACCCTCTCTTTTTTTATCATATTGGCAATATCCCTAAATGGAATATGGAATGTTACGGGAAGCGTCCAGACCGAATCCATCAACCCCATGACAAACGGTTCTGGGCTCTTTGTCAGTTCAGCCAGATATTCCAACTCGTCGACATAATGATATCCTGCCCGGTGAAACGCCTCTTTATTAAGCGGTGCCGATACTACTCCAGCGACCTTTTTCTCCAAGGCTAAGTGAAAAGCCTTTTCCAGACATAAAGCAGCAGCCCTGCCCATGGCAGGATCTAGCTGTCCCCACCGTATCTCCGCGATATTCGCGCCCTCCGGACATAAAACGTCCGGATGCGAAAAGAGAAAATCCGCCTCAGAGATATCCCGGATTGCCTTGAAGTGCAAATCTCCTCCCATCACCTTAGAGACTTCTTCCATTACATTCGGATCCCCAATGATAAACGGATTACAATATCCATATACTTCCTCTCTAGAAAGAACCTTTGTGATGAGTTCGGGCCCAATCCCGGAGGTATCCCCCATGGTGATTGCAATAATCGGCTTTTTCACCTGTTCCCTCCTCTTCTTCATATTTTACCCCATCATATTATGCTCACTGGTCGTGTCAATTCATTTGCGGAAAGAGAACCGGGGTTAGGGCTTGGGCAACAATCCCTTGTATCGCGAATTTGCTCCAACCTAACCAGTCCAATTCTAAAAACCCATATAGAGTAGAGCCAAAACAAAAGAGGTTCAGAATTTGAAATAGCGTGTTTCCAGAGACGAACTTCACAGGGACACCTTTGGGGCGTACCGAAAATCGTTTGCAGTCTACTCCAGTGACAATGACCGGGAGGAAGAGTACCTACCGGTTAAGGCCGAAATATGATAAATTGAAGCAGGGGTAGAGGAACCTGAGGGGGATGACGGTTAGTGATACGGAACTCGTTGTTCTTAACCGGTATTCAAATCTACCTTTCAGAGGGAATGTTTGATAGAGTGAAAAATGACTATATGGAAGTATTGAAAATAATAACCCTGAGGTACGTTGCTCCTTGCTATTTGGAGGGTGGGGGTTGAAGGAGGGAAAACAGATTTCCATGGACAAACCGAAACATTTGCGTGAGAGGAAAAAACGCCTGGATGTCACCATCCGGAACATGGAAATTGACGACGTTGCCGCGGTTTTTCATCTCGGTGAAAAGCTCTTCAGGGCTGAGAGAGTTCCGAACCTCTACCGTACGTGGGATGAGTTTGAGGTCACCTCCCTGTACCAGGATGATCCAGAGTTCTGTTTAGTGGCAGAGGTTGATGAGCGAATCATCGGTTTTACCTTGGGGACTACCATCAGCAAAAGTCACTCGGCCTGGAAATATGGGCACCTGGTATGGTTGGCGGTGGAGTCGGCCTTTCAGCGGCACAACATTGGAACAAGACTCTTTAATCGCTTTCGAGATCTCATGCTGGAGAGTGGAGTGCGCATGCTTATCGTGGACACCGAGACGGACGATGTACCAGCCCTTCGTTTTTTTCTAAAGATGGGATTTAGTAACCCGCAGGAACATATGTATCTGACTCTGAATCTGGCCACTCAGCGGCGGGTTTTGTTGGAGAAGAAAGATCCCGCAAAAACGCCGACGAGGTCTCGTCACGAAAATGATGTGTAACCCGCTTCCCATCGTCCAACCTCAACGCCTTCGGCAATTATTACGCCGTCTCATCGATATTTATAGCCCCTCAGGGAAGGAGAGGGAGATTCTCTCCTTTCTCTATGGTTACCTGAAAAGACATGGACTGCCAGTAGCTCGCCAATCGGTAGACGACCATCGATACAATTTGGTGGTAGTGCCACCGAAA
The DNA here is from genome assembly GCA_041862515.1 of Thermodesulfobacteriota bacterium. Taxonomy (GTDB): domain Bacteria; phylum Desulfobacterota; class BSN033; order WVXP01. The sequence continues at coordinate 1,498 of JBGVTJ010000307.1, read as the reverse complement.
GCCGATACACGATTGGCCCTTATCGGTCATGTGGATACGATAGGTGCTCATGATCTGGACCATTATGGCTACGAAGAGCAGGGTGATCTGGTCATCGGCCTAGGCGCTGCTGACATGAAAGGCGGTTGTGCTGCCATGGTGGAGGCGTATTTGACATTATGGGAATATAGCTCTTCCCAGCTACCGGCGGCCCTGGTATTGGTTGTGGGAGAAGAGGAAGAGGGGGATGGTGCCCGACAGTTGGTCAAGGATTTCCACTTTCCCTGGGGAATAGTTGGGGAGCCGACTAATCTCAAGCCCTGTCTGAGCAGCTACGGGTACCTTGAGGTCCAAATCCGTACAATTGGCAAGCGAAAACATCCCTCCTTTGCGAGTAGGCACCAAAATCCCATAGAGTCCATGCTCCGCCTTATTTTGAAGATTACCCGCTACATGGAGATGGAGCGGCCACAATTCGTTTATAATATACGTGACCTTTTCAGTTCCCAGCTCGGCTTTGCCGTTCCAGACCGGTGTGAGGCATGGCTGGACGTCCATGTGCCACCTTCGACCCCTCTCGGTGACATCATTGTTGAATTTGAAGAGCTCTTTGCGAGGGAACGAAAAGAGGATGCTGATCTCGATGCCACGTTTCGTTTTGATACCATCGATGCCGGTTATGAGCTTCCGGAAAAAGGGCCGCTGGTGGAAGCCCTAAGTGCCATCTTCGTAAAGCATTCCCTCCCCTGGGAGCCCCAGGCTTTTCGCAGTCATTCTGACGCGAACCAACTGTGGGAAGCAGGAGTGTTGCCCTTTTTGCTCGGGCCTGGCCAGCTGCAGGATGCCCATGCACCGAGTGAGTCGGTTTCTTTTCAGCAGGTCTGTCTCGCTGCCGAACTTTACCGGGATTTGGTGACATGCCTGATGTCTTAGGAATTCTTGATTGGCTGGGGAGATTCCTGGTTTTTTTACCCATCGTGTCAATATTGAATTGAGTCTTTTTTGGACCGAGTGGCCCCATGGGATCTGCCAAAAGCTGCAGGAAGGCCTGATCTTTCGATTTTCCATGGAAACCCAGCCAGGAAAGGGAGGATTAATATACACGCATCCAGAAATCCATTTCATAATGAGCATGCTCTTTGTGAGCCGCGAACCATAAATGGGCTCTTGTTTTTTACCCTTTATCGAATAATACGGAGGTTTCTCGGTATAGGCGATTGGTAGAGCGGATATGAGTCTAAGATCAATATCCGAGGAAAGATACAGGCATCACACAGAGGTGCACCATGATGTTTGAGTATCCGCGCAAAAATCTTGCAAACCATAAAGGGAAGGGGGCGGATCTTAACAGGCTGTTGCCCAAATACCATTCCGCTCTCTGAAAAGAATTTTTGACCATTCTAGCGTAAGGTTCGCTTCACTGCAAACCGAAAACTCGCCTTTCAGGCTCAGACATTGGGTTTGCGGCCGTTTCACTTCACCAAGTCTTTCGATGTATAAGTTCGGTTACGAACAAATT
>JBGVTJ010000306.1:0-10951 GCA_041862515.1 Thermodesulfobacteriota bacterium | reverse complement strand
TGCTGGAGTTTCCTGAGTTTCTAGGGAACACCGCTGTCCATGAGCGAAATTTGCGTTGAGAAGTGGGGTACCCATCGAGGGTGAGCAGGTAGGGGAAGGCCAGCCCTTTAGAGGCTGGAAGGGGTAAGTATTCCCCACCTGCGAACCCCGAAGGGGTCACTTCGCAAGCACTGAAGCGAAGGGGTAACGGTGTTTGTTTACGAGAAATATAATCTCCTTTATAATCAATAGGTTAGAAAAACCCCGTCTAAAAAAGTCAGGAAACTCCAGAAAAGCCTGGTTCGCACTGGAATCAGCTATTGTCTGGAACCCTCACCTATTCGGTGAACGTCATCCATTCCAGGATGTGAGAGCTCGGTCTGGAGCTCTTCTGAAATATCGAGGTAAGGCGTGTTGGGCAGGCATCCATGGAACATGAAATTGACGAATCGCCATGGATTAAGTGCTCGAAAGCTCACCAATTACATCGTATTCAGAGGCATCGGTCACTCTGAGATTGACCATGCGATGCTTCGCTGTTCCCTTGGTGATATAGACCTGGCCGTCGATATCCGGCGCTTGGGAGGCCATTCTTCCCTTGAGGAGGTAAGGGCTTTCGGTGGAATACCCTTCCACCAGTACCCTCTGAATGGTTCCGATGAGACCACGATTCTTCCCTAAGGAAATACTGGCCTGGATTTCCATCACTTCTCGGTATCGTTCCTCTTTTACCTCTTCCGGCACATGGTTCCCCAATGAAGCCGCTGGTGTCCCTTCCTCGGGGGAATATCGAAAGACGCCCATGCGATCAAATTGAACCTCCTCGACGAATTTTACCAGTTCGCGGAAGTGAGCTTTGGTTTCCCCCGGGAATCCAACGATGAGGGAGGTCCTGAGGGTCAAACCTGGAATTTTCTTCCTCAATGTATCGATGAGCTGCTTCAATTGACCCTTTGTAACTCCTCTTTTCATGTTCTTGAGGATTTGATCATTGATATGCTGAATGGGCAGGTCGATATATTTGCAGACTTTCTCCTCTCGGGCGATGACCTCTATGAGCCCATCCTTGAGGAGGTTCGGATGGGGGTAGGCATAGAGGAGGCGAATCCATTCGATGTCCTCAACCCTTACCATATCCCTCAAGAGGGTTTCGAGGGAAATTCCCTTTTCCAAATCCCTGCCGTAGGAAGTCGTATCCTGGGAGACGAGGACTACTTCTCTAGCGCCAGTGCGGGCCAATTGGCTAACCTCTTCGATCACGGAACCAGGGTCCCTGCTGCGATATCTCCCCCTCAGTTTGGGGACCGTGCAGAAGGAGCAGGCCCGTGAGCATCCCTCGGCGATTTTGACATAAGCGGTATGGTTCGGGGTAGAGATCAGACGGGGAGTTCGGTGATCGTAGAGGAAAGAGGGGGAGGTGTCCACGTAAAGCCTCTGGGAGGCGTGCTCTACCAATCTGTCGATGAGATGGAATTGGCCCGCCCCGATGAAGAGATCTATTTCAGGAAGCTCTTCCAAGAGCTGAAAGCCATACCGTTGTGGCAAGCAGCCGCAGACGATTAAGCGTCGGCAAAGTCCTTCCCTCCTGTAGCGCGATAGCCTCAAGATAGTATCGATGGATTCCTCGGTGGCCTCTTGAATAAAGCTACAGGTGTTGACGATAATAACGTCCGCTTGGGCTTCATCGGGGGTGATGGTATAGTGGTCCCTGGATAGGAGGCCCAACATAACTTCCGAATCAACTAGGTTCTTCGGACATCCCAGGCTTACCATGTATAGCTTCTTCCCCATGCGCGATTCCCCTTTGAGATATTTCATTATATCGAAGTCCATTCATATTGACAAATCCCCCAGGTATGGTAGCGTGAAACGCAATCCCTTCGCGAGGGCTGGCTTTGGAATATGATGTGATTATCGTAGGTGCTGGACCGGCGGGCTCGACTGCGGCGCGTTCATGTGCTGAGAAGGGATTGAAAGCCCTCTTGATTGAAAAGGATCGGCTCCCGCGATATAAACCATGTGGGGGATTTCTCTCTCCAAGAGTTCTGAAAGAACTCAACTTCGATATAGGGGAGGTAATCGAGAGCACCGTCTTAGAAGCGAAGTTCACCTTTCGTTTGAAGGATCCTTTTTCCATCGTTTCCCCTGATCCCATCGGATATCTGGTGATGAGGGACTCGTTCGACCACCTCCTATGCCGGAAAGCCCAGGAGCGAGGCGCGGATTTGTATGAGGGAAGAAGGGTGGTTACGGTTCGGCAGGATGCGGAAGGAGTTGACGTTTCCATCGCGGGGGGAGAATCGATTCGGTGTCGTTACCTGATTGGGGCTGATGGGGCCCGCGGCGTCGTTGCCCTATTACTCAATGGAGGTATGACGAGGAAGATGGGCGTAGCATTGGAGGCAGAGGGGCGTTTACCCACGGGAATACGAAAAGAATGGTCTTCCGTACATCTCGATTGCGGCGTGATTCCCAATGGGTATGGATGGATTTTCCCCAAGGGTAATTTCGTCTCCTTTGGGATCGCTGCTATCCTTCCGTCGAAGGGTACGAAGCTCAGGAGTCGGTTGGAACGGTTTATCGCTGGCTTAGATTATATTCGGGGAGTGGGGATGGAGAAGGTCTATTTCTATCCTTTGCCCACCTTCTCTGGAGATGATCTACTATTATCAAAGGGACGGGTCCTTTTGGTAGGTGATGCCGCCAATCTGATAGATCCCCTGACTGGGGAGGGAATCTATTATGCGATAAAAAGCGGCCAGGTGGCGGCTGAGGCGATCGTAAAGACCATAAAGGAGGATCGAAAGCGAATTACCGGGTATCGGGAGACTCTGAAATGTACGCTCTTAGCGGATTTGGCGGCGGCGCTCAGATTATCCAAGGCAATATATGGATTTCCGAGGTTGGCTTATACGGTGTTCAAATCCAACAAGAGCTTGGGACTCTTCTATCTGCGCATATTGGCTGGGAATGCTCGTTACGGTACCTTTTCAAGAAGGATGGTAGATGAGATTAGAAGACATTTAAGAAGAAAAGTGACGCCCATGATGGAAGTGTCCATGACCTTCGAGCGAAGAACGACTACTTCCCGGACATCCATGCCAGTGATGCGAACTCCATGAGAAAAGATTTGAAAAAAGGCGTCTCAATTTCCCATCCTTTGAATCCGATTGCCACTTTTGGGATAACGTCAGGAAATGATTTGGCTTCCTGAGTAAAAAAGGCTTGACAATCACTGTTTTAGTCTGCTATAAAGTAAGTTGCCTCTCTACGGATTGAGTATAGATACCTTCGATATAAAGGTATAAAGGTAAATGGGCGGGGGAAACTGATCACCCTCTGGTGATCGTAGCCCCCATTTTTATTTATAGCCAGGTTCTCGGAGGGGAAAAAGACTTTTTCAAACCGATAAAGCCACACCTCGAGTGATCGGGGGCCGTCCGCCGGCAAATGAGGCGGAGGGAAAGCCGCGGGTCCAACGCAGAAATGAGATAGTAGGTTGGGAAAATGGTGGATTCCTTCTCTATCTATCTTTAGTCTGAAGGGACAGCCGGGTTGCCGAAGTTGAAATCGGGTTTGACGAAAGTTGCCTGGTTCTCTCTATTGAGATCCGACGTTGCGGCGCCTCTAGTTCCGGGCTTTGAGGAACGGCTCCCATGCCAAAGAGAAGGCCGAAAGTCCCAACCTTCGCAATCGGGTTCGTTTTGACCTTAGCCGTCCTTGGCCTCTATTATACTCAATGGGGTTTCTTGGAGTCCATTGAGTTGAAGACGTTCGACTTGAGGACGCGATTGAACCAGGCCCAAAAGGCCCCACCCACTGTAGTCATAGTCTCTATCGATGATGAGAGTATTGCTAAGATCGGGAGGTGGCCCTGGCCTCGATCGGTTATCGCCCGGATGATAGATCTATTAGCAAAGAGCGGGGCCAGGGTAATCGGGGTGGACATTCTGTTTTCGGAACCCGAGAAAAATCAGGGATTGAGGGAGATCCAAACGTTGAAGGAAATCTTTCTCTCCCGGTTCCTGAAGCCCAGGGCGACAAAGCAGATGGGGGAATTCTTGAGGTATCTCACGGAGGCGGAGGCCAATCTGGATAACGATTCAAAGCTCATCTCGTCGGTGAAGAAGGCCGGTAACGTCATCCTGCCCATGTATTTCACCACGGATTCCCCATTGCCCCCTCCAGTAGAATCCCTTTCCCCATATCTCGAGAAGAATAGCCTCAACCATATCACGAAAACACGGGAAGAGGATGTATACCCAATTGTGGAGGCCAATGATGTAACCGCGCCCATTGCCGGACTGGTGATAGGTTCCGCTGGCATCGGACATATCAATAGGAGTGTGGATGTAGATGGGGCAACGAGATGGGAGATCCTGGTGATCAAATATGGAAAGTTTTATTATCCCTCATTCTCATTGCAGATCCTCATGAAATATCTCAACACCGCGAACCAAGGTAGCCGAATCATCTTGGGGGAGGGGATTGACCTGAGCAGCCTTCTCATCCCTGCGGATGAATCCATGAAATTGTTGATTCGTTTTCGGGGTTCCGACGGGAGTTTTTCCCGTTATTCGTTCTTCGATGTCCTCAATGGAAAGGTTCTCCCTGCCACATTTAAAGATAAAATCGTCCTTTTAGGAAGTACCGCTCAGGGCATTGGGGATTTTGCCTTAACCCCGGTCTCTTCGAATGTCCCGGGTGTTGAGATTGCCGCCAATGTTATCCAGAACGTTCTTACCAAGAGGTTCTTGGTCAGACCGGCGTGGGCCTCTGGAGCGGAAGTGGGGATCATTCTTATTTTTGGGGGGTTCATATCCCTCCTTCTCCCCCGGATAAGGGCAAAATGGGGATTGATCCTCATGGGAGTTCTCCTTTGCGCCTTTATCTTTGGCGCTTCATACCTCTTTGTTCAGGAGGGGATTTGGATCAAGCTCTTCTATCCATCCATGCTCCTGATTGTGGGTTATATCGGTGTGACGTCGAGGAGTTTTTTGGTGACGGAGAAGGATAAGGAACTGGTAGAGGCTGATGGCATTGAGACAAATAAGATGTTGGGCCTCAGCTTCCAGGGCCAGGGGATGCTCGATTTGGCCTTCGAGAAATTCCGGAAATGTCCCGTTGACGAGGACATGAAGGAAGTCCTGTACAATTTAGCCCTGGATTTTGAGAGGAAACGGATGATAAACAAGGCCGAAGCTGTCTATCGGCAGATAATGGAAAAAGATGAGGGCTTCAAGGATGTCAGGGAGAGGGTAGAACGCCTCAAGAAGGTGGGAGAAACCATAATCTTCGGCGAGAGGGGTGGCCTCAAGAGGGATAGGGACTTAACCCTGATGATGGAATCTGCCAGCGAAGCGCCCACGATCGGGCGATACCAATTGATCAAAGAGCTCGGAAGGGGTGAGATGGGTATCGTTTACCTGGCTAAGGATCCCAGGATCAATCGGCTGGTAGCCATCAAGACCGTTCGGTTCGGAGAAGCGGTAGATGATTCAGAGATAAAGCCCATAAAGGAGCGTTTTTTCAAGGAGGCGGAAGCGGCTGGAAGGCTTTCCCATCCAAACATCGTGACCGTATATGATGTGGGGGAGGATTATGATCTCTGCTACATCGCCATGGAGTTTATTGAGGGGAAAGATTTAACCCCTTACTGTAAAAAGGATTCCCTGTTGCCCATGAAGACAGTGCTGAAGATCGGCGGAATCGTGGCGCAGGCGCTGGATTATGCCCATGCCCAGGGAGTAGTACACCGGGATATTAAGCCGGGCAACATCATGCTCCTGAAAAATGGGGCCATCAAGATCGCCGATTTTGGTATAGCGAGAATTATAACCTCATCTCGTACCCGGACGGGGATTATTATGGGGACGCCAACCTACATGTCACCGGAGCAATTGGCGGGAAGGCGAGTGGATGGCCGGTCCGATATTTTTTCCCTGGGGATCGTACTCTATGAGTTGTTGACGGGAGAGAAACCGTTCAAGGGGGAGAGCATAACCGCCTTGACGTACCAGATCGCCAATGAACCGCATCCATCCCTCCGGGATCACAATCCGGATCTCCCGGATTGTTGCCTGAAAATCGTCGATAAGGCATTGATGAAGGAGGCGGGTAAGAGGTATCACAGGAGTAACGAATTGTTTGAGGACATCCGGGAGGCCGTCCGGCTTTTGGGTTGATAAGGCGATCACGTTGGAATTTTGAAACGATGGGTTTCCATTTCAAAATTGGGGCGATGACGGATGTCGGAAAGGTGCGGGCTATCAACGAGGATAATTTCACGGTCGAGGAGAATTTAGGGCTGTTTGTGGTAGCTGATGGGTTGGGCGGGCAAAATGCGGGGGAGGTTGCCAGCAAGATGGCAATTGAGACCATAAAAAGCTACCTGAACGATGAGAAGAATCCATTGGTGGGAGAGTACAAGGAGGAGTTTTCCCAGAATGGCAATAGGATGTTGAGCGGGATCCGGCTGATTAACTCCGCCATATACGAGGCAGGGCAAAGGAACTCGGAACAACGGGGGATGGGGACTACCATTTCCTCGGTTTTAATCAATGACAATGTGATGTCGTTAGCCCACGTCGGAGATAGCCGAATCTATCGGATTCGAGGAGAGCGCTTGGAACGATTAACCACGGATCATTCCGTGGTTGAAGAGCAACTAAAACGGGGGCTCATTACGGAAGCGGAAGCTGCGGAGTCGAAGTACAGGAACGTGATCACGAGGGCACTGGGAGCCGAACAAACGATCGAGATCGATGTCGATGAAGAGGTGCTGTTAGATCGCGATAAGATCCTCCTCTGTACCGATGGCCTTACGGATATGGTGGGGGATGAAGAGATATTGCGGATGATCCTCCGCAACGGGGATAATCCGCGAAAGGCCTGCGAGGGACTGGTTGATGTGGCCAATGGCAAGGGGGGGATGGATAATATTACCGTTATCCTATTGTACTGCGAGAAAGATGAGCAGAAGACCGGCCTCCTTGAGAGAATCTTTTTGTCCGTCAGCAGCGGGCTGAGGAAAACCTCCGATGCAATCGGGGGGCTTTGCAAGTGGAAAGGAGGGGAGGCATCGTCCAATTTCTGGGGGAAAAAGGGGAAGGGAGCGTGTAAGGGGGGTAATGGGAATGGCTAAACTGATATTAAAATTCAGGGATGCAACGCTTCAGGAAATTCCCATCACGAAACCTACCGTAACCATAGGAAGGGTGGATAAAAACGATATCAAGATCGAAAATCTGGCGGTTTCCCGACAGCATGCCAAGATTATGCAGGATGGGGATCGCTATATTATGGAGGATCTCAACAGCCTAAACGGTACCTTCGTCAACGAGAAAAGGGTGATGAAGTGTATCCTCAGGAATGGGGACGAAATCTTCGTTGGCAAACACACCCTCGTCTTCATCGATGAGGAGGAGAAGCCCATCGAAATGAGAAAGGATATCGATATCTCCCTTGCTGAGAAGACGGTAATACTGGACACCAAAAAACAGCGAGAACTCACCTCCCAAACAGAAGAGGAGAAACCGACCATTAAGGAGAAGCCCTTCGAGTTGAAGGGGGGTATAAGGATCATCTCTGGAGGAGTCAGCCAGGAGGACATCGAACTGACAAAACGGTTGACCATTGGAGGCAAGGGTGACGGTGCCGACATTACGCTCCGAGGCTTTTTCGTCGGCAAAATCAGCTTCATCATCAGTAAAAGGCCAAATGGGTTCTTCATCACCCATTCCGGGGGGAGGAGCAAAACAAAGGTGAACGATGTGGAGGTTGAACGACAGCGCGAATTGAAGAATGGGGATATCATCGATATCGGTTCCACAAGAATGCAGTTCTATAGTTATAAGCAATCCGATGGGGAAAGCTAAAGTGATGTCGAAGAGGATATGGAGCGGACGATGTGGGGCGGGGGGAGGGTATGACGAGATCGGTTTTGTTGGTAGCGGCTATAGCCATTTTGGGAGGAGTGCTGTTTTCCGTTAGGATCGTCAAAGCTACTCAATATCCCGAGTTATTTCTCTCCCAGGGAATAGAGGAAATGGGCAGGGGAGAATACGAGAAGGCCCTCGAGAAGTTTAAAAGGGCTGCAGAAGGCGAGCCTCGTGACCCAGACGTTCACTATTTTTTGGGGTTAGCCTATTCCCGTTTGAAGGACTACCCCTCGGCGATAACGGCATTTGAGAGGGTCCTGGAATTGGATCCCAAAAACCGAAAGGTTCACTATGAGCTGGGGATAGCGTATTTCATTTCGGGTGACTATCAAAGGGCCACGGGTTCCCTTAAAAGGGCTCGAAAGGAGGATCCCTCCAACCCCATGGTTTTGCTCTATCTTGGGGCGGCCTCCATGAGCTTGGGAAGGGATAAGGAGGCCGCAGAGGCACTTCGGGCCTGTATCGAGATGAATCCAAGCCCCGAGGTTGTCACGATGGCCAGGGATTACTTGGAGAAGATTCCGATAAGGGAAAAGCCCAAAAAGAGATTACGCCTTTCCGCTACGTTAAGTTTCCAATATGACGACAACGTCATCCTGAAACCGGAGGGGCTAACAACTGCTGAGTTCATCGCTGACGAGTCGGATTATCGGGGCGTTGGCTTCTTCTGGGGTGAATATCAGTTCCTCCAGGGGGAGCCCTGGTTAGGGGGATTGCAGTATTCCTTTTATCAGAGCGTTCACACGCGGCTTCACGATTTCGACCTGACCAACAATGCCGCCGCCCTCTACGGCGGATACCGTGGCAAGGTGAAGGGGTTTCCCTATAAACTACAAGGAGACTATGAATATCAATACACGTTGTTAGACAATAAGAGCTACCTGGAGAGGCATTCCGGAATCCTCAATCTGAATTTCATTGAATCGCCCTCTCTCCTCACCCGATTGAGATACCGGGGGCAGGAGAAGAATTTCCGTAACCAACCACTTCTGGACTCAGCCGATGACCGAGATGCCTTCAACCATAGGGCAGGGTTGACCCAATATCTGTTCTTTTCGGAAAAGACCCAGCATATCCACGGAGGTTATTTCTTCGATCAAGACAATGCGGAAGGGAGTAACTGGGATTATGAAGGGCATTTGGTCAGCGCCGGGGTTTTTACACCCTTAGTCTATGGAGTGCGGCTTCGATTGAAAAGCGAGTACTATTGGCAAAATTTCGATAACACCCACACGACATTCTTGAAAAAGAGGAAGGATAGGGAGTGGACCCAACACGTCTCCCTGGATCGCGATTTTGGGAAATATCTGAACCTCTCGGCTTATTACATTTACCAAGGTCATAAGTCAAATCTGGATGTCTTTGAGTATGATCGGAATATCGTTTTTTTGAGCATAACGGGGCGGTATTAACCGAAGGAGGTTGAAATGCATCGCTCTATAAAGGGAATGTCTGCCATGGCTCTGGTTGGCCTTCTTGTCTTCTTCATAGCCTCAGCTGCATCGGGGGCGGTGGATGACATGCCCATAGGCTCCATTACCGCCATCGAGGGTGAGGTCTTTCTTTCCCACAAGGGAGATACGGCTGCATTCCCAGCAATGTTAGGGGATTCCATCTATCTCTATGACCACATCCAGACGGAGAGACAGAGCCGCGTTCAGATCCTCTTCCAGGATGAGAGCCTCTTGAATTTGGCCGAAAATACCTACATCCAGATCACTGAGCATATCTATTCCCCCGAGGAGAACAGACGGTCATCCGTATTTCGGCTCGTGATGGGAAAAGTTCGGGGCATCGTGGGGCGATATTTTAAAGGAGCGGGTTCCAGGTTTAATGTTTCGACCCCCACGGCCATAATCGGGGTGAGGGGAACCCATTTCGTCGTGGATGCCAGCCTCACCGATGAAACCACGGTGATATGTATCGATTCGGCCACGGATGTGGTCGTCAGAAATATCCAGGAGGATGTTCCCGGTGAGGTGAAGCTCACCACGGGGCTTATGACAAAGGTTTTGGAGGGAATGCCTCCCTCACTGCCTACAGAAGTACCCGATGATCTGATGATGCAATTATTGATGGATACACGGGTAGTGCTGCCCACATTGCATGGAGGACCAGTGGAGTTGAGGGGGCTTTTGGGGAAGGAGGGTGCTGTAACTGCAACAGAAGTTACCGAGGAAGGTAACATGCCGCCCATACCCGTGGCGCCCGATCAACCACCACCGCCCATTTTCCCCCCCCAACAGCTACCGGAGCCTCCGCCACCTCCAACCGGCTAAAGTTCGGGTATACGCCTATGAAGAACCCTAATTATTTTTACAAGAGGGGTCAACTATGGGAAAGATTAAATTAGTAACTGTAATTCTATGGTTATCAATCATCGGGTTTACGGCGGGTAGGGTATTTGCTCAACAGGACGTCATTTTACCCATAACCGGGGGAGTATATCACATGATCACTTCCCCTGTTGTCCCGCAAGATCCAGATCCTCAAGTCAGCTTGGAAGATGATCTGGGCCCTTATGATGAGATCCAGTGGCGTTTATTCCGTTATGACCCTGCCCAAACCCAATATGTGGAATTGAAAAGCCCGGATTGGAGTCAAGAACAGGATTTTGATTTTGGCAGGGGGTATTGGATCATATCCAGAAATCCAACGGATATAGATATCCAGGGGGATCCAGCCGTAGTTAATTTTATTATTCTGAAGGGTGATGGTGATGGTTGGAACCAGATCGGGAATATATATCTCCAGGATTTCACGATAGGGTTGTACCCGAATTGTAATTTAACGGTAACACCTGCAGCCGGTGGGCCGACGTATCAGTTGAACGACTGGAATAGTCCTAATCCTTATACCCATTTCACATTGAAAGAGTATGCAGGAGGGTTATCTTATACGGATATTGGGGACGATGTGGGAGAAAAGCTCGAAACGGGAAAAGGTTACTGGTTGAAAAACACTTCGGGCCAAGACGTGGTACTTTCTTTTCTTCCTGCAGGATTAACATCGGTTTCCAGTGCCAATTCTCT
>JBGVTJ010000305.1:0-4459 GCA_041862515.1 Thermodesulfobacteriota bacterium | reverse complement strand
TCTGGAGCAGGTGAAGGAAATGGCAAAGCGGGGTGCCTATGTTGAGCTCTGTGCCTTGAACGTTTTTTATGGAAACGAGCTGCCGAGAACATTTGAGATTATCGGTAAGGTAGGCCCTGACCGCTGCATTCTGAGCAGTGACGCCTTTATGGAATGGGTTCCTCCGGGGCCCGAGTTTTTCAGGATGCTCGTGGGTCGCTTGCTCGTCGCGGGGGTTGAGGAGGAGGGTATCCGAACCATGGTTCGGGAGAATCCAACAACGCTCCTGGGTCTTCCCCCTATTTCAATGGAATCGGAAGTCTCAGGGGGGAGCGATCGCACTACAGGAGGAACTGATGAGATGTAGCACGACCATAGTCATTGGTTGACAGAAAAGAGGCGACTCACAAATGGAGAAGGAGCGAATCTATGAGGAGAATCATTGTTTTCCCATGATCAACATATGCGGATAAAGAAGGAGGAAAGAACGTGGCCGAGGGAAGCTTGAGATTGAAAGACAAGGTTGTTATCATTACCGGGGGAGCACAAGGTATAGGCCGTGTTTACGCTTTGGGCATGGCAGATGAAGGCGCACAATTGGTAATTGTAGACGTAGATTTGGAGGCAGCAGAAGCTACGGTAAGAGATATTCGGGCAAAGGGGAGAGAAGCATTGGCCCTCAAGACAGACGTCTCAAGCCCCGACAGCACGCAGGACATGGCCAGAAAAACTGTGGAGAGCTTCGGCAGAATAGATGTCCTGGTTAACAATGCCGCTATTTTCGGGAAAATCAGGATCTCCAGAGTGCCATTTTATGAGCTCGACCTGGATGAGTGGGATCGGGTTTTTGCGGTTAACCTCAAAGGGACCCTCCTCTGCTGCAGGGCCGTTTATCCGCAGATGAAAACTCAAGGTGGGGGTAAGATTGTCAATATAGCCTCGGCAGCATTTTTCTCAGGCAACCCGAATTATGTGCACTATGTGGCTAGCAAAGCGGGAATTATCGGCCTAACCCGGGCCATGGCACGGGAGGTTGGGGATTACAACATCAATGTGAATTGTATTGCTCCTGGTGCGACTTTAGCGGAGGACCCCGGGGACAAGGATGCTTGGGAAGGCCGTGTGAAAAGGTTCAACGAGATCCTGCTCCCAAAACGGTGCTTGAAGCGTATCCAGTATCCCGAGGACCTTGTCGGGACTGTAATCTTCTTAGCCTCGTCAGACAGTAATCTTATTACCGGCCAGACCATTGTAGTTGATGGGGGTAACGTGATGCGTTAACGATGTCATTTAAGACTTGTGATGAGGAGGTGCTCCTGATGGCCGAAAAAGGCTTTATCGAGGTAAATTATAATATCTGTACTGGATGTCGTTTGTGTGAGATTGCGTGTTCACTTGCAAAAGAAGGTGTCGTCAACCCGGAGGCATCCAGGATAAAGGTTTACCAGTTCTGGCCGGGCCCCCTTGATATCCCTGCGGTGTGCCGGAATTGTTCAGATCATCCCTGCGTTGCAGCGTGTCCACCAAAGGTACGTGCCCTTTCCCTAAACGAGGAAACTGGTGCCGTTGAGGTGGATACTCAGAAGTGCCTGGGAGTTAAGTGCTCGTTGTGTGCAAAATCCTGCCCCCATGAATTGGCAATTTCATTTCATCCGCAGACGGAGAAGGCAATGATTTGTGACCTTTGCAAGGGCGACCCAGAGTGTGTAAAGGTTTGTGCGCCTGAGTGCCTGACTTTCCTTCCAGAGTCAGCCTTCGATGGTAAACACTATGCTGTTTTCCCGCCCGAGGTAATAGCTGAGTCATTAGCCAGTCAATTCTATCCCGCCACGCGGATAGTCCAACACAATAGTGAGGAGAGGTAATGGAAGGCGGATATGCCGGTCAGATTTTGCACGTCGATCTGAGTTCAACATCTACAAAGACTGAATCTTTGGACCCCGAGTTGGCGAATCAATTCATCGGTGGCCGCGGACTGGGTGCCAGGATGCTATGGGATTTGCTTGAGGCCGGGGCCGAACCAACGAATCCTGAGAACCCATTGATGTTTTTAACCGGGCCGTTGACCGGGGTTGCGCCTATGGGGGCCCAAACCTGTCTCGTGTTCAAGTCGCCGAAAACGAAGATAACCCTTGCCCACCCAACTGCCGGAGCACACTGGGGCCCAGAGCTGAAATGTGCTGGGTATGACGGTGTTATCATCACGGGAAAGTCAGATAAGCCAGTCTACCTCTATATCGAGGATGGCAGGGTCGAATTGAGAGACGCAGCACACCTCTGGGGAAAAGGGACGCTGGATACCTGGGAAACGCTGAGAAAAGAGCTCGGCCTACGGGTCCGAACCATGTGTATCGGCCCGGCTGGTGAGAATTCCCTTCTCTATTCCACGATTCACGCAGAACCCTTTCGTGCTGCGGCCAGAGGCGGAGGTGGCTTCTTGATGGGCTCTAAGAAGCTTAAAGCCGTGGCAGTAAGGGGAAACGGGAGTATAAGGATTGCCAGAAAAGAGGAGTTCAGAGACCTATTTTCGGTTATCTACGAGAGGATAAGAGACGGCCGAAGGAAGTCGTTGCATGGTTACCGCTTCTCCCGATGGGGAAGTTATTGCTCAGCCATGGCCCTGTCCGACGACTCAAAGCTCGATGTCAAGAATTATCGCGAGGGGTATTGGGACGAAGTGGATAAGCTGAGCGCGTTGCAATTTGAATGGCGAAACAAGGTCAAGAGCCGCGCTTGCAATGGTTGCCCCCTTGCTTGCATGCAGCACGGGGTAATAAGAGAAGGACCGTATGCTGGATATGTTGTAAACCCAGACTTCGACTCAACCGGGTGCATCGGTGCTGGTTGCCTGGTTACTGACCACGATAGTCTTCTCTACCTGCATCAGCTGGGGGATGATCTAGGGTTCGATAATATATCCCTGGGCAATGTTACCAGCTTTGCCATGGAATGTTATGAGAAAGGTGCGTTGACCAAGGACGACTTAGATGGGATCGAGCTAACGTGGGGCAACGTCCCGGCCATGAAGGAGCTGTGGAAGAAGGTTCTGATTCGTGAGGGTATCGGTGCATTGCTGGCCCAGGGTGTCAGAGAAGCGGCGGAGAGAATAGGACAGGGATCTGAGAAGTTTGCCATGCACGCGAAAGGCCTTGAGTATGGCGCATACGCTGGTCAGGCAAGTCATCCTCGTGCGCTTCAGTATGCGGTGGGTGACCGTGGCGGCTGTCATCACTACGGCCGAACCTTAGAAGAGCAGAATGTCAGGGTTTGGTCCGACTCTTTACTCATCTGCAGCTGGGGTCGGTCCTACAATGGGCCGGATAGATTGCGTATTGACCTGCTTAATGCGGTGACGGGCTGGAATCTCAACGCGAGTGACTATAACACCTGGGCTGAAAGGATGTTGACCATGGCCAGGGCCTATAATATAAGGGAAGGGATGATCCCGCTCAAGCATGATGTATTGCCGGAGAGGGTCCATAGCGATGCTTTTACTAAAGGTCCAGGTGCGGGGGCGCTTTACTCCCGTGAGGAATTTATGCAGGATCGCGCCGACTTCTACCACCGGAGGGGTTGTAACGACGAGGGTATCCCAACAGAGCAGCACCTGAGGGAGCTGGGCCTTGATTTTGTTATTCCCGAGATGCACAAATTGTAGGCTATGATGGTCGTTACCAGCGCCGTGGAGGGGCACATATTGCTATCAGCGTTCCAAAGGTTCAGAGCAAGACACGCTGGCCCAGAACTATTTGATGTGTCAATATTCTCTGGATTTTTTTCTGCTATATTATGAGTAGACAGGGGGTTTTTTCGCCAGGTCCCAGGTCGGGGGATTGCTCGAGTTAATACTGCGCATTTGAGGGTAACGTTTCCCTGACAACATAAACTGAGGAGGAGGGTGTTATGATTGAGTACAAGGATTTGCGAGAGTGGATAGATAAGGCGAAGGATATAGATGAGCTCAAGGTGATTGAGGGTGTCGACCCGAACCTTGAAGTGGGCACGATCGTGCAGATAAATGCAAAAAACGAGGGGCCGGCCCTTTTGTTTCGCAAGCTCAAAGGGCACGGTGAGGGATTGAGGATTCTGACCAACTCCATGGCAAACATAAGGACCGTTAACTTGGTTTTTGGACTACCAATAGAGAACAGCATCCAGGAAAGCATTGAGATTCTCAGGGTGAAGGCGGGGGAGTGGGCAGCGAAGGCCGATGATTTTCCTGCCGAGGTAGTTGACTCCGGCCCAATACTTGAGAATGTGGAGGAAGGCGATGCCGTTGACCTCAGTAAGTTTCCAGCCGCGCTGTATCATGAGCTGGACGGTGGAAAGTATATTGGCACTGGAGTTGGCGTCGTGACAAGGGATCCGGATACTGGCGAAGTGAATATGGGCACCTACAGGGTGCAGCTTCACGATAGCCGAACCGTGGGATTCTATATTTCGCCGGGAAAGCATGGCAGAATGCACCGGGACAAGCATT
>JBGVTJ010000304.1:0-24248 GCA_041862515.1 Thermodesulfobacteriota bacterium | reverse complement strand
AACCCCGAAAGGGTCACTTCGGAGGTATTGAAGCGAAGAAACAGCGGAGTCACGTGCTGAAATTTCTTTTTCCCATAAAATCAAATATTTATAAAAATATTTGCATTAAAACCCAGGAAACTCCAGTCCCTTTCTACGGTTCATAGAGAATTGGAGTGAATCCCTAACGCTGGCTGACCCGCTTGGTTTTGACCGCTTTGCCTTCGTAGAAAAAGGCGCAGTTACGGGAAATGACAAACATGCTTGGGAAGGGGGGCAGATCTCCTTTTGACTCGTAGTCACCATCTAAGCGCGAATCGGAGGCGGGTGAATAGCTTCGCATCGCTCGGGGGGGCCGAAATCGGTTACCTCGAATTTTCGGCTGACATCACACAAATTTCAAGGTCGAGCAGCAGATCAGGTCTTGTTTTTTGCCGTGTTTGTGTGGAATTTCACTCATGGGAAGACCAATGATGACTGTGACACATTGGGTCTGCCTCATCCCATTCAAGGCCCAATAGAAAGAGTTAATCTATTGGTTAACCCTTGATATCATAAATGGAACTGAATGAAATCAGTGGAGCCCCCGGACGGATTTGAACCCCCAACCTACTGATTACAAATCACAAGCAAACGAAAAAGTCCTTCCCCCTTTCGTGCTAACTGGTTATGATTGTTTAGAAATCTATAGGTTGAGAGACATTCAGCATTCCAGTTAATACTATCTCTTTCTGGCCGTTTACTGTACAAAAACTATACGGTGAAAGGACCCCCGATTATTTCAGGGAATCACAACTCCTAAGGTCTCATGCACAAAGAAGAAAGGACGTTGCTGGAATTGTTACTTTTCCTCTCTTCGTCTTGATTGTCACGAAATAGCTCGAGACCCCCAATTCCGCGTATCACATCACCTACTGTAGAGCCCCGGAAGCATCCAATCTGGCTTGACGAGGCATAAATTCCTCCTATCACTATCCCGTGCCGGGTTAAAGCGATATTTTTCAACAACGTTATATATTCGTTCCTCTTGTGAGAGAATCTCACAGAGGATTGGGGGAAAATTTCCAATTATCGCGGACGGCTCCCTTTTCTCCTCACAGGATCCGGATCTTCCAGTGGGATCACTTTCGCAAGCGGCTTGATGAACTGCTGCCTGAGGCTGTAAGTGTAGGCCCCCTGGCTCGGTATCATCAAGATGTCGCCCTGTTCGATTGTATCCCCAAAGTACCCGTATCCCCAGACATCGTGAGGGGTACACAGGGAACCACAGATGAAGCAACTCCGCTCTATCAGCGAGGGCCGGGAGAGATTGATGACCGGGAAATAGTCGGTTTCGAACCGGTCCCACCCGACGACGTTGGTACCACCGTCGACAATGACAAGATCCTCCGCCTTCTTGTCGACCACGGTTAGAAGGATATGCATGGAGTCGTTGACCAGCCATCGGCCGGGCTCAGCAAAGACGTTGCACCTGACATACGGGAATACATGTTCGCGCAACGCCCCCCCGATCTCGCGGGCAAAAACCTCTATGGGCTCTGAGGGAAACCTGTAACGGTCCGGGCTCCTCGTGTCGGGTAGCACCGACTGAATGAGGCGTCCTTCGGGGGTGGCGGAAAAGCGGACCCATTCTCCCTGAGAGGGCCAGTAGCCACCGCCAATGTCCAAGAATTCGATGGCCCTGATCCGCCGCCGGTTCATGACTCCAAGCTGTTCCCCCAGCCGGCGGAGGAAAGAAACCTGGGCAACGGGTGCCAGGTTCCAGCTGGTGTGAAACTGCAGCCCGCACAAACGGACATGATGCGAGGTCTCAGCTTTCTCCATGAACCGTTCCAGTTCAGCCAAGGAGATACCGAACTTCCGCCAGAGACCTCTCTCCTCGGTGGTAAGGCGAACCCCAGCCCGCACCTCCACGTTTCGGCAACGAGCGATCCGTTCCAGACGCTCGAATTCACCAAAGCTGTCGATGAGCACCGTCACCGCGTCAGTGTTGGCCACTGCCAGGTCGAGTTCTGGGTCCGTTTTCCCGGGTCCGCTGAAGAGGATGCGCTGACAACCCGTAGCAAGGGCGATCTTGAGCTCGAAGCCGCTCGAAACATCGAGGCCCAGCCCAAATTTCACCAGGCTTTTCGCCACTGCTGGATGGTTGTTGCTTTTCACGGCGAAGAAGGCGCGGAATGCGTGGACCTCGTTTGTAAAAACGGTGGTGAACTGCTTTGCCCGGTCCAACAGGACCTGTTCATCGAAAAGATAGACGGGTGTCCTGTGCCTCCCGCGGGACTCCAAAAAAAGGTCCCTTTGCGCCAACAACGGGCGCACGTATTCGCAAAGGACCTCATCTTCCAGGATGGGGCTGGCTTTCCCGAGGATCTCGGCAGCTTTGTCCAGAACAACCCTGGAGTTGTTCACCCTGGAGCCTCCATTTCCACCTTCAGTTTTCCTGACAGTTCGGCGCATTCCGCCTCCAGGGGAATACTCCCCGAAGGCATAAAGATCACGTGGCCGAGCAGTCGTGAATCGTAGTCCTTCGGGGGAAGTACCACCCTGTGGCCCGGCCAGCGCTTGATGAAAACCTCCTGCACTCTGGGATCCTTCCGGATATCACAATCGTCAATATCTTTCACAGTCCCCTCAGACTCGGCGAAAAGACGCACCCCTACGAGGGTTTCCCAGCTTTGCGTTTGAGGCAGAGAGATTTTTCGCCCCTGGGCGATATCCAGCGCGAGTCCTAGCATGTCCAGACCACAGCTCTGCTGGATCAACGGAGGAAGACAATCACCCCCAGGTCGGGGAGTTAGTTCGAGTAGATAGGCTTTCCCCTTCCATACAATGAAGTCCACCATGCAGAGAGCCCTCTCCAGGCCGAGCGCTGTAGCGCCGCGGTGGATTTGGTTCTGGAAGACCCGAGAGGGTATTTCCGGAGGAAGTGCCGCTGGAACAACATAGGCGGCTGTTGTACCCACCTGGGTTTCTGAATCCGGGATCTTTTTAGCTATACGGATGATCTGGAGATGTCCGTTCTCAATGAAGAAGTCGCAGCTGTACTCCAGTCCTGGAATGAACTCCTCCAGGACTACGTGCCGACGCGGGTCGAAATCTCCAGGGACGATCGGGTCCTGTGCGTACATGCGGTTTTCACCGGCCTCGGAGAGACGTCTTCGGATTGTGTCATAGGCCAGCAGACAATCGGCGTGCTCCGCGCATCGGAACACAAGTTCGCCGCCTGAGCCTGTGAGCGGCTTTAGCATGATGGGTTTGCCAACCCGGTCGAGAAAATTGCTCACGTCTGACCGGTTTCGTGCGACGGCAGCCTCTGGACAGACAACTTCGGCACGTTTCCACGCTTCTTTACAGAGAAACTTGTTCCGGCTATGCGCCACAGCAAGGGGGGAAGGGAAGGGCAGCCCCAGTTGGTTAGCGAGGCGAGCGGCAAGTCCCAAGGACTCACAATCGAAGCAGGCCACGCCATCAACCGCGAGACCATAACGGTGCTTGTGATCTCCCAGGGCCCTCAGTATCCGCGGGGTGTCGGTCAGATCACAGAGGATTTCCTCCGCTTGTCCTGGAGTATCTTCCCTGGCCCTGGCCCGTTCTCCTGGGTCAGTCAGGAACAGCGCCCGATGAGGATAACGGCGCCGTATGAGTTCAATGTAATCGGTAGTGGTCCCAACGACCACCACACGTGAAGACGGCATAATGCTTCTCCAAACCGTAAGAGCAGTGCGCTCTACGTGGCTTTTGCCACAAGGTCTGCCAGCAAATAGAGGGGCCTGGGAGTGAGGTGAAAGAGCCTTTTCCAGTTGAAGTTCCCGCACAGGAAATCCACCTGGTCCAGCCTCTCCTTGCAGGCCCGTTGCATATGGTGAAAATTGATGAGTTTTGCCACACCGGGATAACGGCTGTTGGTTCCGCCAGCCAGAAGCGTATACACTCCCCGATAGATGCATCCCATGTCCACGGCCGCTTGCTCGTCGTTGATAAGGACCGTGGTAAACCTCAACCATCCCCTTTCATGGAGGAACCAGGCTAGCGCCCGAAAGCCCTCCCTGAACCGGGGATCAAAGAAATAGGACTGTCTGCCGAACCGTTCCATGTTCAACTTCACCATGATGTCAAAATCACTAATCTCATCGTGCCTGTAGGTGACACCCAGACTCTCGATCGTGGACATCTCCCGAAAAATGTTCTTCATGGATTTCCGGGAGAATTCCCCAAGGTATTGCGACATGTCATAGCCGTGATTTGGAGGGAGAAACAGATACCCAACCTCATCCACAATCGCTTCCTCGGGGGAGGTACCGGGGACGGATGTCAGGTAGCGGAGGTGGTAAGGTTGCGAGCAGCCGGACAGCAGTTCCACGAGGCCGCCATTCCCGTTGCAGATGATCCTGTTCTGCTCCAGCCAGGTTTTGCCCTGCCAGGTTTCTCCCGGGAAGAAGCCGTAGCACCCGCAGTCACTGATCCAGCTGAGAGGGAGTAGCCCCTGGATGCCATTTCCGTCCTCGGCAAGGACGAAGTGGGGCCGGTTGCCAAAGTGGTTCTGGAAACAATCACGCACTTCCCAGAGGTCCGTCAGGTAATGGCGGGGCATAACCTCTTGCCAGATAGCCCTGCATTCTTCCAGGTTTGAGACAATGCGGATTTTTTTCATGGTTACCGCCTGAAATTGAAATGGGTGATGCGGCGTTTTCCGCCAAAGAACTTCTGAGCCAACTCAGCCACAACATCGGGATCATAGGGCTTGCAGCTGAATACATCGAGGTAGACTGTGTTGGTCTGGTTGGCAAAGTGAGCCGAGATGAGGGAGGTCTCGATGAGCTGGACCATGGAATATCCTGCTACCCTCTCATCCTCCCCAAAGTGGACGACCATCGTGTCCATGTATCTCTTCATCTCGATCAGTTCGCAAAGCTCTACTACGAATTGCCGGATCTTATCCGCGCTTCGGATTGTCTCTGGAACACAATCGTAGATATCTATGCTCGACGAAATCCCCCAGACATTCTCGTCTAAAGCCTGATCAATGATGCCTTTTGTTTGGATTTGTGCGTTCTCCATCCTCTGTTTCCTCCTCGTTCGGCTCCTCCATTCTTGTGAAGCTCCCCGCCCAGAGCATGGGGCTTCCCGGAAATGAAATCATATTTTTAGTTATGCCCCTTGGCCCCGCCTACAAGCGGACCTTGCGGGGCATTTGCCGGTCAACCCGGTAACTTACCTTCATTCTCTTCTGATGCTTCTTCCGAAAGTCTTCTAGCTCCATCCGCGGACAGAGCCTCATTGATAAATCTCGTCAGACTGGACACGAAAGCCCCCCGCATGTTCATAAGGGATTTATCCACGTCTTCGTTCACCGAAGAAATAACCGCAAAAGAGTAGTACCCGGAGACAAACCCTGCCACCGCACAACCAAAGCGTCGCAGGAGAGAGCTGGGCAGCCGGTAGTCAATGACCGAATCAACCAGCTTCTCGATGGACTCTAAATACCTGAGGAACGGCATTTCAATTCCAGAGTAGCTCTCCACGAGCTGCAGGTCAGCCCGTCCCTGGAAGTAGAGGACGAAATCATCCCAGCGACTACTGAAGAAGTCAATGTGAACCTTCACGATAGTGTCAATCAGATCAGGTAGTTCGCGTGTGCCTTCGCACCTCTTCTCAATGACCCCTATCAGATCGCTCATCATTCCATCGATCAACTCTCCGATCACATCCTGCTTGTCAGGGAAGTAATAGTAAAACGTGCCCTTGCCGACATCGGCCCGTTCTGTGATGTCATCGATGGTTGCGGTGTCAAATCCCTTCTCCGCAAATATTTGCCGTGCCGCGTTCAGGAGTTTCAGGCGGGTCGCCCGAGTGCGCCTTGCGTGACGCGATTTCCCTTTTTTGGTTGTCCTGATGTTCTTTTCCTTCGTAGGTCCCATGACACTTAAAGAACTCGGACCGGATCTTTGCCAAAGGCTCCGAGTTGGGATTTGACCGATTGTTCTTGGCTCTGTCCTATTTCGATATTGACTAAACCCTCAGAATCGACGAAATGTTCATAAATGACATTTTCCCCATTTGTGACCAAAAAGTCAAGTAATTTTTCACCCATTGGGAAACTAAATCCCCCTTTATTGCAGCACACAATTGACTGGCCGAATCAGCATAGCGCACATGAATCAATCGGAATCGGCTGCTGATGCGACCCATCAAGAAGGCCTGTCAAATCATTCCGTGCCTGGAGGATCTAATCTCACAAATCAAGTTCTTCCAGGAGGATTCCAGGAGGTGACAGTAATGATGGCGAGAGGGGGTGAAATCCTTGAAGTAGCCCGAAAGCGGAAACAAAATCTCCCCCTGAATCTCAGGGCAAGGGGGTCAGCAAGCGATCAAATCTACGTTTGACCCTTGATTTGATTATCAGCGAGGCGAACAAAAAATGAACATCCCTGAGGAAGCCGATAAGGTAGGAAGCTCTTTAGTACATAAAATCTGGAGCCCCCGGACGGATTTGAACCGCCAACCATCTGATTACAAATCAGGTGCTCTACCATTGAGCTACGGAGGCTCACAACAAAATATATCATTCTTTGGGAGAAAATCAAATCCCATTGTTTCGGGGTTTATTACCCCTCAGCAGGTTGAGGTTGAGAGATTGTGCTCGGGGAAAACGGGGTACTCCCATGGACACGGGGGGATACAACAAACTCCCTTCCAAGCCTTTTAGAAAAGAAAGACCAGAATGGTGTATCAGAGTACACTAGGCCCTTCAATATGAAAATTTTGCATATTATATGACATTTTTTGTCACATTGGTCCTTTCCTCGCCCGGTGAAATCCCCCATGTTTGACTTGCAAATCGGAGGACAATGTAGTAAGAATTCAATACCCTCAAAAAGGAGGAATATTTTTCCATGTATGAGAAGGAAGTGGCTGAAATCGAGCACCTGATCCAAGAACAGAACCGATGGCGGGACACATGCATCAACCTCATCGCCAGCGAAAATGTGATGAGTCAAAGGGCAAGGTCTCAGGCTGGCTCGGATTTCGCCCATCGGTATGCCGAGGGACATCCGGGGGAACGGTATTACCGGGGAACTTCGTATATTGACGAAATCGAAAGTCGGCTGAAGAATAATTTGAAGCGCCTTTTCGAATGCGATCATTGCGAGGTCAGGCCCATCAGCGGCACCAACGCCAATGAGGCAGTCTTCAGCCGCCTCGGCAGGCCAGGTGACGTGGCGATGGTCAACTCCACCCCCGGAGGTGGGCACATCAGCCATCACAAGGAGGGATCCCTCGGGAAATTTACCCAGAACATCATCGATTTCCCGATGACGGAGGACGGTTACCATATCGATGTGGAGAAGACGATATATTTAATCGAAAAGGTTAAGCCGAAAATCCTTGTCATGGGAAAAAGCCTCTTTCTCTTCCCAGAACCTGTCCGAGAGCTTTCCGAGGTTTGCCAGGCACATAACGCTCGAATCATCTACGATGCGGCTCACGTATTGGGCTTAATTGCGGGCAAACGATTTCAAAATCCCTTGAGGGAGGGGGCCTTTTTGATGACGGCCAGCACCCATAAGACTTTCTTTGGCAGCCAACGCGGACTCATCTTGAGCAATATGGAGGGAGCGTATTGGCGCAAGATCGATAGAGGCGCCTTTCCGGGATCCTCTAGCAACCACCACCTTGATACCCTCGCTCAAATGGCCATCTGCACGTACGAGATGATGGAATACGCCGACCAATACGCCGAGGACACCATCAAGAATGCCAAGGCCCTTGCCTCGGCTATGGATCGGTTCGGGTTTGACGTTCAAGCAAAGGAGTTTGGGTATACCGAAAGCCATCAGGTCGCCGTCAACGTGAAAGCATTTGGCGGTGGGGAGAAGGTTTCCAGAACCCTTGAGATGAACGACATCATCCTCAATATGAATATGCTGCCCCATGAACCCTTAAGCGCCCATGACCACCCGGAGGGAGTGAGAATCGGGGTCCAGGAGATGACGAGATTCGGGATGGGAGAGGAGGAGATGGTCCGCATCGCCGAACTCATCAAGGAGTGTATCATTGAGAAGAAATCGGTCAATGAGGAGGTTAATCGGTTCAGGTCGCAATACCAAGAAGTTAAGTACAGTTTCGATGAACTCGGACGGCGGAAACCGGAACTGGTTGAAGTGAAGGTAACATAACGGAGGGGAGGAAAATGTTTGGTCTTGGACTGCCCGAGATGATCGTCATCGGGATTATCATCTTATTGATCTTTGGGGCGAAAAGGCTTCCGGAGATCGGAAAGGGCCTGGGGAAGACGGCAAAGGAGATCAAAGGGATATCGAGGGAGATGAGGCAGGATAGGGAGAAAAAAAGGAAGCAAGGAGAAAAAGGGACGGATCTCCCGGAGAAAGATGAGGGGGAGGAAAGTCTGCTTGATGACATCAAACCCGTGGCGAAAGAGATAAAAGAGATCAAGGAGAAGGCTGATAAGCTCAGGAAGTGGAGCCGATTACTCAGGTGAACCCTTATCGATTCTTACGTATGACCTTTGGCACGTATCCCCGCCTCGCTCGATGGCATACCCAAAGGTATTATCCATTCCCGTGGACTTCGAATCGATATCCTACTGCAGGACCGTTTGACCATGAGAAAGACATCCTCGGCTTAACGGTAGGATCAAGGCCCTCATCCCTTCCCAAGGGAAGGATTTTGCCAATATCCAGACAAACCTTAACCCTCCCGATGATTTTTCCGGCCGAATCGCCGAACTATGGGAGGGCACCATACGATATGCTACCCGTGGCTCATTCCTTCGATCGTTCATCGCCTCACTGTTCCATAGGCTCGTCTTTAAAGCTGAGGAAACACTCTGCTCCTATTCGGCTGTTGCGCCCTTTTAGGGATGCCGGTTAGGCCCTGATCTTGGGGGATCAGGGGAAGGGCGCCGGAGAGAAAGGTGGGAGGATCACGCTATTCCGAGAAAAGCGCTGAGGGGGTGTCGTTATGGAACCGCTACCTTCGTACAAGGGTTGCTTTGCTTGCGGCAAGGAAAACAGACACGGGCTGCGCCTCCAATTATTCGCCGACCAACACGTCGTGAGGGGGACTTTTAGGCCCCGGGATTTCCTCTGTGGTTTCCCGGGAATAGTTCATGGCGGAATCTTGGCCTCAGTGGCCGATGAAGTGATGTGGTGGGCCGCAAGTTGGAAGAGGGCCGCTTCCTGTTTCACGGTAGAGATGAACGTCAAATACCTCAAGCCGGCTTCCAGTGACCTGGAGTATGAGTTAACCGCGAAGGTGATCAAGGAAAAAAAGAGGATTGTTGAAGTGGAAGGGGAGGTGAGGGATAAAACAGGGCAGATCTATTCCGCTGCCTGGGGGAAGTATCTGATCTTCGCCGATGGAAAAAATCGGGAGACCATGCAACTCCTGGATTTCAGGGGCTGTAGCGACAAGGTGAAGGGAAGATACTTGAAAGATACCTGATCCGGTCGATCGACTCCCTCAACCCTTTGCTCCGAGATTTCAAAAAACGTCGCTTAGATTTTTCGGGGAGAATCGCTGGAAGGGGCCTCAGGAGGAGAGACTGCTGGGAGTTGCCGCCTTTCACGCGTGAACCCCAGGTACAAGAGTGAAATTGCTGGCATTAAAAGTGTAAAGGGTACCAGGAAAAATATGAAGGCGTGGGCCCAGACCAGCAATAGCAATATAGTGATAGGTCCCAGCCAGAATGTAAAGGCATGGATCCAGGCGGAATGGCCCAATCTCCTTGCTATCCTACCCCATAACCAACCACACAGTAAGAAGAACCCTCCGTAGTATGAAATCCCGATGATAAGCTCAAGGGTTTCGCTACCTGCACGGATCTTTAAACCCAACAGGAGGATGGAGAGGATTGCGAACACAATCACCCAAAAGGTGAGGGCAAAGGCCCAAAAGGAGTAACCCAGCTTATGACCCACTCTCCCCCAGGCCCAACTAAGGAAGAAAAGGCATCCACCGAAAATGAGGATTGATATGATGACCTCAACGGTCTCACCCATCGCCGTCCCTCTCTCGGGGTCCAGAGCGCCGCCCTGGAGGAATCGAAACTCTCTTTCATTACCATAATTGGGATTGGGAGACAATCCCTTTCCATGAATTCTTCAGAAGCGGGGAACTCCAGCCCTTTTTGCATTCCTTTGGTTCCGGTGATTTTGTTACAATTTGGTGTTGAAAAATTCCGATGAATGGCTTAAGAAGCTGGATGGAAGCTTCAAAGGAGGCCCCAATGGAAAAGAAGGTATTCGATGCTCTCTCTAAAAGGGTAGAATGGGAGCCCTATGCTCAACTCCTGGGATTGGAGCTCAAGAAGGTGGATGAGGGGTATTCCCTCGTGGAAATGACGATTCGAGAGGAGATGAAAAACATCATGGGAAGTACCCATGGTGGGGCCATTTTTTCCCTTATCGACGAAGCCTTCGAAACAGCTTCGAATTCCCATGGGACTATTGCCGTAGCGCTGAACATGAATGTCACCTTTATCGCCCCTCCATCTCCGAGTGCGGTTTTGCAAGCCGAGGCAAGGGAAATCAACCTCACTCCGCGGACCGCCACCTACCTCATTAACGTCACAGAAGGAGGGGATAGGCTCATCGCTACCTGCCAAGCATTAGTCTATCGCAAAAAGGATATGTTGCCCTTTCTGGAGGAGTAACCCGCTATCGGAAAAAGGGAAGGGGATGAGGTCAGGGTACTTGAGGTAATGATTTCCTGCCCAGTGGTCCGTTGGACCTCACTTTTTCATAAGGGCCTCGTAGGCCCTGCGAATGGCCAGCAGCTTCCTGTGGGCCATTTCCTGAAATTCCTTCCCCAGATGGGTGACCTTATCCGGGTGATATTTCGTTACTGCCCTTCGGTACGCAGCCTTGATCTCATCGGGGGAGGCCCCCGGCTCTATCCCGAGAATCTTAAAGGGATCTTCTTCCTCATGGCCGCTGGAAGCATCCCTATCCCGTTGCCCTTCGTACCGACCCTCCCCTTGACCAGATGACGGCCTCTTATATCGTCTGTACCTTCGGTAGAAATCGCCGGGAGACTCTCCCGGCCGTCTGGCCGTCAGAAACCAGATAAGGGCCCCGATCAAGAGGAGATCATCCACCCACCCCGGACCTACCAAAAAATCGGGAACCAGGTCCAAGGGACTCAGGATGTACAGCAAAACTAAAATGAGGGGCAAAGCCCTCCGCAGCCACATCTTCATACCTTAGGTGTCTTCCTCTTCGATACGAGTCCAGAGGGGCCAATAGGCCTTTGATCCAGCGGCGAATCTTTTAGGTATCTCCGGGTATGGCTTCAGGTCATCCGTTCATTTCCCATCTTCGGCTCCCGGCGCCAGAAAGGTATAGAGGTGATGGTAATATTCCAGATACTTCTTGCCAAAGGATAAATGGATGGGCTTGGGAATCTATTCGCCTAATGGACGAGCTTCTTTTTGATAAACCGTTTTATCCGGTGGTAGAAATAATCCACCGTGCACACGAGGGTCTTCTGTTTTTCCGCGATCCTCGACAACTCCTTCCTCTTAACCGCATCGCTGAAAAGGCTCAATTCCCCGTTGGGCTCGACGATTTTCGTGAGTCCTTCCTTGGCCTCCGCATCCAAAACCCGAAGCTGTATTCCCTCCCAGGAGAAGATCTTCTCCGCTTTTCTCTCCATTGAATTAATCCATACGGAGATACCCAGTACGATGAGGATGAGAATTATGATGGGGGTAAATCTTTTCATGAATTTCCCTCGCAATTCCCACAGAGAAAATGCTTATCTCCTTCTATAGCAGCTTTTTTACGGGTAGTCAATCGGGTCGCGATCTGAGTTTTCCCAGAATCTGCTTCCATGGGATGATGTTCCATGCACAAAAGCGAGCCATCGTGCGAGAGGCTCTGAAAAAAATGCATAGCAAAGGAGTGGCACCAGCCTTTCGGTGGGCCATAGATTTGTAATCGTTTGAAATTACATGGAAATTCAAAAACTTCAGGAAAGCCAATAATTGGCATGAAATTTGTATACTTGTTTAGCAAACTCATGTGCACGGGAGGGGTGGGGATGAAAGAAAGGTCGATGAAAGTTAGGTTACTTAAGTGCCAAGACGGCCACAAAACAATCGCCCTCACGAGCTACAACCCAGAGCTCTGCGAGGCCAACATCGAGTTTTTTGTGCATAGCAATGGACGTATGACCCGTCATAGAAAATGTGGAAGCAAGCTCATACTGAACAGAATAGTAAAAGGAAATGGCTGGATCAACCATTGGAATTTCTGATTCCTACCGCCTCAAGAAGGCATCTTCTTTAAACCCATAAGACCTCGATTCAACAATACATTTGCCGCAATTTGACGCTGATTTGCCTTTCCAAAAGGCCTGCGCCATTCTGGATGGTGCGTTCATCCTTTCTTCGCCATTGGAGCCCACCCCGTCATCATCGATGGCTACCTCCACGGTAAATTACAAGCCAATGTTAAGAAAGAAGGGGACCCCTCTTGAAAATAAGTAACCGGGATGGTATAAGCGTATCGGCCCATGATATTTGTGGCCATTGGAGGCGCACATGGTCTATTTCCTACCCCACAGAGCGCATAAGGATTACCCTTGGTTGCGAGTGAAAAAGGGACAGGAAATCTACAAAGTTGTCGCTGATAGCCTCGGCGACTTGCTGGATTGGGGAAGGAAATTCGGCCTCACCAGGCCCCATATGAGCCGATCGGGAATCCCCCATTATGACCTTTGGGGTAGCCGTTTAGTTCTCCTCAAGATGCAGGGGGTCAGAGGGGATCACAAAAGGCTCTACCGTAAAAGAGTATTGGGGAGGGGAAAGGGGTGACCTTCCACCTCTTTCCCTGTATCTCGACATTACCGTCATCCACTACACGGTGGGAAACCGCCCGATGTGAGGAGGGCCTTTCGTTTTGGTGTATTCCGATAAGGTTAAATAGATGCCGCTTGCCAGGACAATTCCGCCACCCCATACCAAGGCCCAGCTGATCAGTTCATGGAAAAAGAGGGCTCCCCAGAGCCCGGCACAAAATACTTCCGTCATGGCGACAATCCCGGCGGTCGCTACCCTACAGAACTTGAGTCCATAGGTGATGAGAACCTGACCAAGGAGTCCGGCCAGGCCGAAGGCAAGCAAATAGGGTATGTCCCTCAAGTGGGGCATTTGCAATGGATTGACCACTCCAGGAAGGCAGGTTACGACCAGGAACAGGCAGAAATAGAAGTAGATTACGAAGGGATTCTCCTCTCTTCGGAGAATCCGGATGACTACCATCGTAATGCCAGAGAGAAATCCAGCCAACAACGCGAAGATCAATATTAGCGAGAGGGGTTGATATGCCGGGTTGAGGATGATATACACGCCGATAAAGGCGACGATAACGGCAGCCATCTCCCCGGCACTGAGTTTTTCCTTCAGCAAAATCCAGGAGAAGATGGCGCCGAATATAGGGAAGGTGTAGAGCAGAACCGTCGAGGTTGCAAGGGGAACTCCTCCGATGATGGCTTTATAGAGACAGATGCTGGCAAATCCGCCGGAGATTCCCCTCACCGCCAGGAGTTTGAAATGCCGTCCCTTCAAGGGGAAAAGGTGAAGCCGTGAAAGGCTAAGGAGCACTAAGATCCCGAGAATACCCCTGATCATGTTGAAGAGAGAAGAAGAATATGCCCCCTGGACCATCCTGGCAAAAAGACCCATGGTGCTGAAAAAGAGGGCAGATAGGAAGATGGCTCCATAGCCCAGCACAGCGGCGTTTTTTGGATTCTCCAAAGCTTGGCTCATTGTTGCGGGGCCATTCCCTTAGGGTTGAGGATGTCTTAAATGTATCCACTTTTGCTTTTCATGACAACGAGATAATCATGTTCAAAGGGGAATGAACCGCACCATCCGGGAGGCACAGATGGCTATAGCGAACACCCTTTCGGAAACCGTTGGGAATACACCCCTGCTCAGGCTAACTCGGGTAACTCAGGGGATCGAGCCTCTCATTGTGGCTAAATGTGAATTTTTCAGCCCCAGTGGGAGCTTGAAAGACCGTATTCTCTTCCACATGGCGGAATCGGCCGAAAGGAATGGAAAATTACGCCCCGGTATGACCATCATCGAAGGAAGTACGGGAAACACGGGTATTGCAACGGCCATGGTCGCCGCTGCCAAGGGATATCGATGTGTCATCGTCATGCCCGAGGGCATGAGCGCCGAACGACGAAAGGCCATCCAGGCGTATGGCGCTGAATTGATCCTCACCCCTGGGGGAGAAAGCGATGTCGATCTAGTCCTAGAAAAAGTGAGGGAATTGATCGCAACCGATCC
The DNA here is from genome assembly GCA_041862515.1 of Thermodesulfobacteriota bacterium. Lineage (GTDB taxonomy): Bacteria > Desulfobacterota > BSN033 > WVXP01. The sequence goes on along the minus strand of JBGVTJ010000304.1, from coordinate 9,946 downwards.
TGGCCGATTCTGGGAGGTGGGCCAGTTCGTCAATGAAGACAACCCAAAGGCCCATTATGAATCCACTGGCCTGGAGATTTGGGAGCAAACGGGGGGAAGGATAGACATCTTTGTAGCCGCGGTGGGAAGTGGTGGAACTCTGACCGGAGTTGGAAGATACCTCAAGGAGCGGAATTCAAAGGTTAAAATTTTCGCCGCGGAACCCGAGGAATGCCCTACCCTCTCCGAAAGGAAATGGGGGTTTCACCAGATCGAAGGTATCGGGGATGGATTTATCCCTCAGGTATTCGATGTAACTCTCCTCGATGGTGTGGTAATCACCACATCCCGGGAGTCCATTGAGATGGCCAGGCGTTTGGCCAGGGAGGAAGGTCTCTTCGTAGGAATCTCATCAGGCTGTAACGTTGCCGCAGCCATTAAGGTTGCCGGGAAATACCCCAGGGCAAAGGCCATTGTAACGGTTCTCTGTGACCATGGGTATCGCTATTTCTCCAGCGGACTCTGCGGGGTCGAGGCATCGGTTGTAGTACCCGAAAGGGATCACTCTCTGGATGATCACACCACCCGTATGCTCGACAGATATCAGGGAAAATGGGAAATTATTCGATAATGTTGAAAAGAGGGAGAAATACGGAATGAGAAGATGGATGAGACGGTAACCTGAGAAGACCACCCTCAGGCACGACCCCATCCATCCCACCTGTCGTCATCGGAACCCTTACCCCCCCCTCCCTTGGATCGATACTTCAATTTCAGGTAGGTGAGGCGCAGCCATCCCCCTATCCGGTAATAGTTGAAGTAGATAAGGCCAAAGAGAATCCCACCCAGGTGGGCAAAATGGGCGATGCCTGACCCAGTAACCCTCAGAGAAGACCAGAATTCGATGGCCCCAAACAGGAGCACGAAGTGTTTGGCCTTCATGGGGAACATAAACCAAAGGTAGATATATCGCTCCGGGAAAAACCATGCGTAGGCCAGCAGCAGCCCGTATATCCCCCCCGAGGCTCCCATAACGAGCACACGTTGATTGTACATTAAGATGACCGTACATATTCCCGCGCCAATAGCCGTTATGAAGAAGTACTGGGTGAACCGGCTGGATCCCATGTGCCGTTCGATTTCACACCCGAATATCCAGAGGGCGAAGAGGTTAAACAGGAGGTGAAACAACCCTCCATGCAGGAAGATGTAGGTCACTAATTGCCACACGAAGAACTTACCCCAGAATAGTGCCGGGACCAGCCCGAGGTAGTAGTAGAACTTGGGCCCGACGGCAGTCTGCAAGAGGAAGCCTACTACGCAGGCGCCCATCAGGAATTTAACCCGAGGGGTCAAGGGTCCACCGATGGAAAATGGAGTTCTATAGTAATACGGCATATACAGCTTCCCTTCTCATGTCGATTGATCCTTTACCAATTGAATGTCCGGATATTTTGAAGTGCATCATGAGCCCGATTCAAGGCACGATGTGATACCAATTATTGCATCCATCGGCGAATAGTCAAAGAATGTTCACGAACCTGTGAAAAAACTGAGAAACGAGCTCTGAGCGCAAATTTTTCAAAAATCCCTCCACATCGAACAAAAAAGCAGCGCAGGAGTCCCGCTTTAATCCATCCCGACTACTTCTGCCATCCTCAAAGATGCCGGTCGATCAGGGCCTCAAGCCTTTCCGTATCCCATCCCACGTACTTATCCTTGCCTTCCACGATGAAGGCCGGGCATTTCCATACCCTGTGCCATAGGGATTTGAGGATCCCCATGGGCGAATGGGCATCGATGACCCTGATGAAAATGCGATGTTGGTATAACCTCACCAGTTCCCTGATCCAGTTAGAGAGGCGAAGAAACTCATCCTTAATCTCCTCGGGATACTCGTTGATTTCCCGAGAGTGAATCCCCCGGTTGATACCCACTAGGTTGCAAAACACCTCGCACCGCTTACAGTGACTATAGGTAGTGAGCACTTGAGTGATGACGTCGACATGAACCGGCTTCATGCTAACCTCCGAATTTTTTTCTTAAAACATACCATAATCCGCCCAGATTTTCACTCGGCCTATTTCCATCGTCCCTTACCATACCCCTCCTCAGCCGATCAGTCGAAAATCGATCTGCTGCCGCTCCGGATCTGCCCGGTCAACGGTGATCCTCACCCGATCGCCGATCCGAAAGATCTTCTTGGAGTGCTTCCCGATAAGGCGGTACCCCTTTTCATCATAGAGAAAGTAGTCATCAGGCAGGCTACCGATGGGCACTAAGCCCTCGACGAAAAGCTCTTGGAGCTCCACGAAAAAACCGAAGGAAGTGACCCCACTGATGAAGCCGTCAAATTCCTGGCCTATCTTTTCCCCCATGAATTTTGCCTGATACCTCTTGAGAATCTCCCTTTCCGCCTCCATCGCCACCCTTTCCCGGTAGGAAAGATGTTGTGCCTCTTGGGAAAAATCCGCCCCTGAGCATTCCTTTTCCTCGATCATCTTCCTTAGCTGACGATGCACGAGGAGGTCGGGATACCTTCGTATGGGCGAGGTGAAGTGGGTGTAACAGTGCAAAGCAAGCCCATAGTGAGAGAAGTTTTTGTCCGAATACTGGGCCTGTTTCATCGATCTCAACAAGGCAGTATTGACCAGCCTTTCCTCGGGCTTTCCCCTTACCTCCTCCAACAGGCGGTGAAACTCCCGAGGGCCATGTGGTCGTCTCATTTCTAGCCGGTACCCGAGAAGGGCTGCGAATCGTCTAAAATCCCGGATTTTGTCGACATCGGGCTCCTCATGGATTCGGTACAAAAGGGGAACTCGGGCTTGGGTCAGTTTGACAGCAATGGCCTCATTTGCGCCGATCATAAACTCCTCGATGATCTGATGCGCGAAATTCCTTTCAGCTTTAATAATCCCCTGAGCTTCTCCTTGAAGGTCGAGAATAATCTCGGGTTCGGGCAGATCGAAATCGAGGCTGCCCCTTCCCCGCCTCTTTCCGGCCAAGAGGGAGCAGAGCCTCCCCATAGCCCCCAACGATGGAACCAGCGCCTCATGCCTCTCCATCTCCTCCGTGTCCCGGTCCACTAAGATTCTCTTCACGGTCCTGTAAGTGAGGCGGGCATCGCTTCTGATCATGCTTTTGAAAGCGTCACAATCCGCTAAATTTCCCTCCCTGTCGAAACGCAGGGCCGCCGTCAGAGTCAACCGATCCACGTGAGGGTGAAGACAGCAAATTCCATTGGAAAGCTCGAGGGGAAACATCGGGATAACCCGGTCGGGGAAATAGACGCTCGTTCCCCTGCGGTAAGCCTCCCTGTCCAGATGAGTTCCGGGTTTGACGTAGTGGCCCACGTCCGATATGGAAACCCAAAGGGTATACCCTTCATTCATTTCCTCGATGGAGACGGCATCGTCGAAATCCCTGGCGTTTTCCCCGTCTATGGTCACGGTCATCTTCTCCCTCAAGTCTACACGTCCCGCCATTTCCTCATCGCGTACCCTTTGGAGCATGACCTTTGCCTCTCGGAGTACCGGTGGTGGAAAGCTATCAGACAAATCGTATTTCTCGATGACGATCCGAGGAACAATCTCCGGATCTCCCCGATAACCCAAGATGCGAATAATCTTTCCCTCCGGATTTTTGGCAATAGTCGGGTATTGGGTGATCTCAGCGACAACGACCTGATCCTCCTTGGCCTTCATAGCTTGGTTCTTGGGGATGATGACATCAAAAAGGTACCGGTCGTCATCGGGAATCACCCGACCGAAGCTATCTCCGGGTATGAACCTCCCCGTGATCCTTTGGGTACCTCTTTCCAGGATTCGGACTATTCGGCCCTCCCTCCCCTTTCCGCTGCGCTTCCTTAAGTGTTCTACGCGAACGGCGATCCGATCGCCATGCATCGCCTCCCGAATATCCTTAGGCTTAACATAGATATCGGGCTCGCTTCCATCCTCTACGATGACGAAACCGTACCCATTAGGGTGACATTGGAGACGGCCCACCACCACATTCATCCGCGAAGGCAGGCCGTACCTTCGCCCCTTAATCCTGATGATTTGGCCCTCCGACATCATCGCATTCAAGAGGACTTTTAGCCTCCGTTTCTCTTCGTGGGTGAGGTCGAGCCGTCGGACAAAATCGCGAAGTACCAAAGGATGGTTCTCCCTTTTCATCAACTCCAGAACCATTCCCCGGCCAACCTCGCGAATCTCGGGTCGTTTTTTCCTGCCCAAGGGAATCCTCGAAAAAGGCTTTTAGATGGCAAATCATATTTAACCACAGATCACCCGGGAAAGGAAATAAAAACGAAGGTTTCCTGGACTTCTGGAGAACGCCATTGTCCATATGTGTACATTGATCGAAAAATGCGGAGGACATCGTAGGCGAATAAGCAGGGAAAGGGCAAGGCGCCTCGAAGAGCTCGTGAGAATGAATTCTCGGTATTGAAAATTGGAGCTCGGTGTGCTTTATTTATTTGCATCGGAGGACCCGGATGTCGATAAAGCTCATTTCCCATGACAATCCAGAGGAATTCGGAGGGGATGGAGGGATCACCTCGCAAGTCCTTGCCGATGGTTTAGTCCACCTCCATGAGGAAGAACCGGCGGCTTCGGAATTGATGGCACAGATGGTTTATGAGGATTTTGTTAAGAATCGATAGGCCTCCTCTTTACATTCGCGTTTTTCCCTCCCATTCACACTCTCGATAAACAGGACAGATGTCACATCGCGGCCCCCTGGCCTTACAGATCTCCCTGCCGAATTCGATGAGGGCGAGGTGGGCCCTTCTTCTCTTCCCTCGGGGGATAACGGCTTCGAAGGCCAATCTCATCTCCTCATATCGAGCATTGTCCCTCACCATCTTCCACCGTTTTGCAACACGGCTAATGTGGGTATCAACGGGAAAACTTCCTCTCCGGCACACCATCGATAGGAAGACATCCGCGGTCTTAAATCCCACCCCGGGGATTTTCAACAACCCCTCCCTGGCCCTATCGAGGGGCAACCGGGAGAGGCTATTCAGATTCCCCCCATATTCCTCGAGGATAATCCGCGCCACCTCTCTGATCCTGGGCGCTTTCGTGTTATAGAGACCCGATGGCTTAATACAATCCCTGATCTCCTCGACCTTTGCCTGGGCCAAGACTTCCGGGACGAGCCTGAACCTTTTCCTCAGGTTTTCGAACCCCTTTATCGTCGCCTCTCGGGACGTATTCTGGGAGAGAATGGTGGAAACCAGTCTCTCGAAGGGCGTTAGTGTTCTGTACCATCTCCTTTCGGGAAAAAATTCGAGAAGTCCATCGATTCTTTTAACAATTGAACTCATGGCAAGGACACCTCTTGGGGAAGCTTATCGGTGATCACGGTGACCGATGCTGCTTGAGAAAATCCATGACCTCCTCCTCGGGGAGGTCATGCCATTCGTGGTAGGCATCAGCCACTGCGAAGAAGAAGCCCCTACGGACATTGAGGCAGAGGATTTCTTCAACCTGGGCCGCAATACGCTGAATGGAGCTCTCGGGTGCCGTGGGAATGGCCACGACAACCCGGCTCGGTTTTCTCTTCTTAACAAAGCTAATAGATGCCATCATGGTATACCCCGAGGCTAAACCATCGTCCACCACGATGACGATCTTTCCCTGGAGATCGGGAAAGGGACGTCCACCCCGAAACACCGCATTTCGATGCTGAATTTCCTGCACTACCGGGGTACTGAGCTTTTGAATCTCCTCTGGCGTGAGGCGAAGCTCCCTCACCAGCGGTTCGTTGAGAAAGAGACTCCCCTCGAAGGAGAGGGCGCCAAATCCAGCCTCCGGATTCCCGGGAATAGGGATCTTCCGGGAGATTACGAGGTCGAGGGGAAGTTCCAGATGTTGGGAGATCCTGAGCCCGATTGGAATCCCACCCGAAGGGATGGCAAGGACCACGCCCTCTTTATCCCTGTATTTTTCGAGTCTCCGCGCAAGATGATCCCCGGCCTCCAGTCGATTCCTGAAGACGCGGGTCTTATTCCTGAAGGATTCCTCCTCGATAACTTCAGCCGCCATTGCCCCACCTCATTTCAATGATCTACTTAGTGTATGGAAAGGATGGCCAAAAAGTCAATGTGAGTAAGGCTGGCGTTTCCTAGATTTCCGGAGAGAACCCAAACCAGATGATCGTTGCGATCATAGAGGGCATGCCTGGTTCGTGTAGTCGGATCCATACTCAACGAATACCATGTTTCATCTTCTTGGGCGAGCCTGGTTTCATGTACCTCGCAGGCTGGGTGGTATTCAACACACATTTCTTATAAAATTGAGACAGAATAAGAATATTTCCCGTGAAGGATGGGAAACTCCAGCAAGTAGAAAAGACGTTGACACGGGGGTTCACCGCCCTGAAAATAAGGGTGTTTGGTAACCGGGTTCACCCGGGTAATGTCCTAACGTAAGGCGGGGTTTCATTATGATCTGGTTAAAGATTATCGGCAAGATCTTCCGTATTTTGAACGCCGAGGCGATGCCAAAACAGATTGCTGGAGCCGTGACACTGGGCATGATCATCGGGTTGACGCCCACATTCAGCCTTCACAATATCGCTGTGGTCTTCCTCATCTTGGTTATCAAGGTGAACCTCACCGCAGCCATCCTGTCGATGTTCGCCTTCGATTTGATCGGCTATGGGGTCGACCCCCCTCTCCGACTGGCTTGGCTATGCAATTCTCACCTCCACCGCTGTAAGGCCGCTTTGGATTGAGGCGTACAACGCCGCAATCATTCCCTTCACCCGGTTCAACAATACTATCGTTATGGGAAGCCTTGAATCCCTCCAGAAGACCGAGATCAAGGGACCTGCCGATTTGCTGAAATTACAGGGCGATTTGAAAAATCTCCGGGAGGCGACTGATGCCCTTGAGGGTGTGAGAAAAGAGATCGAGGCAAGAAAGTCGGCCTTCCAGAGGCAGGTAGCAACGCTGGAAAAGTCTCTCAGGGAAGAAATGAAAAGGTTAAAAGATCAAGATCTGCAGTTCATTCTCAAGGATTTAGGTCTCGAGGAGATCACGAAGGTCCGTTTGGCGGAAGCCTTTCTCTGTCCCTCCCTTGGTAAGGCCCTAAAGTTCATCTGGGACAATATGGACAAGATTCGGACCGCCATGCCGAAAACGGAAAAGGATAAACCGGGACAGACGAGGATACGGGCCAAGGGCCGAGATGTCATATTCCAGAGCATGAAGAAAGGCCCCGATTTCCTCTTGAGGGAAGCGAGGCTTTCCATGGAGCAGGAAAAATTGTCACTGAGGGGAACTATCCGAGGGGTCACTTCCGACCCCACCTCCTACGGGAAACCGACGCGGGTCGACATTCAAGGTAAAAGACCTAAGCTGGCACTCACTGGGATTTTGGATCATACCGCCGCGACTCCCGTCGATACCGTATCCCTGGACCTCAAGGGGTATCCACTGGAGGGATTCAGGTTTTCGGAGAATCCCCTTTCGCTGTCGAATATTACCCGGGGGTTTTTGGACCTAAAGGCAAATCTGGCACTGAGGGGCGACCCCATCGACTTGAAGACCAGGAGCACGGCGAAGAACCTCGTCCTCAATTTTTTGGAAGAGGGGAAGGGGAATCTCATGGTGAACATGGTGACGGATGCGCTGAAGACCACGCCCTCCCTGAGCATCGGTGTGGCGGCTCGGGGGACGAGAGACAATCCCCAACTCTCCATATCTTCGGACATCGACCGACTTTTCGCCGATCAATTGAAGAATTTTGCTGGCAAGAAAGTGAATGAATTGAGAGCCTCCCTTGGAGCCCAGATCGATGGTGCTTCGGGAAAGGAGATGAAGGGGTTTTCCGATTTCCTTGCCCAGGGAAAAGTGGACATATCGAAGCAGTTTGGATCAGATGAGTCGCTCGTTCAGGGAAAGATCGATCTTCTCAGCGGTGTTGTGGCGTCCAAAACGGGTAAACCCAAAACCCCCACAAAAGGTAAGGAGAAGGGGTATTTCCGGGCTTACTCCGGAAAAAATAAGTCCATTCCAAGGAACAGGCAAAGGGATCAGCTCTTGTGGTCAGGGACACCCCATGATCTCCAAGGGAACTGGATCACTGGGCAGCGATGGAATGCAGAGGCGACCCATGCCACCTCTTGCTGCATGCCTCTCGTTGAAGTGAACGACATCGCCCTGCAGGACATTCATCCCTGCAAAGAGGATGGAGAATGGAATCCCCTGAGTGAAACATGTTCCCCGAACTGGGAGTTCCGTGGTCGCCGGTGACGATGAGGAGAAGATTCCGATCCTCTCGAACCCTCCTCAACAGAGGAGACAACGATCGGTCGATGGCCTTCGCCTTACGGAGAGACTTCCCTTTGTGTCCTGCCACATCCGGGGCCTTTGTGTGGAAGTAAGCGAAATCGTATCCTCTCTTAAAGGTTTCCAGAGCGCATTTGACCTTTTGATTCATATGCCGGGTGACATCCCTCCTGGGCGGGAAGCTCGACGGGTTCGAGCCCCAGAAATCGAGCCAGACCCACATAGAGGGACCCGTTTTCAATGGCTCCCCCCTTCAACCCATATTTAGGTGAAAAGGGTAACGGGGGATTTTTCGGATAACGCCCAGACCATTTCGTGACCAGAAAATTGAGGGGTTTCCCACGGTCCCGGTTGACGGGGTGGTCCATCAACCTTTCGTATGACCATAAGAGGTAGCAGTTGAGAGCTTCGGATACCCTTTGGGCCAGGTCTTTTCCGGGTCCTTCTAAATGCTGGACCTTTCGTATGGACCGTTCGTCTCCAAAGGGATTCGAATCGGTGAAATGCGGACTGAACCCTCCCCGCAAGAGTTCTTCGACGGCCCGGCAGGCTACGGGAAGGGCGAATTCGCTTAGGTAGCCCAGGAAGCGGTCCAGTTCGAAATGCTTGGGGCCGAAATGGAGATTACCCAATGCATCCCGATAATTACCGCTCAAAACACAGTGGAGTTGCTCCCCCGGGTGCAGACAGAGCCTTTCGGGCTTATCGCGGGGGATTCTTTCGATCCTTTCCTCCAAGGTCTCTCCTCCTCGTTGGTCTACCCTGGGCCCATCACGGCAGTCTCTGAGCCTCTCAATGCTCGGGTGGGTTAGGCAAATAACCGGAGCATGGGCAAACTCATCTTATCAGAGACGGTGGGGAAACAAAGAGGTTCCCCTGATACCGGTATGGGGGATTGTGTCTATTCGTTAGGAGAGGGGATTGGTATGAGCCGTTTCGGCGGGTGGAAGAGGGTCAAGCTATTGTGAAAGGGGAAAGGGGCCGGATGAGCTTTTTCCCATTCGCCCCCTTTCGCCCTTCGGGTTTCAATCCAAATTTACTTCTTGGCGTGACATTTCGTGCAGAGGGTTGGGCCCGTTGCCTTGCCAGCCTTTTTCAAATCCCTGTGACAATTCCTACAGGTATTGTGATAGGCCGTTTTTGCGGTTACCTTGGAGTCCTTCGTGTGACAATCCCCGCACTTTTGAACCTTCTCGCCTGCCTTTGTGGTGTGATGGCACTTCGTGCAGTCCTTCAGCGCGTCGGCATGCTTTTTGTGGGAAAACGGAGCCCCCTGGTACGTATCCGTTGTGTGAAGCCCAGGATTGTCGATGGTGATTACGTCCTGTTGCCCGAAAACTCCCTGCAACACGAACAAGGATCCAAGGAGCAGAATCGCAGCAGCAATGGAAACGAGTTTTTTGTCCATGAAACCTTAAACCTCCTTTCTGTTTATCCCTTTTTCCACAAAATTTGGGCACATAATACCAAAAAAAATGGCGTTGTCAAGGAAAAAATGACGAGAGTTTCCTGAGTTTCTAGAGAACATCGCTGTCCATGAGCGAAATTTGCTGGGGAAGGGTCATATCGAAGCAGGCCGTTGCCCTGGTTCCCTGGAGCGAACATTAAAGAATTTTGGCTAACCATTCTTAGTGAAGCGAAACGGCCGCAAATCCAATGTCTGAG
>JBGVTJ010000303.1:0-3076 GCA_041862515.1 Thermodesulfobacteriota bacterium | reverse complement strand
GGTGGGCCTTTTTCTCGGCTCGGGGCATCGTCTCCAGATCCTCGCGGAAATACCCAGAGGTTCTGGCCCGTTGGGACATATCCTTCTCCTCGGTTTGGGCAAATAAGAAATTCCGGAAAAGGTCGCTCCTCGCTGCTCAGAAATATCTTTTCGACCATTCTAAAGCTCGCTTCACTGCAAATCTAAAACTCGCCTTTCAGGCTCAAACATTAGATTTGCGACCGTTCCGCTTCGCTAAGAATGGTTACCGAAAAAATCTTAATTCGCGCTCAGAGCTCCTTTTCTGAGATTACTGTTCTCGGAATCTTAATGCCTTGACTTTCAATTACGGTAAACATTATAGTTTATCATCAAATCAGCAGCCTGTTCCAGCGGTCGAATCAAGTCATGTAAAATATAACTTTAGGGGGATCATCTTGTCATTTAAGAATCTGACCGAAATGGACATGAGAGGCGTGGAAGGTATAACCTAGCCTTCATTGAAAGGGGGTTAGGTTATGAGGCGGGAGTTAGGGATGAGGTATTTGGAAGCGATTTATGAGCGATATCATAAGGCCTCTAAAGGATCGAAGGGCAGAATACTGGATGAGTTTTGCAAGGTATGCGGTTACAATCGCAAATACGCCATCTGGAAGCTGAATCGGATGCCCCAGCACAGAGAAATGGATAGGCGGAAGAGAAGCTGTAGGAGGAGATACGATCATCAGGTACTGACGATAGTGGAGCAGGTGTGGAGGACGGCGAATTATCCCTGGTCTTTGAGGCTGAAGGAGATAATAAGGCTGTGGCTTCCCTGGATGAGAGGCAGGTATCTGATTACCCCTCAGATAGAAGAGAGATTGCTTTCTATAAGCCCCAGCACGATAGACCGTCACCTCAGATCGAAGAAGAGAAGGCTTAAGCGGCGGCTTTATGGTCGAACCAAGCCTGGGACATTGTTGAGGCATAAGATCCCGGTGAGGACTGAGCATTGGGATGTGAGAGGGCCTGGTTTTGTGGAGGTAGACCTGGTGTCCCATTGTGGAAGCTCTGCAAGGGGTGAATTTATCAACTCCTTAAACCTCACGGATACCTTTTCGGGCTGGGGAGAGACGCAGGCAGTGATGGGAAAGGGAGAAGGTGGTATCATAGAGGCGCTTGGCATGATGGCCCGCAGAATTCCTTTCACGATCTTGGGTATAGACTCAGATAATGGGTCTGAGTTTATCAACCACCACCTCTGGAGGTACTGTGAGGCAAGGGGGATTCAATTTACCCGCAGCCGCCCCTATAAAAAAGACGACAACGCTCATATAGAGCAGAAGAACTGGACTCATGTGAGAAAGTTTATGGGTTGGGACCGTTATGATTCCCCGAAAGCCTTGGGGGCGATCAATGATCTTTACGAGAATGAGTTTCCCCTCTTTATGAACCTGTTTCAACCATCGGTGAAACTGCAAAAGGTCATCCGCAAAGGCGCAAGACGGACCCGCATCTATGATAAGCCTCAAACACCTCTGGACAGGTTGCTTGCTTCAAAGCAGCTCGGTCAGGAGAAAAGCGATGAGCTCAAAGCATTACGAGAGAGTCTGGACCCTTTTTCGCTTGCTGAAGCCATCAATAGCAAGCTTGAGGGCATATGGGATCTGGCCCATTATCGGTATCAGTCTTCTGAGGCATCCGAGAAATCCTCTGCTAAAGAAGGGGAGCTTTCTGCTGTGGACAGACAAGCGCTGCAAGCTATCTCGCACATTTTTGGGATGAACATCTATGTGAGAGCTAACAAAAAACGAGAGCTCGTGGCTATCCGTGATGGTTAGATTTTAAGTGACAAGATAATAGAGAGTTGGGTTAGATTCTTAAATGACTTGACAGGCTCCCCAGCAGTATTCGGGCACGCTGAATTCATTACAGAGACAAGGCAAGAGACTTAGCCAAATCCTCCCAGATCTTCCTATCTTCTCTGCCCATCCCCTTTAAAAGGATACCAACAAATACTCGCTTCGATGCCTCCGCCGAAAACCACCGCACATCACCAACGGCCTTAATCCTCTATCTCTCCGTTACGATTTCAACGCCCACGTCCACGCCTCGCCCTTCCTTTGCATCTTCAATTGCGGAAAGAACCTCCGCCTCCTCGGGTATAGAGAGTTTCACCCCCTCCAGTGAGATGTCAACGGTCTCCCCACCCGTTTCCAATATGGTGGGACTTCCCTCTCTTATGACCGAAAGCCTGAGGAACGCGGGAAATGTGATGTGAAATCGAGGGTGGGCCCTCCGTTCCGCTCCTTCAAATTCCTTTTCCCTGGCCTCTTCCATATTCTCCCCCATCGAACCCGGTCCACCACGGCTCCCCTTAATCATCCCATTATGGTGAATGCCATGTTCGCTGTCAATCCATTTTTGGAGACCGTGTGTTAGAGACTTCATGCACGTTTTACGTCGAATGTTTCCGCGGAAGTCCCAATAAGGGCACGGGTGGGGTGAAGCGCCTCACTTAACGAAGCTGCACTGCCCTTCTTCCCTTCCCAGCGAGAACGATGGTGATCTCGCCCTTAATCCTCCTTCCCTTCAGGATATCGATAACCTCGCTGATGGCGCCGCGAATCACCTCCTCGAAAGCCTTGGTCAACTCACGGGTGACCACGATCTGTCGGTCTCCACAGGCCGTGCGGAGCTCCCCCAGGGTCTCCATGAGGCGATGGGGGGATTCGTAGAGGATTGATGTCCAACTTGAGTCCGCCATCTTATCCAGGAGTTTCTTCCGCTTTCCCCCCTTTCTTGGCAGAAAACCGATGAAGGTGAAGCTGTCCGTGGGGAGACCCGCAACGCTCAGAGCCGCGATGGCGGCCGATGGCCCCGGAATGGGAATTACCGGCATGTCCCTTTTAATGGCCTCTTGAATAAGCCGATATCCGGGGTCCGATATCCCGGGTGTTCCCGCATCGGAAACGAGGGCGATATCCTTTCCCCCTTTCAGATGGGATAGGAGCTTATCCATCCTCTTGAACTCATTGTGTTCGAAATAACTGACCAATGGGGTATGGATGTCAAAGCGGGAGAGGAGTTTCCTTGTCCTTCGGGTATCCTCTGCGGC
>JBGVTJ010000302.1:0-2695 GCA_041862515.1 Thermodesulfobacteriota bacterium | reverse complement strand
GCTTACAATCACCAAATGAGCAAGAGATGAATGAGGGTCGTAATGTGGTTCCGATCGATGTGGAAGATACGCTGCGGATGGGGCCTATCACACAGTATTCGGTGCACCTCGACACTGGGCACCAGGCTATCGTCCAGAGCCAGTATCGGACAGAAGATCAGATGCTCAAAAAGGGGGACAAAGCATGGCTTCTATGGCACTGTTCGTCCTGTCTTTCCTTGAGAGAGTAATAGATTGCCATCTCTCGATTCAACAGGGGGGATTTGTTGCCCCTTTGCGCTTTTCGCTGCATGCTGCCCTTTTTGAAGGATAGATTGGGGTAAATATTGTCAACCCTGAAAGGAGGTGATGCCTCTTCGAAAACGGATGTTTCTTCATGATGGATCGGGTTTGACCAAGGGGAAAAAACTAACAAAGGAGGGTGAAAAATGCAGAGCAGAGTATTTTCGACTATGGCATTTGTCCTGATTGGAGTTATGATTGCGGTGGGTGGTTTGTCTGTGCTTCCTGTGCGCGCCGAGGATCTCACCGCCATCTGCTACGGGGGCAGCTTTGAGGAGGGGTGGCTCAAGTCGGTCGTCAAACGTTTCGAGGAAAAGTACCCAGGGGACAAGGTTAACCTCGTTACGCGTCTCACCATGCAGGCCGCGGCAAAAATGCGGGCTCAGAAGGATAATGTGGAAATTGACGTGTTCACGATGGACGTTGTTGGCACCGCCCAAGCCGAGGCCGAAGGCCTCTATGCGCCTTTGACCGAGGAAAAGGTCCCCAATATGAAGAACCTCTTACCTCTTTTCAAGGAGGCATCAAAAGGGCATCCCTGGCTGCTTTTCCAATGGGTACCTGAAGTCCTCTGGTATAACACCGAAAAATTCAAAACGCCCCCTAGATCATGGAAGGTGATGTTCGATCCGAAATATTTTGGCCGTATTTCTTTCCCGGATATCAGTACCTCCCACGGCGTATGGATGCTGAACATGGCTTCTCGAATCCATGGGGGGAATGAGCAAAATATGGACCCGGGGTTCGAGGCCATTAAGCAAGTGCGCGAGGGCATTCATTCGTTCTGGACGATACATGGCCAGATTCAACAACTCTTCGCCCAGGGAGAGGTCTGGCTCACCTCCGACACCACGGATCGTTGCGCTCACATCATGAAGCAAGGGGTCCCCGTGAATTGGACCATTCCCGAGGAAGGAGCGTATTTCGCGACTTCCACCATGGGGATCGCCAAGGGCACCAAGCACCTGGATCTCGCCTACCGCTATATAAATTTCGTCCTGGACGCCCAAACTCAGGCCCTGAATGCGAAATACATCTACATGGTCCCGGTGGTAAAAGGAGCACCTGTGGAATCGAGCCTCATCGAGAAGCGTTACGTGCCAAGCCCAGATACTGTTGGCAAACTCTTGGATTTGGACTGGCCAGTCGTTGCCAAAGAACGGCCCAAGTGGGTAGACAGATGGAGACGTGAGATTGCGGTTAAGTGAGTAGCTATTTCCTTTCTTGCGAGGCCCAACGACTTCGGTTGTTGGGCCTCATTTCATTGGAATTTGGCAGAATCTGATTCCTGCAATTTCTGGAATTTTCGGAGTTCTCAACCATTTTTGCGGGGGATATAGAAATGTCTAGCTTATTTGATTTAACGGGCAAAACAGCCCTAATTACGGGAGCCGGCAAGGGCATTGGGGAGGCAATCGCCGTTACCTATGCGGAGTTCGGGGCCGACGTCTTGATTTGCAGCCGAACAAAATCCGATCTCGAGAAAACCGCTGAAAAGGTCAGGAGACAGGGGAGAAAAGCCTATCCCTTTGTCATGGACATCAGCAACATGGAAGATGTCAGCAGGGGTGCTCATAAAGCCATCGAGATGGTCGATAAAATTGATATCCTGGTAAATAACGCAGGTACCAACATCCCAAGAAAAGCCCTGGAGGTGACCGAGGAACAATGGGATATCATTCAGAACACCAATGTGAAAGGATTGTTCTTTTTCACCCAGGAGATTGCAAAAGGAATGCTGGAAAGAAAGAAAGGAAAAATCGTCAATATCGCCTCTAGCTTAGGGGTTGTCGGCTCGGCTGAAAGAAGCGCTTATGTTACTAGCAAAGGAGCTGTTGTTCTCCTCACAAAGGCTTTGGCCGTAGAGTGGGCGCCATACAACATCAACGTCAATGCCATATGTCCCGCCATGATTAAAACTCCACTCGTAGCGCGGTTGACCGGTCAAGAGTACAGGACCGAAATGCTTAAAAAAATCCCTATGGGAAGGTTGGGAGAGGTCGAAGATGTCGCGGGCGCCGCTGTGTTTTTGGCCTCTGAGGCTTCAAATTTTGTAACTGGTCATGCTCTATTCGTGGATGGGGGTTACTTGGCAATGTAAGGGTATTTTATCCCCCAGTATGTAGAGGTCCTGTCAGATGTGTATTACTTAGGAAGGGAATACCTCTTAACTCCATCCTTCCTAACAACTACTTATACTTTTTACGCGCGGCGTATTAGTAAAAGCGCGTTATGAGAAGAGCATAATAGTATTTAAAAAAAAGTTATCCACCGCAATCCTAATGAGTATTTTGTCCGGCTTCTCATGGCTGCCACCCATGGTGAGGCAGGCCAAGGGGAAGCCCGTGCGGAGGCCGCAGAAGTCCCCAGGATAGATCCCAATTTCTCTCTAGACCACTATGCAAAGATACTC
>JBGVTJ010000301.1:0-2905 GCA_041862515.1 Thermodesulfobacteriota bacterium | reverse complement strand
GCGAGCTGAAAACCGGAGAGAAAGGGATAATCGAACGAGTGACCGGGGTTGGACGATTTCGGCAGAGACTCATGGAGATGGGGTTTGTTCCCGGGGCAGAGATTATAGTGGAAAGATTCGCTCCCCTCCGGAATCCCATAGAATACGTGTTGAAGGGTTACCACGTCAGCCTAAGACATGATGAGGCCGAAAAAGTGATGGTGAGAAAACTGGAGGAGCAGACAAAAGGTGATTAATGAGTAAGAAAATCACGATTGCCATTGTGGGAAACCCGAATTCCGGAAAGACGACCATCTTTAATAACATCACAGGGGCGCATCAAAAGGTGGGAAACTGGCCCGGGGTTACCGTGGAGAAAAAGGAAGGGGTAGCCACCTACAACAGCTACACAATCCAGGTGGTTGATCTCCCGGGAACCTATAGCCTGACCGCGTATTCCCTGGAAGAGATTATTGCGAGGAATTACATCATCGAGGAAAAGCCCGATCTTGTGCTAGACGTGATCGATGCCTCGACCTTAGAGCGCAATCTCTATCTGGCAACACAGTTGATCGATTTAGGTGTAAAACTGGTCTTTGCCTTGAACATGGTGGACGTGGCCCAGTCCAGGGGGTTGATCATCGATCATGAAAAGCTGTCCCTTCTCATGGGGGTTCCTTTTGTTCCCACCGTTGGGAGTAAGAACCGGGGAACCGAGGACCTTCTGAACGTCATCGCCAGGGTGGCCGAGGATCGGGAGTCGGTATCCCGGCACATTCATATCAATTATGGCCGGGAGTTGGAAGAGGAAATCGAAAGGTTTCAGGAATTGATCCGTTCGAGCACATCATTTCCGGACGAGCATCACTCCCGATGGATGGGAATCAAGCTGCTTGAAAATGATGAGGAGGTCCTCAAGGATATCGAGAAAAGCCCTCTAAAGAAAAAGGTTCTGGACCAGCTTAGCAAGAGCAGGGCCCATCTTAGCGAAATACTGGGCGAAGATTCTGAGACCTTGATGGCCGACCGCCGATATGGCTTCATCCATGGTGCTCTTAAGGAGACGTTTCAGCAGGCCAGGAGAGACAGGCGCTATCTCTCCGACCAGGTTGATATGGTCTTGACGAATCGCCTCCTCGGTTTTCCGATTTTCATCTTCTTTATCTGGGCCATGTTCCAACTCACTTTCAGTGTAGGACAATATCCTATGGATTGGATTGATGCTGGAGTGGGGGTCCTCGCGCGGTTCGTTGGAGACCTAATGGGGAAAGGGCTCCTCACAAACCTTGTTGTCGATGGAATTATTAGCGGGGTGGGGGGGGTGGCTGTATTTCTCCCAAATATATTCATCCTCTTTTTCTGTATCGCCCTTTTTGAGGATACGGGCTACATGGCCAGAGCTGCCTTCATCATGGACAGGGTGATGCACACCTTGGGGCTCCACGGAAAATCGTTCATCCCAATGATCATGGGATTTGGATGCAATGTACCCGCCATCATGGCCACGCGTGTGCTGGAGAGTAGAAGGGATAGGATACTCACCATCTTGATTAATCCACTGATTAGCTGTAGCGCCAGGCTGCCCGTCTATGTGCTCATTGCTGGGGCCCTTTTTGGGGCGTATGCGGGAAACGTCATTTTTTCTCTCTATGTTATCGGAATCGTTCTGGCCATCCTGATGGGTCAGATTTTCAAGCGGACCCTCTTCAGGGGGGAAATCGCCCCTTTTGTGCTGGAGCTCCCCCCCTACCGCATGCCAACACTGAAAGGAACCCTCATTCACATGTGGGAAAGGGGTTCAATTTTTATTAAAAAGATGAGTAGCGTGATTCTCGTCGGATCGATATTGGTTTGGGCCCTCAGTTCCTTTCCGCAGACCATGGACTATTCCAGAGATTACGACATGGAAAAGCGCAAAATTGAAGAGCGATACGCGATGCAAAAAGCGGAACTGGTTCAAACTGGACAAGGAGAAAAAGCCCAGCTTCTATCCAAGGAAATGAATCAAAAAATTGCCGAACTGGAAACCTTTCAAAAAGAGGAGTTCCAGGAAAATAGTCTTCTTGGAAGGTTGGGGAAGGCAATTGCGCCCCTCCTTCGCCCCTTGGGCTTTGACTGGAAGGGGGGCGTGGCCCTGCTAACTGGCTTTGTGGCCAAAGAGATCGTTGTTAGTACCTTCGGGATCCTCTATCAGGTTGGAGGGAAGGAAGGGGAGGAGAGTGAGAGCCTCCGTGTCGCTATTCGGAATGCCATGACGCCTTTAATCGGGTATGCATTTATGGTCTTTGTCCTGGTCTATACCCCATGCTTGGCCACCGTGGCTGCTATTCGGCGGGAAACGGGGTCCTGGAGATGGACGGGTTTCTCCATCGGATATAGCCTCAGCCTTGCCTGGATTTTGGCATTTGCCATCTACCGCGGAGGAATGATCCTGGGACTGGGATAGTCCCGCCAGGCGACAACCAAAGGGAAGGAGTCCGCGATGAAAAGTGATCGCCCAGGCTCCATACTGAGAATGGGGTGAAAAATGATCCAAAATAGTATCCTTATTATCATAGTGGTTGGAGCATTGTTCTTTGCAGTGAGATACTTTAGGCGGATCTTCTCGGGCAAAGGATCCTGCTGTTCAGATAGCCTTGCCAACTGCCCCATGAAAGACAGGGGGCCTAATTGTCATGACCGGTAAAGCCCTTGCAGCAAGATGTGTATGACGGGGAGGTGAGCCTTATCCCTGGCCATCTTCATCCAGACAACCGCCTCACTGTCCGGTAGGCACTGAAAACCCGAGGAGTGCTTCGGTTCAACCAAGAACAAATCAGTGCTAATATGGCATCGGGGCGCCATCGGTGGGGCCTCCAATTTGAAGGGTCCCTGGATCGATTATCTGGGTGTGAAGAATCACAACCATCAGATTGAACTGACGAGG
>JBGVTJ010000300.1:0-3356 GCA_041862515.1 Thermodesulfobacteriota bacterium | reverse complement strand
TGTCGGTTCCAAGGGTGCCGTCCGGACTGAGACCTTTCGTGCCTTCACAGAGGATGAGTATCGGAAGATCATCGCTGCTCTGCCTTGAGCTGCTGCTTAGCATATTCTAAGAGAAACCGCTGGGATCCTTCTCCCTTTTCCGGAAACCCGCAACGCACTCCCCATGGTCTGGATGGCCGTGATCGACAAAGCCAACCATCCATGAGGGTGGAAGGGGAGGTAGCGCATTTTTGAATCTCAAGGGGTTGTTGCCGAAATTCCTGGAGCGAACATTAAAGAATTTTTGGTAACCATTCTTAGTGAAGCGAAACGGCCGCAAACCCAATATCTGAGCCCAAAAGGCGAGTTTTGGATCTGCAGTGGAGCGAACCTTACGCTAGATTGGTCAAAAATTCTTTTCAAAGAGCGGAAGGGTATTTGGGCAACAGCCTGTTAAAAGTTGAACCTTACCCTGTTCTTCAAAAGGGACGAGAAAATCATTTGTCCAGTGTTAAGGGCTGACCTCACCTATTTTTGTTATTCGATTGATAATATTTCTTGCTTTTACGTGAAAAGTGGTATATATTTTAATAGTTGCGTAGAGTCTTTTTGGCAGCCAGACGAAAACCCGTAAAGAACTCTAGACAACTTCTTTACGGGTTTTTTTGTTACCGCTTCACAAAGCTCATTTCCATAAGAGGTCGTAATTGCGAAGGGTCGAGTGAAGTGGTTTAAGGCGGGAGGGGTTTAAATCCCTGGGAGAGGGAGATGAGGTTGAATTCGACATTTCCCAGGCCAAAAGGCTCCCAAGCCAGCAATGTAAGGCTAGCCTGTTAAAAAAGCGAAGCTTTGCGCTGGCTTCCGTAAACTCTATCGAGCTGTGATTCATAATCTCAGAATAAGGAGGACGAACATGAATATTTATGTTGGGAATCTATCCCGTGACGTGTCAACGGAAGATCTTCGTCAGGCTTTTGAGGCCCATGGCGAAGTAAGTTCTGTAAACATTATTAAGGATAAATATAGCGGGGAACCACGCGGGTTTGGTTTTGTAGAAATGCCCAATAAGGCTGAAGCTCAAACGGCGATTGAAAACCTCAACGGGAAGGACCTACGCGGGCAGCAGATGAATGTAAACGAGGCGCGTCCTCGCGCGGACCGCGGAGGACCCAGAGGGCAAGGTGGTAATAGAGGGCGGTCGGGTTTTGGCGGTGGAAGACGATACTGATCTGGTTGTTTCCCAATCCGTGAGCCGGACGATGAACAGAGGTTAGGAAATAATACAGAGGAAAAGCCGCGGGAAGAGTCTCGGGTTAAGATCCAGCCATTCAGGCCGTCCTGAATTGTATAAGATTGCTTGCGCGGGCTGTGGAAAAGAAATCGCCTTTCATGTTTGCCCTCCCGAAGACAAGAAACTCCTGTGTATGGAATGCTTCAAAAAATAGAGACCTCCTCGATGATTCGATGGGGAGCATTTTCACCATCTGCAAGAACGAGCCGAGCCCATACTGAGATTTCTACCCCATTTCTGCGTGATGTAATCATTGCTTACCCGCAAGTCGTGTGAAATCGTGGAAATCGTTGGTTTGGCGTAAAAAAAGAAAAGGATGACTCTGTTCAATATCGACCGAGTCATTTGAGGATGAACGATGAAGTTTTCAGAATTAGATTTAAGGCCAGAGATTCTGAAGGCCCTGACTAACATGGGTTATCAGGATTTGACACCCATCCAGGAAAAGACCCTCTCTCCTATCCTGAGCGGCAGGGATCTTTTGGCCCGGGCAGAGACCGGCTCGGGCAAAACAGCGGCCTGCGGTATTCCACTGGTTCAGATGATCGATCCTTCGCTCAATGCCATCCAGGCCCTAATCCTGGTCCCCACCCGTGAACTAGCACTTCAATATGTCGAAGAGATCGATAAGATTTCGAAACTTACAGATGTCGTTCCCTTTGCCATCTTTGGCGGATTCTCGATGGAGATTCAAAATGCAAAATTAAGGGACAGGGTCCATATCCTCGTCGCAACACCTGGACGATTGATCGATTTCCTCTATAATACCACGTCGATTAACCTCTCTCGTGTTCGCACGCTGATTCTGGATGAAGCGGACGAGATGCTGAAGATGGGTTTTATTGAAGATATGGACTTCATCATGTCCTGCCTGATCCACGAGCACCAGACATTGTTTTTTGCAGCGACGATGCCCGAAAAGATCGATAGATTGGTCAGGGTCTATCTGAAAGAACCCGTCAGAGTGGAATTAAATAAGGAACAGGTGGCTCCGCAGAGTCTTGTTCACCATTTTCAGTACACGGGGCGACGTAATCGGCTCAATGCCCTGATCGAATACCTGAAAAGGGAGAAGATCTCCCAGGCCATCATCTTTTGCAATTCACGACATCGCGGTGAGAAACTGATAAGGGAGTTGAAGGGAAGATTTAAATCGATAGGGTATATCCACGGAGGTCTGGAACAATCCAGACGAACATCGATCTTCGAACGTTTTCGCCGAAATGAGATTACTTTCATGATTGCCACGGACATCGCCGGTCGCGGACTCGACTTCAGCCATGTCAGTCATGTGATCAATTATGACTATCCTTGCGAGCTGGCATCCTACACGAACAGGACAGGAAGGACCGGCAGAATGGGGCGGTCAGGCATTGCCATGACCTTTGTGACAGATCAGGAATTGAAGGTCTTGAAATCCCTGTTTAAGATGAATCGTATTGATCCCGTGTGGCATGGCAACATCCCGAACCTCCAGGCTGTCTCCAAACAGAACGGAAGACGAGACGGCAAAAAATACTTCAAAAAGCGGTCCCGGCCAGTACCCCAAAGTCGAATCCTATCAAATAACAGGAATGATCCCATAGGGGGAGAAAGGTGGGAGAGGCAAGGATAACCTGGGTGAAAACAGGACGCCTATTTCATGACGAGCCAATGAAACGCCAAGATTTGAGGAACATTGCTCTTATTGCTCATGTTGATCACGGAAAGACAACGATCATCGACGGCTTGCTCAAGCAGTCAGGCATTTTCCGTGTGAACGAGGAGGTCCAGGAAAGGGTGATGGACAACATTGCCTTGGAACGGGAGCGGGGCATTACCATCGTGGCAAAGAATACGGCGATCGTATATAAGGGAGTCAAGATCAATATTGTCGATACACCAGGCCATGCCGATTTCGGCGGGGAGGTGGAAAGGACGCTCAAGATGGTTGATGGCGTCCTGCTCCTCGTCGATGCGTCGGAGGGCCCTTTGCCCCAGACAAGATTCGTTCTGAAAAAGGCCCTCGAGTTTAATCTTCCTCCTATCCTTGTCATTAACAAGATAGACCGATCTGATGCGAGGATCCAAGAGGTGTTGAACGAGG
>JBGVTJ010000299.1:0-12437 GCA_041862515.1 Thermodesulfobacteriota bacterium | reverse complement strand
AACAGGTTATCAGGTAAAGCCCCGCAGTTCACCTTGATAAAGGGCTTATCCTTCCTGAGGCTCAGGTTGTGAATAGCCTTGGCAAAAAGCTCCTTTCCCGAACCGCTTGGTCCTTGGATGAGTACTGTGCTGTCGCTTTCAGCAATGTCCGGGAGGATTTGAAAGATCTCCTGTATCGAGTGATTCTTGCTGACAATGTCCTGAAAGGTATACTGCTGTCGCAACTCCTTCCTCAGTTCCTCGATCGCCGAGAGGTCCCTGAACGTCTCAACCCCTCCGATTATCTTTCCCTTTTCGTCTTGCAAGACTGCGGTACTGATACTAATGGGAATCTCCCTTCCATCCTTATTGATGATGTTTATGGGCAGATTGATAATCTCCTTTCCCGTATTGACCGTCTGCTTGAGGGCGCAGTTCGTCTGGCAGATATTGGCCCTAAAGATGTCGAAACAGTTATGACCCAATGCCTCTTCTTTAGTAAAACCGGTGATATCTTCCGCGGCCCTGTTGAAAAAGGTAATCTCGCCTTTCTCATCGATGGTAAATACGCCGTCGGCTACACTGTCGAGGATCACATTGAATAAATGGTCTCGTCCCCTTTTCTTCATGGGTGTCATCCCCTTAATGTTTGCCTAATCGTAAATTATAAATCCATCGGGCCGAAGAACGCAATGCATGAATCTTACTCACGCTTTCTAAGTCCATGG
This sequence comes from Thermodesulfobacteriota bacterium, assembly GCA_041862515.1. Lineage (GTDB taxonomy): Bacteria > Desulfobacterota > BSN033 > WVXP01. The sequence continues at coordinate 11,730 of JBGVTJ010000299.1, read as the reverse complement.
GAGAGCGCCTTTTTCCACGAGCCTCTTGTGCTCAAGAACCAGGGCATCCTTGGAGGTTGAACGGAGGGAGAGGATGTCTGGGCGAGGCTTGGGCTAGGATACTGTCAATTTATCGAAGAAGAGGGCACCTGACCACTGCCAAAAACAGTCTACAAGCCAATTAAGTACAGAATCATTCCAATACCAAGGCCAAAGATAAGGTTTAGAATCTTGATCAAAATGGAATCCCTGACCGTATAGGACAAAAGGGGGGGTATCCCATGGCCGTCCTGGACAAAGGATGACGTGAAAAGGACTGAAAAGGGAATAACACCTTCGGCGAATAACATAACGAAAACAAGGTGAGGACCGGATTCAGGGATGACGGCCACCAGGGCCCCAAACAGAAACATCCAGGGGATGTTGTTTGAAATGAGATCCTTGAAGTTCCAATAGTGGAGGGAGGCCTCCATCCTCAAGCTTCAGCGAGCAGCTCACATCATTGATTTACGTCTGGGGAGACCGATCAAATGGATTGAAATGTTTCATAAGACTGGTGGGGAACGCGGCGAATACGCTTTACAAAAATGGATTCTCAGTCAACTGCGGGAGCTAGAGGGTGTTACCAAAGTTCGTCTCCAGTTGTTGGATCAGGAGCCTGGAAGAGATATGATGCCGAGGATGCATCCTCGTATGGACCCTCAACCTATGATGCGCTTTCATCGCGGGAGAATTGGGGAGGTAACCCGACCCACATACGACACTCAGGCTGGACATGAAACAGTATCTCTCATCTCGATTCTCAAAGATGAATCCGGCAAGCAAGTAGGCAAACTCGAGGTGGCGATACGTTTTGACTATCTGATGGAGGACATTGTCAAACTGGGTTGGTGGCAAAGCGAGAAGGCCTGTTTGGTTGATGATTCAGGGATGTGTCTCCCCGATTCGATGATGAAGGGACGTGGGAGGCTCGGAGAGACGAAAGATCCGGTGGAGTTAGCCATCCTGAAGGCCATGAAAGAAAAGCCATTTGGCACGTTATGGGGCTCGGAACATCCTCCAGATAAAGTCGCGGGCTTCTACCCGATCCAGCAGGCGCCCTGGAGCATTGTATTATTCGCACCGGGGAAAAAAATTCCCGCCCCATTATTCGTTTTCGAAATTATTATGCCCTGGGCGGAAGTCTTTGTATTGTCCTGATCATTTTGTTGATCCGATCCGTCGCAGGAAAGATGCTCCACTCCATCAGGGAAATTTCCAAGGCTTCCGAAAGTGTTGCCCAGGGCAATTATGGAGATCCTCTGCCCCAACAAAGTTCCGATGAAATCGGCCACCAATCGGCAGCTTTAACGCCATGGTCCAGGGCCTTAAGGAAAGGGATTTCATTAGCAACACCTTTGGGCGATATGTGGATCAAGAAATCGCCAGGGAATTGATCCGCCAGCCGGAAGCAACAAGATTAGGCGGCGAAATACGTGAAGTGGCGATTTTGATGTCGAATATTCGAGGCTTTACTCAGTTATCCGAGTCCTTGAATCCGGAGTCCATTGTCAGTATTCTGAATCGCTATTTCTCCCATATGATCAAGGTCATAAAGAACTATCAAGGCATTATTGTCGATTTTTTTGGGGACGGTGTGCTGGTCTTTTTTGACCCATTGGAAGGTCCGGTTGCACCAACGATCGAGCGAGCCCTTCGATGCGCCATGGAGATCCAAAATAAGATGCAAGGATTGAATGCGGAAATGAGAAAGGAAGGTTTGCCCGAGTTAGAGATGGGAATTGGTTTGAACGCAGGCCAAGTCGTGGTCGGCAACATCGGGTCTGAAACCAGGGCCAAGTATGGGATTGTCGGGTCAGCAGTGAACCTGACTCAACACATCCAAGAGGTGGCCGGAGGCGGAGAAGTGGTCATCTCGGATTCCATATACCATTATGCAAGTAGATATCTCGATATGAGGAAATCCTTCGAAATACAGTTGAAAGGCCTGCAGGAAAAGATCAAACTCCACGTACCTGACTCAAAACGAATTCACCCTTTCTCTCAAGAAACTGCAGACGGAGGTCACTGATTTTGCAAAAACCTCTTTCGCAGCTTCTTCCCGATTTAACCCAGTGCAAAGGGGTGAGGCAGGTGCTCCCTTGAAAAATTGAGTGAAGATGATAAAAAGGACCTTCGGAAGGGAATATGGACAAAAGGAAGGTCAAGTGGTAGATCGACAGACGAATAAGATTGAAATGGAATGGGAAATTCAGGCAGATTCAAAAAGGATAGTATGCCTCCGGCCCTCAAAAGACCACCCTCCCCTTCTTGACATCGTAAACCCCGGAAAGGGTAATCCTTACCTCGACAACTCCAGTAAAGGAGAGAAACCCCATGGTCCATATCGGATCTTCCAAAGGACAACCAAGATCCCTAAAAACCCTTTTCAGCTTCCCAACCTCATGTGCCAGCTCTCTTATGGGCAAAGGGGACATTGTCCCCCCGATGGGGAGGGGTAACTCATGGATTATCTTCTTCCCTTTGGCCAGAACGATACCGCCTTTGATTTGGATGACACGATCCAAAGCAATGGTCATATCCTCATCATCCCCCCCGATCACCATGAGGTTATGGGTATCGTGGGCGATGCTTGAAGCAATCCCCCCGATCTTGGCTCCGAAACCCGATAGGAAACCACAACCCTTCCGCTTCCCATCCCTCTGGACCAAGACGATCTTCAGGACGTCCCTTTCTGGATCAGCCTGAATGGCTCCTTTCCTCACTTTCAGCTGGACATCCCTCCTCTCGGTTACCGTCTTGTCCGCGATATGGATTACGGGAACTCGGACTCGTTCTCTCGTTCGTGATGGCACAGCAAAGAGATTTTCGTCGATCTTTCCCAACACGAATGGTCGATCTCCTAAACCGATGAGAGGCAGGGGCGATGGATCAACGGTCAGCTTCCCCTCTTTAGCCACGATCCTCCCCCTCTCCATAACCAGCCTCGGGGTGGGCTTCCTTAAATCCTTAGCGACGGATATATCCGCGAAACGGGATGGGGCAATCCCGCCTAAGTCCCAATCCAGGCCGAAATAGGTTGCAGGGTTGAGGGTGGCCATTCGAACGGCTTCTATGGGCTCGATCCCGTATTTGATGGCTTCGGAGACCAGGTAATCCATATATCCGCGGCTCACGAGATCCTCTGCGAAGACGCCATCGGTTGCGAGCATGACCCGATTCGAACTCATCCCTCGCGTTTCCCTTAGGGCTCTTAATAGGAATTGAAGGTCGCTACGGATTGACCCGTGTCTCAACATGACGTATAAACCCAACCTCAGCCTGTTGAGGAGGTCTTCCGGCTTTATGGATTCATGACACGATGTGACGCCAGCATCGATGATGGCGTTCAGCTTATCATAGGATGCTCCAACTGTGTGTCCCTCAACCCGTTTCCCCGCATTCCTTGCCAAGGTGATTTTGGAGAGCAACCTTCGATCCCCCCTAACCAGCCTCACAAAGGGGGTAATCTCACTGATGGCCAGCGCTACTTCGTCTTCGAGTAGGCCATATAAATTCCCCAATGGGTAAAAATCCTCCCCTTCAAAGTCCGGAAATGGGGGTGAAACAGCGGGAAGTCCTACGTAAAATTTGAGGGGATAGGATTTGGAGTCCCGGAGGATCCTCCTCAATCCCTTAAGCCCGAGGGAGTTAGCCAAGTCGTGGTTGTCCGCAAAAACGGCGGTGGTACCGGTGACCACGACCTGATCCGAAAAGGAGGCCGGGTTAAAGAGGAGATCGGCGTGCGCATGGGGATCGAAAAACCCTGGAATAAGATAATCCCCTCTCGCGTCCACCACCTTGGTTCCCGACCCCACCATCGTATCCGAAGGACCCACGTAAGCAATCCTTTCCCCGGACGTGGCCACATTCCCCTCAATCACCTCCCCCGAATAGACGTTGACGATCCTCCCATTGGCGAGGTAATAATCAGCTGCTCTTCGCCCCGAAGCAACCTCGATCAATCGCTTTGTCTCCGCAATGGATCGCTTTGGCATCCGAACCATATCCCAATGCCCCAACTTATCGGCCTGCTCTGAGAAAATGAGGCCGACGATGTTCAGGAGGGCTGCCCGGGTCAGTAGCGCAGCCCCCTCAAATACCCCTACCGGCTTATCATCTTCTTACAATGGGAAATTCAATGGAGATCAACGAAGAGCTCTTAGGAAAGAGCGCGGTGAGAAACGCATTTTTCTCGGCGTTGATCCTGAACCCCTTCTTCAATGCCATCTAGATCACGAGGGTGTTGGTATTCCCTTTCCCAGACCTTCTCGGCCAGTTTTCCGAAGGTTTCGGCATATTGGTCCATTTCATCCTTGCGCTCGGTATAGATCTCCTCGGCTCCTTTATGGGTAAAATAGGGGCGGGCCTCCTGGATCACCTCCCTCATGACGTGGGGGTTATCGATGATCATACAGGGCCTCAGGTGATTCTCATTATGAGGTTGTCTCCTTCGAATGGCCCGAAACAACTCGCTGTCCAAAGCCTGGGCTAAGCTGACATTCTTTATGTTGTCCGCGGCAATGTGTGTGTATACGCACGGCTCTACATCTCCGTTTGCATTGATATGGAAATACCGTCTCCCTCCGGCGATACACCCGTTCACATGGGGGCCGTCATTCCAGAAGTCCAGTACAAAGAGGGGCTTCGTTCGCCTGATCTCAATCACCCGCTTGCGCAAATGGTTTCGCTGTTCAGGCGTCACCATGAGGGAGAAATCTGCCTTTCCGTTGACGGGAAGATAGAGGAAGTACATCTGGGCAACAATACCCTTGTCAATGAGCATATCGATGAACTCAGGCGATGAAACCGTCTCCACATTGTGCCTGGTCACCGTTGCGGAGGCACCTAATAATATCCGTGCCTCCCTGAGATAATCCATGGCATCCATAATCTTCCCGAAAACACCCCTTCCCCGCCACCTATCCGTCTCCTCCTCATAGCCCTCGATGCTCACGACCACCGAAGCATTACCTAATTCGGCGAGTCTCTGGGCCTTCTCCCGATCCATCAGGGTTCCATTGGTGTAGATCTGCCAGAAGATATTGGGATGGGTCTCTACCATCTCAAAGAGGTAAGGATACATGAACGGTTCCCCTCCTAACACGGTGATGAAGTAGATTCCCAATTCCTCACACTCGTTCAATATACGCATCACCAGATCCCTGGATAACCCGGGATGTCTCTGATACCCAAGCGTATAGCACCCAGCACACCTGAGGTTGCACCGCCAGGTGGGGCTGAGAATCATGATGAAAGGAGGCCTGAAACCCCGCTTCCGCTCACATTGTTCCCGCCTCTTTCCCCCAAGGAACCAAGCATGGTTAAACAGGGTATTAAAGGTCGTTTGCCTATTCTGCGGTGGCAGATAATCCAGCACCTTTCGAAAGAGTCGGATCGTGGGATGGGAGGGGGCTTGCAAGAAACCCCTGACCTGTTTGATCCCATCCAATACTTCCCAATCGTTGGTGAGCTTTTCGGCCAGATAGGTCATTTGAACCAACCGTTCGTCGGAAATTCTATAGAGCATTTCAACGATCATCCTCGCTGCCTGATTTGCGGTAAAATCCTTAATCTGTTCGGCAAAGTTCATTGATATCATCTCCTTTCAGGTGATAATACCCATTACCCCCATAGGTCAAATCTCAATCCTTACAGCGCCCCAAAACCCAAGGACGGCGACGGCCACTCCTACGATCAATTCGTTCATGATGTTTCCGCTCATGGTAAATGAAGCGATTATCAACCAGATACCGAGGATCCCGGTCATCCATGCCTGCCACATCGTACCTTCTCCGTTTTTGTTATTTCACTATTGTTTCCCGCAAAATACATACCAAATTGATCAATAAAAAGGCCACTTCAAAAAGTGGCCTTTTATTAAGGGGTTATCATGAAACCCCTGCATCACTGGAAAACGAAACGGGCTCCATTTTCCCCGGGAAATGCGAATTTTCTTATCGCAATATAGCGGTCAATCTATAACTCACTGAAATGAAAGATATTTTTTGCGAATTGTTTCTGCACACCACGGCCTCTCTTCCTCGCACCCCTGTCATCCCCGTTCCCGGTAATTCTCCACGGAAATCCGGTATTTCTTGATCAAATTCTGAAATTGTCTCCGATCCATCCCCACATCGCAGGCGCTCCGGGAAATATTCCCCTTATTTTGCCGCAAGGCCTCCATGACAAACTGCTTTTCGATATGGCCCACAACCCTGTCTTTCTCCGTCTTCTTGATGAGCTTTAACTCCTCGGTATTTCGGGGGGGACGCGCTCCGGCCGGTAGAGCCCATTCAGTCACTTCCACGGGCAAATCCCTCACCTCGATTCGACCCGTTTTAGCCAGTACCATTCCCCTCAATATGTAATTTTCCAGCTCCCTAACATTCCCTGGCCAATGATATCGCTCCACCAATTTCATCGCGTCATCGGATATTTCATTCACCTCCCTCTTGCCTTCACCCTTGTATTTCTCCATGAAGTGGGTCACCAACAGCGGAATATCCTCTTTTCGCTCCCTCAAAGGGGGAAGATTGATGCTCACGACGTTCAGACGATAGTAGAGGTCTTCTCTGAATTCTCCGATCGCTACCGCCTCTTTGAGATCCCGATTTGTTGCCGTGATCACCCTGACATCCACATCGATGTATTCGTTTCCACCAATCCGCATAAACCCATATCCTTCCAATGCCCTCATTATCTTGACCTGCAACTCCTTTTTCATCTCACCGATCTCATCGAGAAAAAGGGTCCCCGTATCGGCCAATTCAAAACTCCCCAATTTTAATCGCGAGGCCCCTGTAAAGGCTCCCTTCTCATACCCAAAAAGCTCGCTTTCGTGCAATTCCCTCGGGATGGCCGAACAATTGACAACGATAAAGGGGCCTTTCGACCTTTGGCTCCGGTAGTGGATCGCCCGGGCCACAAGCTCCTTGCCCGTTCCACTCTCTCCCTGGAGCAGAACGGTGGCCTTGCTATCGGCTATTTGACCAACCAATTCCAAGATTTGAAACATGTTCCGATTGACGCTGATGATATTATCGAAGCCATAACTCGCCTTCAGTTCCTCCCTTAAGCTCCGGTTTTCGTCGATGAGCCGTGCGTGGGACAAGGCCTTTTCCACGGCCACTTCGATTTCATCAATCTTCAGGGGCTTTAAGATATAATCATACGCACCTTCCTTCATGGCCTGAACGGCGGATTCAATGGTTCCATATGCGGTGATCAGGATGACGGGAATATCCGGTGCGAACTCTTTTACGTCGTGGAGCAGAGATATGCCATCCTTACCGGGCATCTTCAAATCAGTTAAGATGAGGTGAACCTCGTTACCCTTGATGATACTGAGGGCCTCATCGCCGTTATTGGCCAAAAGGACATTGTATCTATCCCTCAAGTTGACCTCGAGGATCCTCCTCATCTTCACTTCGTCTTCAACAATGAGGATGTTCCTTTTTCGCATCTCGTTCATACCCTCCGAGCGGGAAGGCTAATGCTAAAGGTTGTTCCCTCTCCTCCATGGGAAACATTGGTGATGGTTCCCCCGTGAGATTCCACGATGGTATGCGCAATGAACAGACCAAGGCCCGTACCTTCCTCCTTTGTGGTGAAGAAGGGATCGAATACCTTCCGAGAAATCTCGGGTGGCATCCCCTTTCCGCTATCGCGAAACTTAACCAGTATCCGTCCTCCCTGATTGGAGAGCACCTTGATCCTCAGAACCCCGCCTTGCTCCATCGCTTCCAATGCGTTCAACTCGATATTCATGAAGGCGTGCTGGATCAGCTCAGGATCGGCTTCTATATAACGGGCCTTCTGAGGGAATTCCTTTACCACCTCAACATTTTGGGTCTTCGCCTGGGGGGAAATCAATCCGATGGTCTTTTCAATCACCTCCACGATATTGCACCTGACGAATTTTGGCTCCTTGGGTTTGGCGTAATCCAGGAAATTCCTGATCATGGCATTGATGCGATCTGCCTCCTCCATGATGTAGTTAATCATCTCCTCCTTCGTCTCCTTATCTCCCCTTTTCTTCATGGTCTCAGCCGACCCGGAGATAATCGCCAGGGGGTTCCGAATCTCGTGGGCGATCCCTGCTGCCAATTCGCCCAATGATGCCATCTTTTCCGACTGCATGATTTGCCTATCCTTTAAGCTTATATCCCGATATATCAGAGCGCGGGAGACTGCCAAAGAGGTCTGGGTGGAGAAGTCCTCCATCATCTCAATCTCTTCGTTGGTAAAATCCTTTTGGTTCATCTTCCTGCCCAGGACCATGAGTCCCGTGAGTTTCTCCTTCAACATTATGGGAATCACGGCCGAAAATCCAAGGCTCAGCAAATCCTCCGCCTCCACTTCCAACCCCTTCTCTATTCTCAAGTTCTCTATCTCCGTACCCTTGCCGGATTTCCTCAAATATCGAACAAGATGAGAATTGGGGTGAATTTTCAAATCCCCCTGGACATTCTCCTCATACCGGATTCGGTACCCTTCCCCTTCTCCATCGAGGAGGAGAATGGCAACACTTCCGATGTGCACCGTTTCCGTAATAAACCTCCCCGTTGTCTTGAGCACATCCTCCAAATCGATCAACTCAATCAATGCCCTATTGAATTCCGTGAACTTCCTGCGATAGTGGTACCGTTCCACATAGAAGAAGCGATCGATCCAATACTCTGCCTTTCTCTGAAACGGACGGAGCATATAGACCAAGACTAAAATCAACATGGACTCGACGAATAGGGATTTAGGGGTATAAGCATCGGAAATCATCTCACCAATATTCTTTATGAGCAGCACATAGACTACCAGGATGAAGCCGGAGAGGGTTGAATAGACAATACCGCCCCTTATGAGGATGTGGATGTCCAGCAGCCGATATTTGATGAGGGCGATGGCGAAAAAGAAGCTGACCAAAATGCCATAAAGGCTGACTAAGAAGAAGACCGGCCATCCGAGCTTTAGGAAATGGTTTGAGAGGGTGATCCCTGCTCCCACGACGCCGACGGATACAATCCCGAAGATCAAATACTTGATCTGCAGTTTCTGTTTGGGCAAGCGGGTAGTCCTCAATGCTAAGATGAAATTACCAATTCCCCAATAGACATATATTCCCGCAACACCTCCGATGATGAAAATGAATATCCAAAATACCAATGGTTCTTCGAATTTCAGGGCATAGTAGAATACATTCCTTATCTGTTCTAATCGATGAACATTAATGGCGAAGAAGGAGAAAAAGAGGGTGAGGACGCCGGCGGGAATGAGATAGAAAACGATCAAATTCTTCTTCCGAAAAAAGGGGATTCTCTGTTTCAATGGGAAGACAAGGGAAAAATGGAGGAAGAAAACCGGTGCATAAGCCAAGCCGGCGAAGATGATTTTCGCCCCCAATACCGCGTTTTCGGGATTTTGACTATTTATCATGATAAATTCGCCTACATTCCAGGTGGCGAAGGAGAGGACAATACAAGCGAAAAGCCTGTTGGCGGTATTTTTGGGATTGCTGGAGAGGACAATCAAACAGAGGGTAATATTTATGGTGAAGGCCAAAGCGGCGGGTAGGGCCAAAATGTTCATAGAACCCCTCCCCTTGAAGAAGCTAATCGTTCATTCTTGGCGGTCAAAGCCGATCGATACCATATCCTATTTCAAAAAGGGAAAAAGGTCAACTTCTCGTATTTGCCCGATTATGTCGTGGGAAAGGGATCTCATGCCCTACAGGTATCCCCTAAAGCCTTGACAGGAAATGTAGAGGGGTATAATATGAGAGCCCATGGAGGAAATTATTTTTAAGAGGTTCGGGGAAACCGATAAAATCAAGAAACAGTTTCTCCAGGAAAACCTCCATCAACTCATCGTCATCATCAAGCTGATCGCCGATGCTTTCGAGAACGGAAATAAGATCCTGCTCTTCGGCAATGGAGGCAGTGCAGCGGAGGCCCAACATCTCGCCGCAGAGTTTGTCAATCGTTTCCTCATGGAGCGTCCTCCCCTTCCCGCCATAGCCCTGAGTACGGATTCCTCGGTTCTTACTAGTATCGGCAATGATTATAGCTTTTCGGAGGTCTTCTCCAAGCAGATTGCAGCTCTGGGAAAAGAAGGCGACATCGCCATCGGTATCAGCACCAGTGGAAACTCGGCTAACGTTATCAGGGCCATTGAGGTAGCTAAGGAGATGGGCATTGAAACCGTCGCCCTGACGGGAAACGATGGAGGTGACCTCGCAAAGGTGGCCAACTATTCGCTTATCGTTCCGTCCAACAGTACCCCATGTATCCAAGAAGTCCACATGGCCGTAGGGCATATTCTTTGCGAAATGGCGGAGGTACAAATCTTCAAGATGGCTTACTGAATCTGACTTCACGGAGATAAGATGAAATCGAGATTCGACCAGATTGATCCGGGAAAGATTAAAACCGTCTCCTTGATGGGGAGAAAATCCGCGGTGAGGATCGATGATTTCGGTAAGGCCTATACCAAGGGGAGCACTCTCGGGGATTTCTATGACGCAATTCCAAACATCCTGGCGGGAAGAGATTTTCGCAATATCGTCCAGAGCATAGTTGATACGTTTAAAGAAAAGAAGATGGCCGTTTTGGCCATGGGTGCCCATCCCATCAAGGTTGGGCTCAGCCCCATCATCAACAGCCTCATTGAAAGGGGAGTTTTCAAGGCTGTAGCCATGAACGGGGCATGCATCGTCCACGATGTCGAAGTCGCTTTGGCAGGCCAAACTTCGGAGGATGTTGCCGAAGAGCTGGGTCAAGGAACCTTCGGAATGACCAGGGAAACCGCGGAGTTCATCAATCAGGCCATGAGGGAGGGAGTCCCGCCGGGTTTGGGGCTGGGTGAATCCCTGGGCAGGAAACTCCTCGATGGAAACCTTCCCTATGGCGGTTTGAGCATTATGGCCACCGGCTCGAGAATGGGTATCCCCATTACCGTACACGTAGCTATTGGAACTGACGTAATCCACATGCATCCCTCAACCGACGGTGCTATCATCGGGGAGGGAAGCTACCGAGATTTTAAGATCTTCTCATCAATCATCTCCAAATTGGAGGGCGGAGTCTACCTCAACCTAGGATCAGCAGTTATCCTTCCAGAGGTATTCCTTAAGGCCCTCAGCCTTGTCCGAAATCTGGGTCATCAAGTCGACCATTTCACCACGATCAATATGGATTTCCTTCAGCATTACCGTCCAATGGTCAACGTGGTGAATCGGCCCACCCGTAAAGGGGGTAAGGGATATTCGTTGATCGGACATCATGAGATCATGTTTCCCCTTTTAGCCGCGGCAGTAATGGAAAAGACCGATTGAGGGTTTGGATGCGCGCATCCAAGGTGTGCCTAACCGTGGGAGGAGATGCCGCCGAGGGGAGCCCCCTACATCAGTCCCCATCAATCTCCCGATTGCGAGCAAAATGACAAGGCTAAACGTGACGTTATTCGTGGCTCAATGAGCCTCCGAAGGCAAAGACCCTTCAGATGCTGGACTGGAGTTTCCTGACTTTTTTAGACCGGGTTGTTCTAACCTATTGATTGTAAAGGAGATTATGTTTCTCATAAACCAACACCGTTGTCCGTTCGGTTGCTCGTGGTCTGTTGCCCAAATTCCCTTTCGCTCTCTGAAAAGAATTTTTGACCATTCTAAAGTTTGCTTCACTGCAAACTCAAAACTCGCCCTTTGGGCTCAAACATTGA
>JBGVTJ010000298.1:0-2066 GCA_041862515.1 Thermodesulfobacteriota bacterium | reverse complement strand
ATATCCATTACGATCAGGTCGGGTTTAGCCTTATCCAGTTGTTTCAACGCCTCCTTCCCATTGGCGGCCAGTATCACTTCGTAGCCAGCTTCGGCAAAGACGTCGTGGTAAAGAAGCCGGAGGCTCTCATAATCCTCAACTACCAATATCTTTTTCATTTGAGATCTCCCCCTTCCATCCATGCCCCGAAGTGAGAAGGAAATAGGGTGGTCAGCTCATATTCCAAACAATAGTGAACTATATAAACTCTGTGGTATTTCGATCTCCTTACGGGGATAAAACGATAGGAGGTGGCGGTAGTTTTTCGTGTTGCAATCTTCAATTCCCTATTTAGATGAGAGGCATCAGTGGTGACCGTGCATTTTGCGCATTTCTTCTTTCGCCTCCCTGAGATATATCGTGGGATCTTTTTCGAAGGTCGCCTTACAACCTTCAGCGCAAAAATAGTATTTCTTCCCCCTGTATTCTGACTTGCCAGCAGCCTTCGTTTCATCTACCGTCATGCCACAAACTGGATCCTTTGCCATATACAATCCCTCCCTTCACTCTTTTTTTTCTGGAACTACCGCCACCTTAATGGTGTAAGGGAACAAATATTGTGCCAAATAGACTCTTGATACCTCGCAAGTCACTAAGAGAAGCTCCAATGCTTACTATTTGCTAAATTGGTGTGCCCAATGTGAGTTGAACAGCTTCGGGAAACGCCTCTGTTTGCGCGTAAAAAGTACCCAGATGAGGCCCTGCCAAGGATTCCATTGGGAAATATTTTTTCACCACGACCACTGCCTGCGGACTTATGTAGTGGACCTCAGCTCCTTTGGGAAAGCTGCTCATTTAGGTTAGGGATTATTCTATTTGTTTTGAGCGCTACCTTTGGTCGTCTCCAACTTGACATAGTGACGAATAGAAGAAACACAACCAGGTAGAGGGAAGCCCCCGTGATCAGAGCCACAGTAAATCCCCATTGGATGGCCAGGATCATGCTCCCCACGGAGCCCGTGACGGACATGGCCCCATTGATCCCCCACATCAGGGAGATTTGCGTTGACATCCCTGTCCTGGATAGCAACCGGATGCCGGAAGGGAAAGGAATTCCCATCACAAAACCGAGAGGAATGAGCATGGCTGCGGAAGCGGCCGCCCTGGTCACAATGCTCTCCCCTAGCAGCCATTCAAAAATCATTTCAGACCAGCCCGATGCCGTAACGACTCCCAGGGCCACCAAAAGGGCAGATCCGCCTATCGTGTAACGATCCTCCAAATTCGGGAGCCGCTGGCTCGCCATGCTCCCCAGACCACCTCCTACCAGCAAGGATAAGACCGTAATGGAAAGCGAATAGGTAGGTTCCCCCAGGAATAGCGAGAACTTCTGGATTAGAGGAATCTCCACCAGCATGAAACCCGTTCCCAATGAGGCAAACAAGATGCGGAATCGAAGCGTCCGTGAGAAGGATACGTGATCCTGGCCGGGACCCATACTATTGGTCACCGGATTCCTTTTGCGTATGCGGCTAAAAAACGCCCATACTGAAAATATCAACGATAGAATCAGAAGAGTGATCAGGATATTCGGCACTCCTTTTTCAATCTTGAAAAAGAATGGACTTTCATCGGTGGCAGGACGCATATTGAAGGGTACCGCTTCTATCATATCTTCCGGAACAAACTTGCCCTCGGCCATCGAGAGGATAACCTCGTTCATCATTCCCTGTTCCATTATGCGGTCAGGATCGATGGGGATCCGATGGGCATGCTGGGTGATTCCGGGGATATATGTGGTGGCTGAGGGGTAATGTCGGACGTTCATGATCTCGTCATGAATCCGCTGCGCTTCCGCCTGCCCGATGGGTGATTTCTTGACTACTAACATCGGAAAGTGGGGAGAACCGGCCGTATAGATGTGCCGAAGGGCTTCTTGTAACCTCACTCCTTCCTTTTTCCATGCATCCAGAACCATGACCAAGAGCTTGAAAAGTTCAAGGGGATCGTGGGCTACCACTATCAGCCGGCCGTTGGAAGTCAAATGGGCCAAGTAGTCCTTGATGGCATCCGTGGTAAACAGGAAG
>JBGVTJ010000297.1:0-6801 GCA_041862515.1 Thermodesulfobacteriota bacterium | reverse complement strand
AATGCAATCTGGAGTTTCCGGAGTTTGTAGAGTACACCCTTGTCTACGAGCGTAGTTTGTTGGAGAAGTGGGGTACCCATCGAGGGTGAGCAGAGCTTGTCCTGAGTCTTCGACCCTGAGCCTTTCGGCAGTGAGCGACTCGACATGAGCTCGTCGACATGTCTCAAGGCCGAACTGCTCAGACCGAAGGGCTCAGCCGAACGTAAGGGGAAGGCCAGCCCTTTAAAGGCTGGAAGGGGCAAGTATTCCCCGCCTGCGGAGCCCGAGAGGGTCACCTCACGAAGCACTGACGCGAAGGGACAAGGGTGTTCGGTTGTGAAAAGTAGAATTTGCCGTATAATTGACAGGTTACAAAAATACTCCTCGTAAAAGTCAGGAACCTGCAGTCAATAGTTTTTCTCGGCGGTTCGATCTATTGAGTTAGAAATAGCAAATTTGCTCAGATGGTCATTGCCCTACATGCTGGATAATGATGGAATCGGACACGGACTGCATCACTTGCCTTAAGGATTTGATATTCTTACCACACTTTGAGCATTGTAATGGGGCGTATATAGGCGGGTCGCCTGCATTTTGGAATAGGGAAACCAGCCATGATATGTTGGGAGTTATCAAATAGCCCTCTCAGGATTAAGCGGGCTAACGTTTCCATTCCCTTGAATTCTCGCCAGTCTTTTCGCGATAATCCATGAAGTAGGCCGAGCATATCTGGAAAATTGTAACCTTTTCCTTTGTTTTGCGTTTAAAACATAATATGGATAAATACGCTGCGTTCTATGAGGAGCGCAAGCAGAAGCTGTTTGCGTATCTCATTCGAGTGACAGGCGACTACTACCTGTCAGGTGATATCATGCAGGAGAGTTTTACCCGCCTTCTCGAACGGTATAGCCAGGAGGAGCGAAGCGTTCCACTTCTGTATGCAATAGCACGGAATTTAGTTCTCGACGGTGCACGAAGGCAAGCAGGCACGGTGCACCTTGAGGGAGAGCAAAGTGACCGTTCCGTTGATCAGGAACGTCTTCTCATGGCACGGGAGGAATACCGCCGAGTGCTTTCGGCCATGCAGCAACTCGGAAAGGAGGAACGGGACGTATTGGCCCTTGCGGTAAGTGGCGAGCTTTCCTACCGGGAGATTGCTTCAGTTGCTGGCATAAGCGAGTCGAATGTGAAGGTGAAGGTTCACCGGGCCCGCCTCAAGCTGAGGGAAATCCTCCAGGAGGGTGATGTATGAATGATTATATGATCAGCACGTTCATCGATGATGAGTTGGATCTCGACGATAAGGTCGAATTTGTGGAAAGGGTGCATGGGGACAAACACTTTAAGGATAAAACCGTTGACCTTTTGCGTCAGGAGAAGCTGATCCGCTCGGAGGTGATAGATCAAGTTCCTCCGGTTGAATTAACGGTGAGGAAGAGATTGCCGCGTTCGTTGTTACCTCCCGTGGGCGCGGTTGCATGCGCTCTGGCTGCCGCAACAGTCCTTCTGTTGCTTTTTATGCCGTCTCGAGTCAGTACAACCAGTCCATACCGATTCGTCATTTACCGCCCGGATGCGAGAAAGGTGGAGATTACTGGGAGCTTCAACAATTGGACGCGGATTCCTATGAGGAGGACGGGAGCTCGTGGGTACTGGGAGATCACCCTTGATCTTCCAAAAGGGGAACACCGGTTTGCCTATGTCCTTGAGGGTCACCAGAGGTTTCCCGACCCAACCATACCGAGTCAGGAAGAGGATGACTTTGGCGGTAAGAACTCAGTTCTCGTAGTGAATAGGACGACATGAAGAAATTGGTCTTGCTTCTCGCTGCTGTAGTCTTAATCTCCTCAGGATGTGCAAGCCATTCCCATAGGGTGAAGGGCGATACGCGCTACCTTCATCTCAAAAGACCTCATGCCAAGGTCGTTTCCTTCGCGTATTCCCTCGATGGATACGAGCTGCGCAAGGCGGAGAAAATTGGCCGCGCAACATGGCGAGTCGCCGTTCCGGCAGGTTTAGAGTTTAGGTATTTCTACATCGTAGACGGAGTAGTATACCTGCCTCCCTGTAGGCTAAGGGAAAAGGACGATTTCGGCTCGGAGAACTGCATATATGTCCCGGGGATGTAACCTTTCCCGATGTCATGCGTTATAAGGGAAAAAAGAGGCCAGAAAGGAGAGATAACATGAAGAAGATATGGATTCTAGCACTCGCCGGTTTCCTTTGCGCTTCCATGGCATTTGGGGATGAAGTGGACGAAGGGCTACCCAATAGGACTGCACGGCAGATCAGGTCCAGCACGAGGCAAATGATACGCGCTGGCGTTGACAAGGACGAGGCCATAAGGATGACTCGCCTCATGCTGGAGAACCATTTCAGGAAGGAAGAGGTCCTGAGGGCTCATGAGATCATTATGAGAGCCAAGAGGGAGGGATTGCCCGAGGGGCCCATCATGAGCAAGGCCTTTGAGGGGATGACCAAGCACGTTGAGGCCAGAAATGTCGTGAGGGCGATGGAAACGGTGCGATCCCGCTACGGATTGGCCGACGAGCACGCTAAGAGGATAACGGAGGAACGAGCTGAGAGGGAACAGATACGGAATACCATAGCTAACTGTTTCACAGCAGGCATGAGAGACGAGGATACAAAGGTGATAGTCCAGGCACTGAGGCAGAGGACTCGGACGCAAAAGATGACGAGGGCTCAGGTGGGGAGACTTGCCACAGAGGCCTTCGGGGCCGCCCGGGATATGGCTCGCCTAGGTGCCTCGTCCCAGGCAGCCGCTGATGTTGTCTGTCAGGCCCTAGAACATTACTACAACGCAAGAGAGATGAAAACGATGAGCAAATCTTTTATGGCCCGGTCGAGGTATTCTTCCCCCAATACCCTTGCAGAGAGCTATTCTCGTGCGATCCGAGGAGGAAAAAGCGCTGAAGGGCTTGGTGCTTCCGGGATGGGTGGAGCAGGCGGTTCAGGTGTTTCAGGCCATGGAGGAGGCTCAGGTTATGGAGGAGATGGCGGAAGTTCAGGCGATGCTGGAGGTGGTTCAGGTGGAGGCGGAGGCGGCCATTGATCAAATCGCCTACATTTGATTTAAATTCAGCAAGAAGGGGCCATAGACCCCTTCTTTTGGTGAAAGAAGTCTGAGGGCATTCAAGATATCTGGGCCCCCGAGCAACAAAGCAAGAGGTTGGCATCGGCCAAGGTCATTAATTGGCCTTATCTTGTTTGTTTCAAGAGTCAATAGGTTTGACCGATGCCCAATTCTATTCATTTGCGATAGAGATCTTGGATTTGTCGGGATCAGGGGAAATGCAAGAATACTCATAGAAGCATCAGTCGCGCCCCGCTACGCGGAGCACGTTATATCAGGAAGAATCTTTCCAGGTAGTTTCTTAGGAGAATTCGCTACCCTCGCTAGTCCTCCCCAAATCACCATCAGGCGAATACAGCTTTTGGTGTCTGGCGAAAAGATGCCAACACGGATAGAAGTTCGTTCGAAGCAGACAGAAGCCCCACATTTAAGGAAGCTAGCTCGATTCAAGGTTGAGGGAGTACCCCATGTCGTAAGCGAAAAAGGGAGCTTGACAATAGGCGGCCCGATAGAAGGATTTAAAAATAAGCGGTCGATGTAGGACAATCAGGCTTCGCGTCAATACTTCGGACTGAACCTGCAACCGTGCGGTGATGGCTTCATCCTCGATTTTTCCTGTGGATTCCCCATACCGTCCAGGTCTCTCATTACTGATGGCGTGCTATAGATTACAACAACAAATTCATAAATTCTATCGGGTCATTCGAATACACCTTAAGGGCATTTTCGTAACCTATACCTTCCACAATCTCAAGGCCTTTCTTTAGATGCCTGTATTGCTTCAATTCACCCTTCGATCTCATATCTTCTTCAATCAAGGCGTACGGCAAGTTGGGCACATACCGATTTACAAAATCGGGCAACAGTGCATGGACCAGGCCACCCACAATTGCTTCTTCTATCGCTATTGAGTCCTCCGAGATACTCTCCACCTCTTTGAGGTCTTTCACGGAGCTTAGCACAACCCGTTCTCGAATCGCTCTCTCGGTGTGTTCTCTCAATGCAATGTGCAAGGTTTCTTCAACGGGAACCGTAAGAACGGTATAGGGATTTCTCGAGCTATTCTGCCATATGGTGTAGTTGTCCCTTATAAATTCAAGCCTGCCGTCACCCCCGAGATCTACCGTGGTGGTGTAAGAACCCACTGTGCCCAAAAATTCTGTGCCTCTTAAATCAATCTTCAGTTTCCTGCGTCTCTTGTTGAAAAAGATATACTTGGCCACAAATTCCTTCGCCAGGTTATGGACCAGAAAAACCGTTATACCATTATCAGGGACTTTGGGTCTTTCCTTATTCAGGGTATGTACCTTCCTATATGGATTTTTCAGATTCGTCTTATCCAATACATAACCGATTACGTGCTTGCAGTAGTTCTCAAAGAGAGTCGCATATTCCCCTCTGGTTTCTGGAACAAAGAGTAACCTATGCACAAGGCTATCTAATCTCCACCTAATCTCCCTGCCCCCAAGCTCCTTTTTAATTCTCCTTATCAGCTCCGGGTGTTGGTTAAAGTAGTCGAGATTCGCCTGATGGCTATCGCCATCAAATTCCCTTTCAAAATCACTGAAAACATAGAGGGGTTTTTCCTTGTCCTCGAGTTCAATGAGGTCTACCAGGCGGATATAATCTTTTGAAAACGCAAACCCATAATTTGTCATCAGGGATATTTGTATAAGTAACGCCGTACTCAACACCGCCTTGAATAAGAAGTTCCATTGTACAAACTTCATATTTCCTCCCTGACTTCCCCTGTCCATACTTAATCCTATACCGATTTCGGCCTCCCGAAGCAGCTATTATGTGGGAGATGCATATGGAGAAATGACTCACATAATGACATCATCTCCTTCCCGACTATTGGAAGCCGTCCCTTAATTCTCGTAAGAGCCAGTAGCAAGGAGAGCTGACATCTTCAGATGAGGCCGTGTTAAAATTCACTTTGTGGACATTAATAGCAGGTTAATGCGTTAAATCAATCAGAATTTGGTGAATCTTCTTTTGGGTTACGTGTTGAGGTTTGAAAGATGGCGGGTTGAAGGCGATATGGATTCCTTCCAGGAAATCCGGTCGCAACGGTCACTTACGGGTCTGTCAAAACCTCACATCCTGGACAGGATGGTGATCTAATTGTGAGTTTGCAGAAGACGTCGGGCACGGACGGTAAGTGTCGGTAAAAGACTCAGCAGGCGCGAGATTGAACACAATTGGGGTAACAGCTATCAGACCGAGGACAAAAAGAGCACACTGCAGCAGCAATACTCCCCGTGGGACCGAATTCCCCGGCCTTTGGAGCTGATTCTCATTGCGGGTTTTCTAGTCGTAGTGAGGGATAAAAAAAGGGGGCCTGGGAAGGCCCCCGATAGTGCGGTGATATGACCTTATTCCTCGATTACCTCATACGAAGTTACTTCGATCAGCATCTTCCCCTCGCGCTCCTCGACAGTCCCGGTCGCTTTGACTTTTTTGTCGACCTTTCCCATGAGTTCTTTCCGCATATCCTCACCGGCAATAACATATTCCTTACCATCGTCAGCCACTATATTCCCCTGATCGTTGACCGTTCCCGTGATGGTAACTTTACCTACCTCTGCAGCCTGCTTCTCTTCGAACGCTGGGGCTTGTGTCACGGCTGGAGCTTGAGATACCTTCTTCTCCTCAGCCTTCTGGCAGCCTGCGACAACGGTGAACCCGGCAAGGAGGAATAGACACAGCATCGAGGCTAAAATTTTCTTCATATGTGCCACCTCCTCCATTCGGCATCCTCCCTAAGGGCTATTCAATTACTTCAAAATCCGTCACGGTGATGGTCTTTTTACCCTCCTGCTCCTCAACGGTGCCAGTGGCTTTCACTTTCTTGTCAACAAGCTCCATAATCTCTTGTCCCTTCTCATTCTCAGCCACCGCATACACCTCACCGTCATCAGCCACTATTCCCTCCTCGGAGATTTTCCCCGTGATGGTTACCTCAGCCGCAAACAAAGTTGTTCCCGCCATCATGGCGACAAGCAACAAGGCACAAATTCCTATACCCCAAACCTTTTTGCTCCGTTTCATCTGTCGTTCCTCCCTTTTCTGTTGAGCCCTCGTTTCCAGCATGTGATATACCTGGAATCCAGAGGCTCTAATGTATTGATCGTTTTAGTTCGCTTACAATTGGCTGAACGCTGCACTACCGGCAGGCATGCTCAGATCATTTTCTTTTTCATCTTGGCCACCTCCTTTCTGTGTGGGAAATAACCTATTCCAAGGGCCTGAACGTTTCAAAGTAGCCGGAGAGATGACTTCCTGTCTCTCTTTCCCTTCATGATTGACGTTCAGTTTTCGCTGCCGTCTCACCCTCATTGAAGAGCCATCTGTGTTCATACTCAATAAAAGCAACAGTTATGCCAAGACCGTAACCTATTGATTTTCCATGGGTTTTATTTACGGCGGAATAGAAATCGGAGTTCCAGATTCCGATATTTGTGGAATGACAGGTAGTCTAGATATTTGGAGAAGGTTTGGGTTGGCCTAAATAATCAGGAGATAAGGGAGTTTTGGATATCGGAACTTTCATTCCGATTAGGAAGCGTTTCAGGAATCATCATTCCGATCTGGTTCTGTTATTGGCGCCGTTTAAACTCTTCTTTTCTAATCCCGTATTTAGTCATTAACTTGTGTAATTGGCGGACACTAATCCCAGCGGCCTCCGCAGTTTTCTGGATTCGCCCTTTGTTTTTCGCCAAGAG
>JBGVTJ010000296.1:0-19119 GCA_041862515.1 Thermodesulfobacteriota bacterium | reverse complement strand
ACTTGGTGGAATTCTCACCGAGGATAATGACGTTTCTCTGAAAAACTTTCACACACATGGGTTACGGGCCTTCCTTGACATTTTAAAAAAGGTAATAAACCTAAAGGGTTATAATCTATCTAATTTGGCACGGTTTATGCCCATTTAACCTCTATACAATGGGCTATTCACGAAACACCGGGAAAATGAAGAAGCTAATCGCTCTTAGCATCCTCTCCCTCATTGCTCTGGGCCTCACGGGATGTGGCGAAGAGGGGAGCAGCGACTACCTCACTGATCTTGGAGACGCCAACCTGTTTCCTGACCCCAGCGGAAGGTATTCAATTACCTACCCTAGCGACTGGTTTTACTTTGAGACCACCATTGGCCCGGGGAAGGAGAGAACTACGTGGCACACAAACGGTACGGGTGAAGTGACGTTGGGTATCACGGATTGGCTACCCAATGGACTCGCAACAATCACCGTCCTCGAATGGGCTCAGGAGAACAGGGACAGATTGATCGTCGAAGGCTATGTTTTGGTACAGGATATCTCCCCCATCGTGAATGCCAACAAAAATACTGGTTACGAATTCACCGTGAGGTTGGGGAGCAACGAGTACAGGATCGCCTTCTTTTTCAATAACCTGAACGAGCAGTTCGATTTAACCTTCTATTACGACGTGGGGAACTCCGACGCAAGCCTGACTCAGATCATCGAGAACTTCGAAACTACGGATTTATAGACCATCCCATACCCACTTCTCTATTCCCATTTGAATTGCAAATAGATGATACCAAAGGCTAAAGACAAGGCCCTGACCCATCTCTCTACATTCCACGCCTGAACCTTAAGACCTTCCTTTCTCCCTGAGAGTATTGACCCATCCCAGAATTTTTCCCAGATTCGAATGGTAAACCTTAGGCGGACGCTTTCAAGAAAAGCCCCGTTCTCCACTATCTGACGTTGTGAAAAATGTTGGGACTTTTCTGGTGAAAAGTGGACTTTCTGTGATATTCCGTGATGTTCCAGAGAGGGGATAAGTAGTCGAAAAAATAGGGGTTTTGGCTTCTATCAAGGCTCTGCCAAAACCCCCTATGTTAGGATTCGTAGTCCGTTGCTCTATCCAGCTGAGCTATGGGCGCAAACCGGAGAGGCTTTATGCTGTAAGGTAACCCGTGTTACGGGGTGCGTCAAGCCATATTGGCGGAGAGAGAGGGATTCGAACCCTCGATCCCAGTTTCCCGGAATACTCGCTTAGCAGGCGAGCGCCTTCAGCCAACTCGGCCATCTCTCCCCAAGGTAATCGTTTATGTGAACTCTATATTAGATGAGAATATCACACTTTTCAAGCACCGGGGATGGAAAAAGCTCATCCCTTTGACTGAGGAACTTGGTTTTGGCGGAGGGAGAGGGATTCGAACCCCCGTCTCCTTTCGGAGAAGCGGTTTTCAAGACCGCCGCCTTCATCCACTCGGCCATCCCTCCTCGCTCTTCCCGATCCTCTCAATTCCGCCCATGAGGCCCCTCAAGGCATCGGGAACAAGAATCGTTCCATCGGACTGCTGGAAGTTTTCAATAATGGCAATGATCATTCTCCCGATGGCGTACGCAGTCCCATTTAAGGTATGGACGAATTTGACCTTTGTCTGCCCGGATCCTCCTTCGTGGGCACGATATCGAACCTTGAGCCTCCTCGCCTGAAAATCCGTACAGTTGGAACAGGAATGGGTTTCCCGATACTCTCTCATACCGGGCATCCAGCACTCGATATCCCGCTTATCGGCTGCTGGATCCCCCAGGTCGCCGCTACACATTTGGACGACGCGGTAGGGAATCCCCAGCATACGGACCAATTTCTCCTCCATTTCCAGGAAAAAATCATGTTCATCCCGGGATTTCTCCGGCTCACAAAAGGAAAACATCTCAACCTTATCGAATTGATGAACCCTCAGAATTCCCTTCGTATCCTTGCCGTAGGAACCCGCTTCCCTCCTGAAACACGTGGAAAAACCCGCATACCGCCTTGGCAGATCCCTCTCATCCAAGATCTCATCCATATGCATCGCCCCGAGGGATTGTTCAGATGTCCCCACGAGGTAAAGATCGTCTTTCTCAACCTGGTATACCTCACTGCCACCCCTCGTTAAATATCCCATGCCATCCATCGCCCTGTAATTGAGCATCACGGGTGGAATGACCGGAATAAATCCCTCCTTTGTAAGGGTATCTATGGCCAATCGAACTAATGCGAACTCCAAGAGAACTGAATCCCCCTTTAGATAGCCGAACCTCGACCCAGAGACCTTTGCCGCCCTTTTCGTGTCGATAATATCCAATCCCTCCGAAATTTTCATATAATCCCTGGGCGCAAAATCAAATGTCGGCTTTTGGCCAACCTCCCGAATGACCACATTTTCCGTTTCATCCCTCCCCTCCGGAACTTCGGGAAGGGGAAGATTCGGAATCATTCGCATGAGGCTATGGAATTCATCCTCAATCAGTCTCAATTCCCTCTCGGAATCCCTCAATCGAGCCTTCAGGTTTCTCACCTTATCGATCTCAACATGCTGCCCCGCTCCTCCCTCTTGCTCATGGATCTCCTTGCTCATCCTCTTTTGTTGTGCCCTGAATCCCTCAACCTCCAAGAGGACCTTTCGGCGCTTTTCATCGACCTCCAGGAAACGATCGAGATCAAAATCCACCCCCTTTTTACGGCATCCTTCCTTCACCTCGTCGGGATGTTCCCGGATAAACCGAATGTCTAACATAAGCGCTTACCCAATACCCTTCTAAAAAAGTAAGAAAATCCTATCATTTAAGGCCTTTCCCGTCAACATCCTCACTGCTGGAGCTTGCTGAGTTTCTGGGAATATGGGCCGCCAGGCTGCCCTCCATTTCTCAACCTTCCTCTCATCTTCCCAATGCGGGCACAGGAAATCCCTATGGATATCTCAGAATCCGCTAATGTAGCAATTGGGCTTTCTTAAATGACCTTCTCAAGAATTGTCCTGTGTATGAGGTCGGTATATTGATTATTTCCTCGGGTGTCCCTTGACCGATCACCTCCCCTCCTTGCTCACCACCCTCAGGACCGAGATCGATGATATAATCGGCCGACTTGATCACCTCCATATTATGCTCGATGACAATGACCGTATTTCCGGAATCGGCCAAACGATTGAGGACATCCAAAAGCTTCTGGATATCGGCAAAATGGAGGCCCGTTGTTGGCTCGTCCAAGAAATAGACAGTCTTACCGGTGCTCCTCTTACTCAATTCCCTTGTCAACTTAATCCTTTGCGCCTCTCCTCCCGAAAGGGTTGTGGCAGACTGCCCGAGCTTTATGTATCCAAGCCCCACATCACAGAGGGTTTGAAGCTTCCCCTTAATGGTTGGTATGTTCTCGAAAAACTCGTAGGCTTGATCGACGGTCATGTCCAGGACATCTGCGATAGTCTCTCCCCTATATTGGATTTCCAGAGTCTCCCTATTATACCGTTTTCCCCCGCAAACCTCGCATGTTACATAGACGTCTGGAAGAAAATGCATCTCGATTTTGATAATCCCGTCGCCCTTGCACGACTCGCACCTGCCTCCCGCCACATTAAAACTGAAACGACCCGGTTTGTACCCCCTCATTCTCGATGCAGGTAGTTGGGCAAAGAGGCCGCGAATGAAGGTGAATACCCCGGTATAGGTGGCCGGATTCGATCGAGGAGTCCTGCCAATAGGCATCTGGTCGATGTTGATCACCTTATCCACATGTTCCAACCCCTCTATTCCTTCCAACGAACCGGCCCTTTCCCTTGAATGATAAAGCTTCTGGGCCAAGACCCTAAACAAGGTATCGATTATGAGGCTACTTTTCCCGGACCCGGAAACCCCCGTTACACAGGTAAATAATCCGATGGGAATCCCCACCTCGATATTCTTCAGGTTATTTGCCCTCGCCCCTCTTATCACGAGAAACTTGCCACTCGCATTTCGGCGTCTTTTGGGAATGGGAATTGAGAGGTCTCCCGATAGGTATTTCCCCGTAGTCGATTCCTGGGAATCGAGCAGTTCCCGCGGCGTCCCGGAATAAATTACCCTGCCCCCATGTATACCGGCCCCTGGACCCATGTCGATAACATAATCTGCTCGCCGGATTGTTTCTTCATCGTGTTCAACCACGATAACCGTATTGCCAAGGTCCCGCAGCTCTTTGAGGGTGTTTAACAGTCGAATATTATCTCTTTGATGCAAGCCAATGCTTGGCTCATCCAAGATGTACAGCACCCCCACCAAACTGGAGCCAATCTGCGTAGCCAACCGAATCCTCTGGGCCTCACCCCCTGATAGGGTTGTCACCGGCCGGTCGAGGGAAATGTAATCCAACCCCACATTGACCATAAACCTCAACCGTTCGGTGATTTCCTTCAAAATTCCCCTGGCAATCTCCATATCCCTTGTGTTTAAGGTAATGCTTTCGAAGTACCGGAGGAGATCCTTAACGGAAAGTTTGACGATATCAGCCAACGACATCCTATCGACCTTTATAGAGAGGGCTTCCCTGCGCAGCCTCGCTCCCCCGCACGTTGGACAGGGAAAAGAACTCATATACCTCTCCATCTCCTGCCGAAATTCCTCCCATTGGACCTCTTGGTACTTCCTCTCCAGTTCGGGGATCGCCCCCTCTACCCCATCCTCTCCATGGAGAAAACTCCTCTGGATCTCCTCCGGAAGATCACCAAAAGGAAGACGGAGATTGACCCCCTTAACTTTAGCCAGGTGATGCAAAGATGCGGGGATCCCTTTTCTCCACGGCAAAATCGCTCCTTCCAGGACCGATACATTTTTATCGGGGACGATCAGGTCTGGGTCGAAATGCATCTTCATCCCCAATCCACTACAGGTTGGACATGCTCCATATGGGCTATTAAAGGAAAACATCCTGGGAGTAATCTCGGGATAGCTGGTTCCACAGTCGATGCAGGCAAACCGTTGACTGAAGATAATTTCCTCCGAATCCCCAATGGATACCTTGATAATCCCATCCGCTAATGTAGCGGCCAACTCCAGGGAGTCGGTTAGCCTCGATTGAATCCCTTCTTTTATTATCATCCTATCGATGACTACATCGATATCATGCCTTTTGTTCCGGTCCAAACGAATCTCCTCGCTGAGATCCCGTATTTCACCATCGATCTTGACCCGAACGAATCCATCCCTCCGAAGATTCTCCAATTCTCTCCGATACTCGCCTTTCTTTCCCCTCACCATGGGGGCCAAAAGGGCGACTCGTTCCCCATGGGAAAGGGCCAGGATCTGATCCGCAATCTGTTGAATCGTCTGTGAGGAAATCTCCCTGCCACATCGGTAACAGAAGGGTTTTCCAATATGGGTGAAGAGGAGCCGAAGGTAATCGTAAATTTCCGTCACCGTTCCCACTGTGCTTCGGGGGTTCTTGATGACAGTCCTCTGATCGATGGAAATGGCCGGCGATAATCCTTCTATGAGCTCCACATCGGGTTTTTCCATTTGCTCCAAAAATTGACGGGCATAAGCCGAAAGCGATTCTACGTACCTTCTTTGCCCCTCCGCATAGATCGTATCGAAGGCCAGGGACGACTTCCCCGATCCGCTCAGACCAGTAATGACGATGAGATGATCCCTGGGAATCTCCACATCGATATTTTTTAGGTTATGCGCCTTTGCCCCTCTGATGATGATTTTTCCCGCTGCCATATCGACTCAAGCCTCACGGAGAGAGTATGCTTAGCTATTCAAGACTAATAACAAAAAAAGTTTTCCGAGTAAAGAAGATAAAAACCTTGACAAAAAACGACCAATGGGTATAATTCTGGAGTTTATTTTACTAAACTATTTTCTTCTTATACTATTCTTCAAAAGGTACACATATGGAGATCGGGGAACGCATCAGAAACCTCAGAAAATTGAGCTCCTTGACCCAGGAA
The DNA here is from genome assembly GCA_041862515.1 of Thermodesulfobacteriota bacterium. Lineage (GTDB taxonomy): Bacteria > Desulfobacterota > BSN033 > WVXP01. Next base: position 13,179 of record JBGVTJ010000296.1, on the reverse strand, counting down.
GAGTTGGCTGAAAGGGCAGGATTAACCAAGGGCTTCATCTCCCAAGTCGAACGCGACAGGACATCCATTTCCCTTGACAGCCTCGTACAGATTCTGGATGCCCTTGACGAAAATATTTCCGACTTCTTCTTGGACATCGAAGAAAAGGATATCGTCTATCGAAAGGAGGATAGGGTTGAGATAGAGAAAAAGGGGGTGACCAAGTTCGAGTTGCTCATTCCCGGCTCCACGAACAAGAAAATGGAAGCCGTCATGGTGACATTGAAACCGGGCGAACGGACAGAAATCGAGGAACCCCATGAAGGGGAAGAGATGGGGTTTATTCTGGGGGGCAGGGTAGAAATTCAACTGGGGAAAAAGACCCACAGGGCAAGAAAGGGCGAATGTTTCTATTTTACCGCGGAGAGAGACCATGCCCTGGCAAATGTCGGTTCCCGAGAAGCCGTCTTACTCTGGATCACCGCTCCACCATATTTCTAAATCTCGTTGAAACATCAACGGAAGGGAGGGTAGAAGGATGAAATCTCTGGGGCGCCATCTCTTAACGGAATTCTATGGGTGTGATCGCGAAACCCTCAATGATTCGGACCAGATCAAGAAGATCATGGAAGAAGCGGCGATCACGAGCGGAGCATCCATCGTACAGAGTGTATTCCATCTCTTCAACCCCCACGGAATAAGCGGCGTTGTCGTGATCGCGGAATCCCATCTGGCCATCCATACCTGGCCGGAGTATGGTTATTCCGCCGTGGACATTTTCACCTGTGGAGAAGAAGTGGATCCCTGGAGAGCCTATCATTATCTAAAAGAGAAACTCGGGGCAGGTTCTACGTCCACCGTGGAGATGCTTCGAGGGACGCTCGCCTCCGATGGTAAGGAGTTAAGGCATAAGCCTTTGGGAACATAGGAAAAAGAATATTCACCGGAGCTCAGCCGTGATTTACAAAATTCCCAAAACCTACTTTCTCGTTAGCGGCTCCTCTGAGGGGCATACTCCTCTCAATGCCTTTGATGGAGCTTTACTCAACGCTGGTATCGGAAATACGAACCTGGTCAAAATCTCCAGTATAATCCCCCCTCATAGCAAGGAGATTCAACCTATCACATTCCCTCAGGGGGCCATAGTACCCACGGCCTATGCCTCTATCAGCAGTGATATACCCGGAGAAATTATATCCGCGGCTGTGGCCGTCGCTCTCCCACGAGACGACGATCAACCGGGATTGATCATGGAATACTCTGGCCGGGGACACAGGGAGGTTATAGAGCTCACCGCAAAAAATATGGCTTTCGAGGGAATGAAGATGCGCCAGCAGGAGACGAAGGAAATCAAGTCTATCTCGACCGAATATATGGTTAAGAAAATCGGAGCGGCCTTCGCCGCCGTAGTGCTATGGCAATAGAAATGGATTTTTGGTTTACCGAGACGTTCAACGACACTGTCGGCAATACCATAAAGGTAAAGGAAACGATATTCCGTGGCCGAAGTGACTACCAGAAGATCGAAATCGTGGATACTTATCAATTCGGGCGAACCCTCATCTTGGAGGGTTCGGTTCAGCTCACGGAAAAGGATGAATTCACGTATCATGAAATGATTTCTCACATTCCTCTTTTCACCCATCCACATCCCGAGCATGTCCTCGTCATTGGTGGTGGAGACGGGGGAACCATCCGGGAGGTGATGAAACATTCTACCGTATCCCGGGCCAAGCTGGTGGAGATCGATCCATTGGTAATTGAAAAGAGCAAGCAGTTCCTCCCCTTCGTGAGCTGTGAAATGGATAATTCCAGGGTTGAAGTCATCATTCAAGACGGTATTCAATATATCAAACCGTATACGGGGATCTTCGATGTCATCCTGATCGATTCGACCGATCCCGTCGGACCGGCTGTTGGCCTATACCGGGAAGAGTTCTTCAAAGATGTCCATAAAGCCCTGAAAGATGACGGAATTATGGTTGCTCAATCGGAATCTCCTTTCTACGACGAGCACATCGTCAGGGAATTATACGCCACTCTCAAACCCCTCTTCCCCATTCGGAAGATGTACCTGACCCCGGTCCCGTCATACCCCAGTGGCTTTTGGAGTTTTGCATTCTGTTCCAAGAAGTATGATCCACCTTTGGATAATCGGTGTGAGGACCTGCGGCGCTTCAACCTCAGTACGAGGTATTACAACGAAGCCGTCCACCAAGCTGCCTTTGCCATTCCCAATTTTATCCAAGAATTGATCGCATGACGGATTTCCTCCAAAACCGATTCTTATCCGCCGACCTTCCGTACAACGAATGCGAAATATGCATCGTTGGCCTTCCCTATGATGGCACTTCTTCTTATCGACCAGGTTCCCGGTTTGCACCCAATGCCATCCGTAAGGCCTCTTGGGGGATGGAGACATACAGCCCCAATCTTGGCAGAGATCTCAGTGGCCTAAAAATATGCGATCTAGGAGATTTGGAAATCCCCTTTGGAAATAAGGAAAAAGCCCTAGCGAAAATCAACGAGATGATTCGGAAGATCATCGATGACGGCAAATATCCCGTTCTCCTCGGGGGTGAACACCTGATTACCTTGCCCATCGTCGAGGGATTCCGGAACCGTTTCGGTGATTTGGCCGTGATTCAATTCGATGCCCACACCGATCTAAGGGACGAATATCTGGGGGAAGGTTTTTGCCATAGCACCGTAATGAGGAGGATTCTGGAGATCATTGGTACGGGAAAACTCTTTCAGTTCGGTGTCCGTTCGGGGAGCGAAGAGGAATTCAGTTTCGCCACTGCTATTGGTAGCCTCTATGAGTTCAGCGAAGATGGCCTCCACAGGGCCCTCAGGAGTATCGGTGATGCACCCCTCTACATAAGTCTCGATTTGGACGTCATCGATCCGAGCATTCTTCCCGGAACGGGGAATCCCGAACCGGAAGGAATCGACTTTAGCGAAATGATATCCGCCCTGAAAATCCTCAGTAAAGCCCGGGTAATCGGCTTCGACGTTGTTGAACTTTCACCCGATCATGACCCATCGGAAGTTTCATCCATTGTAACCTCTAAGTTGGTGCGCGAAATGATCTTGAATTGTTGGGCAAAATAGGTTATTGTTGTTTGATTTAACCCAATGTGGGGGCGAAGTTAAGGCTCCTCTCCCACATTCTTATGGGATAGGCAAAGGAGAAACATAACGGGAAAAGCGGGGGAAGTATGGCCAACGTTACGATGAAAGAGATGTTGGAAGCAGGGGTTCACTTTGGACATGAAACGAAGCGGTGGGACCCCAAGATGAAGTCCTATATTTATGGGGCGCGCAATGGCATCTATATCGTTGACCTCCAAAAAACCGTCGTTTTATTCAAGGAGGCTTACAATTTTGTCCGGGATGTTGCTGCTCAAGGGGAATATATCCTCTTCGTGGGCACAAAAAAACAGGCCCAGGATTCCATATATGAAGAGGCTACCCGATGCAACATGTTCTATGTGAACCGGCGATGGCTGGGAGGAATGCTCACCAATTTCCAAACCATCAAGAAGAGTATTGACCAACTGAACAAGCTGGAGGCGATGAAGAATGACGATATATACTCCCTTCTCCCCAAGAAAGAGGTATTACAATTGGAGAAACAGCGAAAACGTTTGGAGAAGGCCTTGGGAGGGATAAAAAATATGGATAGGCTTCCCGGAGCCATCTTCGTCGTCGACCTCAAAAAGGAGAGGATTGCGGTAAGTGAAGCTCGAAAATTGGGAATCCCATCGGTTGGGATCGTGGATACGAATTGCGATCCCGATGAAATCGATTACGTTATTCCGGGTAATGACGATGCGATAAGGGCGATACGCCTTTTCTCAAGTAAGATTGCCGACGCCGTAATCGAAGGAAGGCAGATATACGAGAAGACTCTCCAGGAGGAAGAACCGGTGGAATCGATTGAGGCGGGAGGAGAGGAGGCTGGAGAGGAAGCGGCTACAGAAACTCCCACCGTGGAAGCGAAGGAAAAGGAGGCGATTGAAGATTCCCTTTCTGAGCCCAAGGAAAAGCCAGGAGAAACCGAGGAAGGATAGGTGAGTTCCCATGGATATCGACGTATCGTTGGTGAGAGACCTGCGACAGAAGACCGGCGCCGGAGTCATGGATTGCAAAAGAGCCCTCAAAGAAACCCAAGGAAACATTGATAAGGCCATCGAATTCTTGAGGCAGAAGGGGCTGGCGAAAGCTGCTAAGAGGGTCGGGCGTAAGGCCGAAGAGGGATTGATTGGGGCATACATCCACCCGGGAGACAGAATTGGTGTATTGGTGGAGGTCAACTGTGAAACGGATTTCGTAGCGCGGACACAGGAGTTTAAGGATCTGGTTAAAGATATCTCCATGCATGTGGCGGCAGCGGACCCCCAATATCTCAGGAGGGAGGATATTCCCGAGGCAATCATACAAAAAGAGAAGGACATCTTGAGGATGCAGGCACTGGAGATGGGGAAACCCGAAAAGGTTGTCGATCGGATCGTAGAAGGGAAAATGGAGAGGTTTTTCTCGGAGGTCTGCCTCCTTGAGCAGGCCTTTGTGAAGGACCTCGATTTAACCGTGGGGGATCTCTTGAACTCCATCATGGGGAAGATCGGAGAACGAATCTCCATCCGGCGATTCACGAGATACCAGCTAGGGGAAGAAGCTGCCGAGAGCGCCTCATAGGCCTCCCGTTCCGACTATGGTGAAAAAACCGAAATTTAAGAGGATTATTCTCAAAATCAGCGGAGAGGTGTTGGTTGGCGAAGAGGGATATGGCATAAGTTCCGAGGTAATAAGGGGAATTTCCGGGGAAATTAAGGAAGTAATGGAACTCGGGGTCCAAGTTGCCGTCGTTGTTGGTGGGGGAAATTTCTTTCGGGGGATAGATGCTAGCTCAAAGGGGATGGATCGTACCTCCGCCGATTATATGGGAATGTTGGCCACTGTGATCAACAGCCTGGCCCTCCAGGATGCATTGGAGAAGATAGGGGTCTTTACCCGTGTGCAATCGGCCATCGAGATGCGCCAGGTGGCTGAACCTTATATAAGGAGAAAGGCCATCAGACATCTGGAGAAAACAAGGGTAGTGATCTTTGCCGGCGGAACGGGAAATCCCTATTTTTCCACAGATACGGCAGCGTCTTTGAGGGCAGTGGAGATTGGAGCAGACGCCCTTCTCAAGGCAACGAAGGTCGATGGCGTCTACGATTCGGATCCAATGGAAAACAGAGATGCCGTTAAGTTCGATCAGCTTTCGTATATCGATGTCCTCAAGGAGAACCTCAGGGTGATGGATGCGACGGCCGTCTCCCTGTGCATGGATAACCAACTGCCCATTATCGTCTTTAATATGAAGAAAAAGGGGAACATCGTAAGAGCGGTTATGGGTGAAAAACTGGGAACGATTATCGGTATGGGGGAAACACATGTCGCAGAAGATCCTCAATGATCTCGAGGAAAAGATGAATAAGACCCTGAAGAACCTGCAAGGGGATCTCAACAAGGTCCGGACTGGCAGGGCATCCCTAGCCCTTTTCGATGACATCCGTGTGGACTATTATGGGACTCCAACTCCTCTTAAGCAAGTGGCCACCCTCTCCGTTCCGGAAAGCCGATTAATTATCATTCAGCCTTGGGATCCCCAGATGATCGGCGAAATGGAAAAAGCAATTTTAAAATCGGAGCTGGGCGTCACCCCAACAAATGATGGAAAGATCATCCGTCTCACCATTCCCAGGTTGACCGAGGAACGCCGGAGGGAACTGGTTAAAATCATCAGGAAAATGGGAGAAGGGGGTAAAGTGGCTATTCGGAATATTAGGAGAGATGCTAACGAAGACCTCAAGGACATGGAGAGGGAAAAGGTGATATCCCAAGACGAACTCCATCAGAATTTGGATAAGATCCAAAAAGTTACCGATGGCTTTATCCAGAAAATCGACGAAGCTTTAAATGCAAAGGAAAAGGAGATTCTCGAGATATAGAACATACTTTTCGGGGCAAAAGGATGGATCTTCACCGATGGAGGGGGTGATTCCTTGGCATTCGTAATAACCGAAGATTGTGTGGCGTGTGGGACCTGCGCTGACGAGTGTGAGGCAAATGCGATTGAGGAAGGAGAAGATATTTACGTAATCGACGATGAGAAATGTACGGAGTGCGGCACATGTATTGAAGTCTGTCCAACGGAGGCCATCGTCGAGAAGTAATGGGGGACGGGAAGAGATGGATATCTCGTTCCTCCCTTGAGATAAGACCTGCTATCAATCTAATCCTGGGGACGGTGGTCCCTTACCAACCCAAGCTAAAACTACCCAAATCTCAGGCCTCTTCACTTGGAATTTCCTTGAAAAATAGCCATCCCTGTGATACATCTAAGGTGTGTGGCAAGCCTCGAATGAGGCTTTTGATGCAAGGCGTATCGTTTATTGTTATGGTGGGGCCATCCAGTATGGACTTCCACTACGGGAGATTCTTGGGAAACTATGGAGGGGTTGGTTAAAGAAAAGCTACCGCAGCATGTAGCCATCATCATGGATGGGAATGGCCGATGGGCAAGGCAAAAATCCCTCAGCCGAATTGAAGGCCATATCAAGGGGATCGAGGCCGTTCGAGCGGTAGTAACCACATGCCGAGAGTTGGGGATTAAATGGCTCACCTTGTACGCCTTTTCCATCGAGAACTGGAAACGTCCTGAGAGTGAAATATCGGCCTTGATGGATCTCCTTCAGAAATATTTGAAGGAGGAATTAGATGAAATGCTGGAGAATAACATCCGCCTCAGGGCCATCGGAGACTTAAACTCCCTGCCACCCGCGGCTCGCAATACGCTCATGGATACGATGGAAAACACAGCCCACTGCGACGGCATGGTGTTAACCCTAGCGCTCAGCTACAGCGGGAGGGATGAAATCATCAATGCTTTCCGTGGCCTTATAGCAGATCTGGAGAACAAGAGACTTCGCCCCGAACAGATCTCCGAGAAAACCCTCTCCAATTACCTCTTGACAAAGGACATCCCTGATCCAGACCTATTGATCCGAACCAGCGGCGAGTATCGAATCAGCAATTTCCTCCTGTGGCAAATGGCTTATACTGAGATCTATGTGACGGAAACCCTTTGGCCCGACTTCGGAAAAGAGGATTTGATTAAAGCCCTGCTCAATTACCAGTCCCGGGAGCGAAGGTTTGGCCTCACAGGCGAGCAATTGGCCATGGAGCCGGGCTAATGGCGTAAGATGGACGCCAAAAAGGGCCACCACCGAGGACAGAGTGCTGAAGAAACGAGTTTTAACCGGTGTCATTACCATCCCCGCTTTATGTTTGTTCATCGGATACGGACCCGAACCAACCCTTTTCATTATGGTTTTGATTGCGGTTGCCCTGGGCCTCCATGAATTCTACTCTCTGGTACTCCCGGACAATAAACGGCACGAGGAGGCACTGGGAATCATCCTGGGAGTGGGATTGGTTTCGCTCATCTATTTCGGGGATGTCTCCCTTATCCATGCTTCGTTGGGTTTTAGCATCGTCTTTTTATCTATCGTCTATATGCTGAAATCGAGGAACTTCGCGTTGGCCATATCCAAGATGGCTCTTACCCTCTTTGGAATACTCTACATCGGTCTCCTCTTATCGTATGTGATCTTAATCGATAAAACCGCTCCGGGGAAACAATGGGTTTTTTTTCTCGTTTCCACCGTCTGGGCCGCGGATATTGGCGGTTTCTTCATCGGTTCTCTGATGGGCAGACACAAACTGTATCCCGAAGTAAGCCCGAACAAGACCTTCGAAGGCTTAGGAGGCGGGGTGGGGGTGGCGATAACTGTCGCTCTCCTCTATCGGAAACTCTTCTTCTCCAATTTAGGCGTTTCCGACTGTATTTTCTTGGGCTTTTCCCTCACCCTATTCGGACAGATGGGGGATTTCACCGAATCAATGATTAAGCGGAGCGCCCAAGTCAAGGATTCCAGCGGTCTCATCCCTGGGCACGGGGGGATGTTGGATCGATTGGATAGTTTTCTCTTTTCGGCCCCTTTCCTTTACTATTACATACGTTGGGGGGGGCAAGGCACCCCATGAAACGGTTGGCGGTACTGGGATCAACGGGTTCGATCGGTGTCAATGCATTGGACATCGCGGGCAAGTTCGAAAACGAATTCAAGGTAATAGCCCTATCGGCGGGCACTAACATTCGACTGCTCAGGGAACAGATAGAACGATTCGAGCCCAAAGTGGTTTCCGTATTGAATGAAGCCTTGGCTAATACCTTACAAGAGGAAATTTCACCCAAAAAAACCGAGGTCCTATTCGGAGTGGAAGGGCTCATTCAAATCGCCTCGCTTCCCGAAATAGACCTGGTCGTCTCTGCCCTGGTGGGAGCGGCCGGTTTGATTCCCACCATTTCCGCGATAATGGCAAAGAAATCCATCGCCCTGGCCAACAAGGAGTCCCTGGTTATGGCCGGAAAGATTATCATTGAAGAAGCTCGCAAAAACGGGGTTACCATCTTGCCGGTGGATAGCGAGCATAGTGCCATCTTCCAGGCTCTGGTTGGCCATTCAAGAGACGAGGTTAATCGGATTATCCTGACAGCCTCCGGGGGACCTTTCCTCAATCTATCCTATGAAAAAATGAAGGAGGTGACATCGAAAGAGGCCCTTCACCACCCCACATGGAACATGGGAAGAAAGGTAAGCATCGATTCCGCCTCCCTGATGAATAAGGGACTTGAGGTCATCGAAGCCCGATGGTTATTCGACATCTCCGCGGAAAAGATCACCGTTCAAATTCATCCGCAGAGCGTCGTCCATTCTATGGTAGAATATATCGATGGATCCATCGTAGCTCAGATGGGGATAACCGATATGAGAATTCCCATATCTTACGCCCTCTCCTACCCGAAGCGACTGAGGCTGGACCTGCCTCCCTTGGACCTCAATGATATGGATGGGTTGACCTTCTTCCTTCCGGATGTTGAACGATTTCCCTGTCTGAGGCTCGCCTACCGCTCAATTGAGATGGGTGAAACCATGCCCGCAGTGCTCAACGCCGCCAATGAGGTGGCGGTTAACAGTTTTCTGGAGGAAACCATAAGATTTACCGATATCCCAGTAGTAGTGGAGAAGGTTATGGAGAACCATCGGGTTAGACCCCTGACAACGTTGGACGATGCCTTAAGGGCAGACCAATGGGCTCGGGAAGAGGCTAAGGAGCTCATCGAGGAGAAGAGAGAGTGGTAACGGACGCCGTATCCTTTATCATCGTACTGGGCATTTTGATTTTCGTCCATGAGTTCGGCCATTTCATCATCGCCAAGAGATCGGGCGTAGGAGTCCTCACATTTTCGTTAGGATTCGGGCCAAAAATCCTCGGCAAAAAAATCGGGGAGACCGAATATCAGATTTCCGCAATTCCCCTGGGTGGATATGTCAAGATAATCGGGGAGAATCCCGAAGAGGAGGTCTCCGAAGAGGATAGGGAACGATCATTCTCCGAAAAGCCCATTCCTACGAGGATGGCGATCATCGGTTTTGGCCCCCTCATGAACGTGCTCTTATCCTTCATCTTTCTCTGCCTCGTCGCCCTTATCGGATTCAAAATACCGGCTTTCGTGGAAGGACCCCCAAGAGTTGGCTGGGTCGAACCCGATTCCCCCGGCCAAAGAGGAGGGTTTCGTGCGGGTGATCTGATTATCAGGATCAACGATCGAGAGGTGAGCAATTGGGAGGAGGCCAAATTTATCCTGGCCTCCAATCCCAATGCAAGATTGCGTTTGGACATCGAAAGGGATGGCGTAATCGTAGTCAGGCAACTGGTCCCCGAGGAAAGGGGATTGTTCGGGGCTGGGTATACGGGCCTTCAACCCGAATGGCCACCAATTGTCAAAGAGATAAAAGAGGGAGAGCCGGCCGACCTCGGGGGATTGAAAAAGGATGATTTGATCCTGGCTATTGACGGAAAGGAGATGAGACACTGGATTCAGATGGCCATGACCATATGGGAAAACCCCGATAAGAACTTAACGTTCACGGTCAAACGAGGTCAAGAGATCCTCTCCTTTTCCATAAGACCCAAGGCCGATACATCTAGGGGGAAGGCCATCGGCCTTATTGGAATCAGCAATCCCGGAGAAATGGTATTTAAGCAATATGGACCCTTAAGGGCCATCGTATGGGGTGGGCGTGAAACCCTCCAGCTCGCCAAGAGGACCATAACGGTTCTCTGGAGGTTGCTGGTCGGAAAAATCTCCCATCGGATGGTAGGGGGGCCAATCTTAATCTTCAAAATGGCGGGAGCCGTAGCCAAAACAGGCATAACAGACCTCATGCTCTTCATAGCTGGCCTGAGCATCACATTGGCAATTATCAACACTATCCCAATTCCCATCTTAGATGGGGGGCACCTGCTATTTCTCGGAATCGAGGCCATCCGACGAAAGCCCATCGGTGTTAAAGCCAGGAATTTGGCCTATCGGGCCGGATTAGTCATCATTATTATGCTCATGCTCATCGTCTTTTACAACGATATAACCCGATTCTTTCTGAAACAGGGATAACCATGAGGGTGTTGGGCATCGATACATCGACTTCGTGTGGGAGCATCGGTCTTATCGAGGATGAACAAATCCTGTGCGAATATTCCCTCGTGGGGAAAGCGAGTCATTCCGAAAGGGTGTTAAAGACAATCGACCGCGTATTGAGGGATTCCGGAATTCCCATTGGAGATATAGATGGGCTTGCCATATCCATAGGCCCCGGATCTTTCACCGGGTTGCGGATTGGCGTCAGCGCGGTAAAAGGTTTGGCGTTCGCTACGAATATACCCGTAGCCGGTGTATCCACATTGGATGCATTAGCTCAAAACGTCAGGTACTCCCCTTATCTCATCTGTCCTCTGTTAGATGCTCGAAAGGGCGAAGTCTATTCTGCCCTTTACCGGAATACCGAAAAAGGCAGGTTGACTAAACTCGCTCCTGAAATGGCCATCAAGCCCGTTGATCTCCTCGAGAGAATCGACGGAAAGACCTTGTTCTTGGGGAATGGCGTTTACCCGTATGGCGACTTGATTCGCCGTAAACTGAAGGGCTTGGCTCGGATAGCCGGTCCTTCCTTCAATTTCATTCACGGGATCATTATCGCGCAATTGGGGAGAGAAAATTTAGAAAGGGGTGAATACCTTGATTTAGAGGCGTTCACCCCCCAGTATCTCCGTAAGTCCGAAGCGGAGCTTAAATGGAATGAGAAGATGGGGAAATTCCGATAATGTTAAAGGGGACTCACGAAAGGAGGCTCGAACCATGGCCGAGAATGAACATCTCTCCTTCGATGAAAACGAGGAGCTGAAGCTCTTCAGACAGAGACACGCGGACTTGGCAAGACGACTGGAGGAATATGAAAACAGACCATTTCTCACTCCCCTTGACGACCTGGAAATGAAAAAGATTAAGAAGAAAAAATTGGCGTGCAAGGATGCAATAGAGAGGATCCTCACCCGTCACCGTCAGATGAGGAAGAATGGAGATGAGGATATTGGGTAGATCCACACAACTGATTGGTGCACGTCCCATGACATCTCCTGTCGCCAAAGAGGGCTATCCCTTCATCATACCGACGGCTATGGCCACCCTTCTCTTCGGGTTCCTGGGCTGGGTCTATCTCACGGGAGTTTTTTGCGGAATCACCCTTTTCGTCATCTGTTTCTTCCGCAATCCAAACCGGACATCCCCCCCCTCCGAGGATGCCATCGTCTCGCCAGCGGATGGAAAAATCCTCAAAATCGAAAGATATCTCGAGAACCACCTTCTCCATCGGGAGACCGTGAAGATCAGCATCTTCATGTCCCTCTTTGACGTCCATGTCAACCGCTCCCCCATTACTGGACGGGTTATGAAAAGGGTCTATCATCCCGGAAAATTCTTCGCGGCCAATACCGATAAATCCTCTTTACTCAACGAAAGAAATGCCTTACTATTGTGTTCAAGGGACGGCTTTGAAATCCTTTTCATTCAAATTGCGGGGATTATCGCTCGCAGGATCGTCTGCTATCCGCAAAAAGGAGATTTACTCAAAAAGGGGCAAGTTTTCGGAATGATCAGATTCGGTTCCCGAGTGGATATATATTTACCCCTTGGCGTCGATATCGGCATTCGTGTTGGAGACCATATTAAGGCGGGGGAAACCATTTTAGGGTATAGAATTGGCAAAAAAACGGAAAATAGGTATTAGAAGGGGAATCCACATCATCCCCAATCTCCTCACCACGGGCAACCTCTTCTGCGGGTTCTATGCCATCATTTCCACCTTCAAGGGAAGCCCTTTTTACGGGGCTGTGGCTATTTTGATCGCTGTAGTCTTCGATCAACTGGATGGCAAGATTGCTCGACTTGCTGGAGCAAGTAGCCGTTTCGGCATCGAATACGATTCCCTCGCCGATCTCGTATCCTTCGGCGTTGCCCCAGCTTTGCTTATTTACCATTGGGCCTTGGGAAGCTTTGGACGGTTGGGATGGTTAGCTGCCTTTTTATTCGTGGCCTGTGGTGCTCTGAGGTTAGCCCGGTTCAATGTTCAAACAGCCACTGCTGACCCCAAGTTCTACACGGGGTTGCCCATTCCCGCTGCTGCAACCTTTATCGCCCTCACGATCCTCCTTTACCACCGCCTTGCAGAGAAATTAACCACGGAGCATATCGCCATTCTGGTAATGATGTATGGGCTGAGTTTCTTGATGGTTAGCAACATCCGATATCCGAGCTTCAAAGAGCTCGGACTCATCAAGCGAAAACCCTTCAGCGTCCTGGTATTCGTGGTATCATCGGTCGTGGTTATCGTTGCCGAGCCCGAGATCATGTTGTTCCTCTTCTGCTCCGCCTATGTGCTCCTCGGCCCCCTCAATCTTCTCTATAGATGGAGAAAGATGAAAGCCCTGAAGGCGATATCCGATGAAAAGCCAGATACCGTTCAAGGTTGACGTTTGTGGGCACAAGCAAGGCAAGCCCACCACCCCATGGGGTTCCCCCGTATCCACGTCTGGTTCTAGCCGGATTAAACCAGTGTCCTGAGTTTCTTGAGCGGCCCCTTGTCCCTTCGCGGTCTATTGCCCGCATTCCCTTGCGCTCACTGAAAAGAATTTTGGACCACTCTAGAGTTCGCTTCACTGCAAATCCAAAACTCGCTCTCTGGG
>JBGVTJ010000295.1:0-33393 GCA_041862515.1 Thermodesulfobacteriota bacterium | reverse complement strand
AGAGGTGCACCATGATGTTTGAGTATCCGCGCAAAAATCTTGCAAACCATAAAGGGAAGGGGGCGGATTTTAACAGGCTGTTGCCCAAATACCATTCCGCTCTCTGAAAAGAATTTTTGGCCATTCTAGCGTAAGGTTCGCTTCACTGCAAACCCAAAACTCGCCTTTCAGGCTCAGACATTGGGTTTGCGGCCGTTTCGCTCCACTAAGAATGGTTACCAAAAATTCTTTACTGTTCGCTCCAGGGATTTCGGCAACAACCCCTTAATATTTGACATGCATCTAGAACTGCATATTATGGTAAACACGCTCTATCTAATACGTGAACCGTCGCGACGAACGGTAACTCTCTTTCTTTATGGGATTGTGAAGAGATTTTTCTTGCGCAAAAAATTGCTTGGCCTGAGGCTGTCCCAAGGAAAAGAGGGAAATACATTCAACGAGTTTATGTGAGCATTGATTGAGATCTTTAAACGAGGAGGGAATCGTGGGCCATATCGCCAGCACTGACCGCGAGTATCGTCTGTTGCAACAGCGACTGGACCGGAATGTTACCGGTGCACCCGACTCACCTGTCTTAATGAAGATCCTGAGAATCCTCTTTTCTCCCGGGGAAGCGGAGCTCGCCAGGCGGATCCCCAGCCAACTCACCTCTTTGGAGGTTTTGTCGCGCAAGCTGGATATTCCTCGGGAGGAGCTGGGCGAAAAAATGACCGAGATGGCCCAGCGAGGGGTAGTGATCGACCTCGAGCACAACGGACAGCGGTACTTCGCGCTCCCGCCGGTTGTGATCGGCTTCTTCGAGTTCACCTTCATGCGTGCGCGAGACAATGTGCCGTTGGGCGAGCTAGCGCGCCTGTTCGAGGAATATATGGGAGAGGATGATCGCTTCGCCCGCTCGGTCTTCCGGGGTCAAACGCAAATTGGCCGCTCACTCGTCCGCGAGGAGGCACTTCCAGAGGATGACCACACCGAAATCCTCGACTGGGAACGGGCCAGCTACATTGTTCGGTCGGCGACGGCAGTAGGCGCCTCTCTCTGCCCCTGCCGCCATAAGGCAACCCACCTGGGGAAAGTCTGCGACCGGCCACTAGAGAACTGCCTTTCATTCAACTACGCTGCAGAGGCGATGGTCCGAATTGGTGTCGCTCGACCTATCACGGTCGAGGAGGCGATGCGTCTCTTGGAAGAGTCGAAGGAGGCTGGCCTCGCCCAGACTGGTGACAACGTTCAGCGGAAGGTGGCTTACATCTGCAACTGCTGTGGCTGCTGCTGTGGGATGGTCCAGGCGATCAAGACTTTCGACATCCGTAACGCGATCGTTACATCAAACTGGATGAGCGAGGTCGACGTCTCCAAGTGTAAGGGGTGCGGGAAGTGCGCCAAGGTATGCCCCGTGGAGGCGATCGAGATCGCTCAGGAAGGTAAAGGGGAGACGAAGCGGAAGTGGGCAGTCTCCGACGAAACCCTCTGCCTGGGGTGTGGAGTCTGCTATTCGGCCTGCACGTTTGGTGGGATCAGCATGAAGTCCCGCGCGCAGAGGGTGCTAACGCCGGAGACCATTTTCGATCGGATCGTGTCGATGGCGATCGAGCGGGGCATGCTGGCGAACCTCCTCTTCGATGAACCGGAAAGGCTAAGCCACCGGGCACTAGGACGGATTGTCGGCATCTTGGAAAAATCTCCACCCTTCAAGGCTGCGATGGCGATTGAACCCCTGCGGTCGGCCTTCCTGAGCTCAATGGTTAAGGGGGCAAAGAGGAAGTCGGGAGAAATGGCGGGGGTACTTGGGTGATCCCGGCTTCCCGCGAGCTGACAGGCTCACTTGGATCCTCATTCCTTTTCAAAGGAAAAGGGAGTCACGTATGAGGGGGCTGTTGCCCAAATCTCCTTCCGCTCGAGTGCGGCTCACCTAGCTCCGAAGAGGTTGGATGCATACTTGACGCTCTTTTTGGAGCGGCTTCACACGAGCTCAAGAGGGGCAATTTTCCAAAAGCGATCGATTAGCTCAAGGAAGTCCTTGAATTACAGCCGCAATCCGACAGGGGCACAAAAGAGCTTTTCGGAATGCTTATGGGCTATGGCGGAAAGTTGCTGTCGGAAGGAAATGCAGTGGAGGCTATAGGTGCGTTTTCTGAGGCAGGAAAGCTATCCCCGCATAATCTCGATTCTTATCTCGGGCTTGCCAGAGCTTTCTTTAAGAGCGAGGATTTTGCACAAGCCTTGCAGACTGCAAAAGACGCCATGAGAATCGATCCGACAAACAGAGATGTCGAATTTTTTTTCGAGAGTTAATGCGACAATAATGGATTACTGGAAACGTAACCTCCCGCAGGTACGGAAGATATATCCTGGAGATTATTCTACCAGGTACTTAAACCTCTCCGTGAATTCATCAGGGGTAAGATTTGCGGTCTTCGCGAGTTTTCGTACCTGATCTTCGTCCTTGAAGTCTTCGGGCTTCAACCTGATCATATATTCGAGGGCTACGTCGTATGACTCCGTATTCGTGTCCACATACCTCACGGTTATCTTGCCCGTGGAAGGGTCTATCATTTCACCGAGGGAGATAGGAGTCAACCTCCCTCCCTGTATATTTATCAAAGCGCCAGACCCTCCTTGTAAGAGGAATTTAACGGCGTTGAAGCCTAGATCCCTTGCTAATTCGCTATCAAAGGGTATAGGAGGGGCACATCTCAATTCGTATCCGATATCTTTTGTCACCGGTGTAGGGATTTCCTGACTCCTCTGCTCGAAACGCCTCTTGATCTCATCCTTCACGATCTTGCCGAAGTCAAGTTCTGATAAGCGTATGTGATCGAACTCATCAAGCTCTATATGCCCAAGCTTCTTCAATTCATCGGGGTTGAATCGTTCTGCTAATCCCTCCGCCAGAATTGCCACGCCATCGTCTCTCCCCATACTCTTACGCTTGATCATGGCGCCTTCCAGAATATCGCAGAGCTGTTTCAGGCTCACATATTGCTCCTTGAACTCCTCACTGATAATGGTCAGTGTGGCGCCTGATGCCTTTCCTATCCCCAGTGCAAGATGTCCAGCTTTTCTCCCCATAGTTACCACAAAGTACCATCTTCCCGTAGTCTGGGCATCCTCCATGATATTTTGAATAAGGTTCACTCCGAGATGTCTTGCCGTCTGATACCCAAAGGTAGACGCATACCCTGGAAGAGGCAAGTCATTGTCGATGGTTTTTGGCACATGGGCCATCCGAATCCGCCCTCGCATTTCCTGCTCAATGACGCTCGCCGTAAACGCAGTATCGTCTCCACCGATCGTAATCAGATAGTCAACCTTGAGCGCTTTCAGAGCCTTGACAACATTTGTGAGTTTCTCCTTGCTCTTAGTGGGGTTCTCTCTGGACGTCCTGATAATAGAGCCGCCTGAAAGGTGGATTCTGGATACATCAGGTATCTGGAGTGGTCGAATGTGCGTCATATCCCCGGTCGCCAGCCACTTAAACCCGTCGTAGATACCGATTACTTTCATGCCATTATTTACCGCCTCGATGGTTGCTGCGCTGATCACACCGTTTATCCCGGGCGCAGGCCCACCGCCTGCTACGATGGCTAATACTTTCTGATTACCAGATGACATACTATTGATCCTCCGATTCCAAGAGAATACCTGGCACGGGCCTTCTTATATCCGCAGTAATCGCGTATTTCTTTACCATCTCGAGGGTACCATGCACATTGAGTTTTTTGAATAGCAGGTCGAACTTTCTTTCAAGTTCTTCACCTATCTTTTCTCTGCGCTCTTCAGGTATATTCCATATTGCTTCCTTAAACGGTCCCAGCGCTCTCTTTCTCGTCTTATAGATGAATTGCTCACGGGTTTGGTCCGGTTCCCTCTCATCGGCATGTTTATCTTGGATGTAGGCATACATCTTATCTCTCAGTTGTGTTGGGAAAAACTCGCTATCATATATGATATTTTGAAAGCCCGTTGCCAGGTGTATTTCAGCTGTATCGTACTGAGAAAACTTATCAAACGCTTCATCCGGAAGAGTAGAAGCGCCGTGTTGAACCGTTCCTGCCAGGCCATACTCTTGTTTTGCCACGGTGGATATTTCGGAATGCACCGTGAAATCCAACTCTACCTCAGCTATAGACCCATCTGGCAGAGGAACGCCGCCATGGCTGCTTCCAGTCTGGACACTGATCTTACTGATCCCTGTGATGTGCGCTCCTCGCTTCTTGACCTCACGTGTATAGCCGTCCATAAAGCAGCGAAAGTCCTCAACGGTGCTATTCTTACCGCCAACCTCCCCGATCTCACCACCGACCGAGATGGCGATACCCTCAGGTTGCAGCGTTCTGATGTAAGCGGTAAGTTCAGCCGCAAGCTCAAAGTTAACCCGCTGCTGTTCATTAACATCTCTCTTAGAGAGATCAACAAGGGTTGATGTGTCGATATCTATGTTGTAAAAACCAGCCTCGATTGCCTCCCGGATAAGAGCCTTCACCGCATTAATTTCCGGAACAGGGTCTTGCTGATACTTTTTCAAAGCAATCTGGAAATGGTCTCCCTGAAGGAATACCGGGGCAAGGTAATTTTCTCTTATCGCGGCTCCCAAGATAACAACCGCATATTCAACGGGTCTCTGTTGGGTGTAACCGATTTCACTCCGGGCTATCTCGAAGATGAATGCACCTATATTTTCCTTGAGAGCCGATCTTATCGTGGCTCTGGCGACATCGTATGTCAGGGCTCTGATATTGATGGCGGGTACGGTAAAACCGCTGACTTCTCCTTTCCCCATCAATTCATATAAGCGCTTGATTGATGCAGGTCTAATCCCAAGATGATTGGAAATCTCGTAGATCAACCATCTGGAGGCATCCCTGATATCACCACCGTCGTTAAACACGGCGTTGTAGACGAGCCGGTCGATGACTTCTTCCCTTAATCTGCGGGTATCTAATACTTTTGTTGTGGTGTGAGCTCCGAAATCAACTATCCCCTTGAGGGTATCTTTTAACTCTTTTATGTTTCCATATCTCATATTGAAAACTCCTTTCTCCGCAAGAACATGTTAATGGTAGTAGTATACCAAATACGGTGACTTTTTTTGATAAACGAGGCTTGGTATTGGAATATTAATCGAGGAAAGTCGAGAGTAAGGGCCATGACATCTCCCCTAACACGGAACAGATCAATATGCTCCCCTTATCCCTGGGATTGAATAGCGTGTTTATCCATTCAGCTGCGAAAAAGGGAAGGGTGGAAGCGGGTCAGGCATTGACGGGCTGTTGCCCAAATCTCCTGGAGTGAACATTAAAGAATTTTTGGGAACTATTCTTAGTGAAGCCAAACGGCCGCAAACCTAATGTTTGAGCCCAAAGGGCGAGTTTTAGGTTTGCAGTGAAGCGAACTTTGATGGCTTCGTAAAAAGTCCAACTTCTGCGTTGCGCTGCATCCTTCGTCATTGCAGCGTACTGTAAGTGCGCCTCATTCCTCAGGACTTGCGCGCCTTGAATTTGGAGCTTTTTACTTTGCCATCGAATTTTGACTTTTTACGAGATCATCAACTTTAGAATGATCAAAAATTCTTTTCAGAGAGCGAAAGGGGATTTGGCCAACAGCCCCTTGAAAGATTGACACCTGGAAATTCGATATCAGACTCAGTATACTCATTTTAAGCCGTTAAGCGCTGCAATAAACGGTAATTCTTTCCGGTTAGTGGTTTATGCAGAATTTTTTCCATAGAAACAATGGTTAGGCAGCCGTCAACTACACATGCCTGCTGGGTTAAGGAGATGTGACGAGGTGAAACCAACACCGATTGAACCTACCTCTGGTCAAGAATCAGTTTGGGATTATCCCCGTCCACCTCGTGTGGAGGATGTCTCCAAGCACATCGAAGTCGTTTTCAATGGTGTTAAAATCGCTGATACGTGCGAAGCCAAGCGAGTACTGGAGACAAGCCATCCGCCGGTCTACTACATTTCCCCAAAAGATATTCGGATGGAGTATCTGGTAGCAATACCGGGGACTTCCCTTTGTGAGTGGAAAGGTCGGGCTCATTACTATACCGTTGCAGTTGGCAACAAGAGAGCGGAGCGGGCGGCTTGGTACTATCCTGACCCTAAGCCAGCGTATGCAGTCATCAAGGACCGCATAGCCTTCTATCCTGCACGTGTGGATGCCTGTTATGTCGATGGAGAGCGGGTGAGGCCACAGTCAGGTGGCTTTTATGGTGGTTGGATAACTCGTGATATAGTGGGGCCGTTCAAAGGCGACCCTGGAACGCTCGGCTGGTGATGGGGAGGTTAGATCCGGGTAGGTGCTTTTTTGGTCAACTCAGCTCTGCTGCAACTGTCTAACCACTTGCTCCAGCGGACCCTTCGATGCTTCGAGTTTCCTCAGCATCGACCCTGAGGTATGTCGATGGGTCGACAAACTCAGGACGGCTGAGTTCGATTGTTAGCTGGCAGCATTATCTTAAATAGGATTCGGGAGGGGTACAATGGCGTTTGAATATGTGTCTGCTTCATCCCTGGGGTTTCATCCGTTGACCAGGGACCGTTGGCCTGACTTCGAAGAGTTATTTGGCGCGAGAGGTGCCTATGGTGGCTGCTGGTGTATGTGGTGGAGGCTAACGCGCCGCGAGTTTGAGAAGCAGCAGGGAGAGGGCAATCGGGAGGCTATGAAGGCGATCGTAAATTCGGGGGAGGTTCCTGGAATCTTGGCCTATTCCGGCGGCAAGGCGGTAGCCTGGTGCTCAGTAGCACCTCGAGAGAACTACTCATCGCTGAATCGCTCCCCTGTACTAAAAAGGCTTGACGATGCACCAGTCTGGTCAATCGTTTGCTTCTTTGTAGCAAGGAGCCACCGAAACCAGGGGATTACCAAGGAGCTCATTCGAGCTGCCGTCGAGTATGTGCGAAGTCAGGGTGGAAATGTGGTAGAGGCATACCCAACACAACCAAAGAGCGGCCAACTGCCACCTGTTTCAAGCTATATGGGCCTTCCCTCCATGTTTGAAAAACTGGGTTTTGTCGAGTGTGCGAGGCCTTCGAAGAGTAAAGTCATCATGCGATACTACATGGAGTGATCTTTTTGTTGGAAGCGTAACGTTGCCAGCTGACAATTCGCTGGAGCGAACTCGAGATTTATGCACAGCCGAATTGGGGTCAGTTCTTGTTTTTGCCATCCTCTGTGGTAGAGACATCTTACGATACCGGGGGGCAACTAAGGCAGTGTGCCCACGGTGTCCTCCAGGGCATACTCGCGAATGAGGGTCATGACCTGGTCCCAGGTGGCCTTCTCTATATCGACACCCTTCGCCCGGCGATCCAGTCGAGTCCTAACCTCCTTTTCACCTGGATATAGTATTCCTTGGAAGCCTTCAGCCAGAGGGGTTTCCTTCATGTGTTTGGCCATTCTGGACACCTCGGCCTTCACAGTCTCTAATGGAGCGAATCTCTCGATATCTATGACTACTATCAACGAATTGTTGCTGAAGCACTTCCCCGGGCTGCCGGGGAAACCGCCCCGGGAGAGGATGCCTCCAAACACGTCCGCCATGAAGGCCAGGGTGTATCCCTTGTGACCCTCCGATCCACCCAGGGGGAGCAGGGCTCCACCCTTGTAGAAATCGTTAGGATCGTTGCTGGAGCGCCCTTCCGAGTCTAGAACCCAACCATGAGGGATCCGGTGGCCGCTGGCCTTGTAGATGCGGAGCTTCCCCTCAGCGACCACAGCGGTTGCAATGTCCGTCGAGATGGGGCCTTCCAGGTTGCTGGGAAAGGACATGGCGATGGGGTTTGTGCTTAGACGCCTCTCCCTGCCTCCGAAAGGCACTTGACAGAGCCCGTGGCCGCCACCACAACAGTAGATGATGGCGGCAAAGCCGGCTGCAGCGGCCATTTCCGCGTAGGCCCCCAGCCGACCCAGATGTCCAAGGTTTCGGATCGTAACGCAGCTAACGCCTGCCTGTTTGGCCTTGTCAATGGCAACCTGGGTGGCGAACTTCGCCGCAACCTGGCCGAAGGTGCGGAGGCCGTCCACCTGGGCGGTGGTAGGGGTCTCGGTGGCGATCACGGGTTTGGCATCTGGGACAATCGCCCCCTCCTTTATCTGCTGGACGTACTGGATAACCCTGATGAGACCGTGGGAATCATGACCCGCCAGGTTGTTGTCGGCCAAGTGTTGGGCGACCGTCCGGGCATGCTCATCAGGGGCGCCGACGGCACGGAGTATGTGATGGACGATCTTTTCAATTTTCTCCTCTGTTAGTGTGGGCATTGGACACTCTCCTTTTGGTTGGGCACAGGCTAAAACTGGTTGGACTATAACGCTACTCGCGAGCGAAACTCAAGTGTTTGGATTAGCCTTTTTTGCAATGTAGCTCCATCCAATATGCTCCAATGTAATCGGTTCAATCTTCAAAAACGCCGGTTACTTCAGATGGTGAGATTTTTTCAACCTTTTGCCACAATTTATCAAGATTTTAGCAGCAAGCTATTGAGATTTCATTCATAATTTCGGTAAATATAAGAACATCAATTGGATTAAAAAAAAGGTTAGGTTCAGGTCTCAACGGGCAGTTGCCCAAATACCCCTTTCGCTCTTTGAAAAGACTTTTTGACCATTCTAAGGCTCACTTCACTGCAAATTTGAAACTCGCCTTTCAGGCTCAAACATGAGATTTGCGGTCTTTTCGCTTCGCCAAGAATGGTTACCAAAAATTCTTTACTATTCGCTCCAGGGGATTTGCTGTTTGCGGAACACCCCCTCAACATTTGACGTAGCATCGCATGTATGATATGCGCCATGTGAAAATTTATTGTAACTATCGCAACCCAAAATTACCCAACATAACCCAACGTATTCCAACATGGTCCCAGGAAGTGGTTGATACGTAAGGGTTTGAAAATGGTGGGAAATCGCCTGATTCCCTTATGGGGACTGAAAATCCCCTTGTCGCTGATTCGACTCCGCTCGTTAAACCATTTTACTATAGTCACTTTTGGTCAACAGTTGGTCAACACTTTGCAAAAAATATCCCCCCCTTTTCCGCCTTTTTCACTCTATTTACTTCTGGTTCCCGAAAAGGCATAAGCTATTGATTTTGTTAACTCTCTTTGTTTCCTTTGAGTTACTTGAAGTTAATATCAACCTCCATTCAGGATCTAGTAGGCGTTAGCCTGTGCGGGTTCGAGTCCCGTCTTCGGCACCAGAGGAATTTCAAGGGGGTAGCTCAGTCAGGCTACCCTTTTTTTTGACAAGGCTCACTCACCCTTTTGATCAATATTTGGCAGAGATATCGCTCTCTTCATTCCAATTTCCTCTTGTTTACTTTTTCCTCATAAGATGTTATAAGTCATCGATTTTGTTATTTGTCTCTCTTTCCCGCACTTATGTGTTGGTGCGAGGAGAGAATCGTTTTCAAGGTAAAGCCTAGGAGATTTCGCAGGGCGAGGAAGTGAACAAACCCTGCTTCAACGGCATAAATAGTAAGCCAAGCTGGAGGAAAAGATCATGAAAAAGACGGCGATCGATCTGAATTGTGACATGGGGGAGAGTTTTGGGCGATACAAACTGGGCCTCGACGAAGAGGTCATCAAGCTGATTAGCTCAGCCAATGTAGGCTGTGGCTTTCACGGGGGCGATCCCCACGTCATGAGGAATACCGTAGCGCTGGCCAAGGAACATGGCGTAGCTGTGGGGGCGCATCCGGGATTGCCTGATTTGATTGGCTTTGGCCGGCGTGAAATGAATGTCACTCCTGAGGAGGTGAGGGACTATTTCATCTATCAGATCGGTGCCTTGAAGGCCTTCGTCGAAATAGCGGGGATGCAACTGCAACACGTGAAGATGCATGGTGCGTTGGACGCTATGGCTCGTGCGAATGAAGAATTGACGAAGGCCATGTGCGAGGCCACAAGGGAGATCAACCCCGACTTGATATGGTTGGCCCACTCGGGGATTCGAACAGGCGAAATCGCAAGAAACATGGGCCTCAAGGTGATTCAGGAGGTTTACGCGGATCGGGCTTACAATGCGGACAAAAGCCTGGTGTCCAGAAAACTTCCCGGTGCAGTCCTCAAGGATCCCCAAGAAATCGGCGCTCGTATCAACCAGTTAATTGAAACAGGTACTGTAGACACTATTGATGGGAAGACCTTGGAATTGGAGTACGATTCCATCTGCGTACATGGGGACACGCCCGGGGCACTAGAGATGATTCGAGCGATACATGGCATACTGGCCGACCACAACGTAGCTGTCAAGCCAATGGCGAAAATTGTGTGACCGCCCCTATATACGTGGTCTTGACCAAGGCTAAAGAACGACCATCAATTTGATTGGCTACATCACAGATATAGGTTTTTTGCCCCAGGGCGATTGCTGTCAACAAGTCTGGAGATAGGGCCGCACGGGTTTATGGTTTCAACAACCCCCTGATTGCTTATGAATAAAGGAACAGCCCTTTGCCATGATCTCTCACAGGGCGGAATAGGACGAGGAGGATTATATTATGATGAAGGTGGCCGACCGTATGGAATCCATTCCCTTTTCCGGAATACGGAAGATATTTGAAGAAGTTAATCGGCGTCAGGCTGTTGGGGAGGATATCGTCCGTCTTGAGATAGGTCGACCCGACTTTGACACACCGACCCACATAAAGGAAGCGGCCAGGAGGGCTCTAGATGAGGGAAAGGTCCACTATTCGTCTAATTATGGGGTTCCTGAATTGAGAGAGGCCATTGCACAGAAGCTGAAGCAGGACAATGCCCTGTTTTATGATCCAGCCACTGAGATCATCGTAACTGTGGGGGCCAACGAAGCCGTCTTCATAGCGATGATGGCCCTTCTCAACCCCGGGGACGAAGTTCTCATCCCGGATCCTTGTTGGCTCCATTACTTCTACTGCACTCAGATGACAGGAGCGGTTCCTATCTCGGTTCCAATGAGAGAGGAAAAGGGGTTTAACCCCCACATTGATGACTTTCGATCTCGGATTACGCCCAAGACCCGAATGATCGTCATCAACACCCCGAATAACCCAACCGGGGCGGTTTATACCAGCGAAGTACTTGAGGAACTTGCTCAGCTCGCTCGGGAAAAGGATCTTCTGGTTCTTTCTGATGAAATTTATGAAAAGATGGTCTATGCGGGGAACGGTCACTTCAGTATTGCAGGGTTTCCCGGTATGAGGGAGCGTACCGTTACGGTAAACGGGTTTTCCAAGATCTACTCCATGACCGGGTGGCGCCTCGGCTATACCGCCGCCCACAAAGATTTGACCGGGGCCATGATTCGCATTCATCAGTATACCACGGTCTGTGCCACCTCTT
Organism: Thermodesulfobacteriota bacterium; assembly: GCA_041862515.1. Classification (GTDB taxonomy): domain Bacteria; phylum Desulfobacterota; class BSN033; order WVXP01. The sequence goes on along the minus strand of JBGVTJ010000295.1, from coordinate 22,066 downwards.
TTGCCCAATGGGGGGCCATCGAAGCCCTACAGGGCCCTCAGCGTGAGGCCGAGATGATGGTCAAGGAATTTGATCGCCGCAGAAAGCTCGTCTATGGTGCCCTGATGGAGATGCCGGGCATTGAGGTCGTCGAGCCAAAAGGTGCCTTCTACGTTTTCCCGAACATTAAGTCCCTCGGCAAATCGCCTGAGGAGCTGAGCTGGTATCTCCTGGACGAGGCCAAGATCGCCGTGGTCCCTGGAACGGTCCTGGGAGATTATGGGGCGGATCACATCAGGATCTCCTACGCCAACTCCTACGAAAACCTGGAGATAGCCATGGATAGAATGAGGGCAGCCCTTCAGAAGATAACCAGCTAATGTAACGTCTCATTAATAACTTTTATAACTTGTATAATTTACACGATCACAAAGTGTCCTAAAATTCGAAGCACGAAATTCGAAATCCGAAACAATGACAAAATTCTAATTTTCCAATTTTCTAAACATGTTTTGGCCTGCGACGAGCTCAGCCGAGTCGATTTTCGTCATTTGATATTTGGATTTGTTTAGCATTTCGATATTCGAATTTCGGATTTAAAATGACCTTTGGGGCCTAATACTAAGATGGGCGATACATATCCCCTAATGAGAGCAGTTGCTGAGGGGTCCATCCTCGTCGAATACGAGGAGGAGGTGAGCCTCCACGTAAACCTTAAGGCTCGACAGCTGGCTTTTGGCTTGGAACGGGCATCCTTTGACGGGCTGGAAGAGGTCGTTCCGACCTATCGATCGGTGGTGGTCTATTTTGATCCGTTTCGGGTCGATGTAGACGCTGTCCGGCGATTCATCGAAGAAGTCAATGCCAACCTGGTGGAGATCGATTTGCCCCTGCCAAGGCTATTTCGCATCCCAACCACGTACGGGGGTATCCATGGTCCTGACTTGGACCGAGTGGCCGAACACACCGGCCTCACTCCGGATGAGGTGGTCGAGCTCTTCTCGACCCAGGCTTATCCGGTTTACTGTTTGGGCTTCATATGCAGTTTGGCTTACTTGGGCGGAGTGCCCGAGGCCTTGCACGTGCCTCGGCTTTCTTCACCGCGTCCATCTGTGCCGGGCGGTTCCGTGGGCTTTGCCGGTTCGCAGGCCAACATCCTGCCCGTGGATTCACCATCGGGTTTCAACTACATTGGCCGCACTTTCGTGGAGGTCTACGATCCACACGAATTCCCACCAACACCCATCAGACCCGGTGATTACATTCAGTGTCCGGCTGTGCTCGAAGGTGAGGCCAGGTTGGTAGGGAAAAAGCATCTGGGAGAGTTTGCTGAAAGCTTTCAGAGTAATTAATTCCGGCATTCAGACCACGGTCCAGGACCTTGGTCGCTCGGGTTTGATGAAATACGGCATACCCCCGTCCGGGGCTATGGATCAGCGCTCGTTTGTAATCGGAAATCTTTTGCTGCGAAACCCGAACAGTGCCGCTGCACTGGAAACCGTCCTTCAGGGACTTAAGCTTCGTGCTTTAAGGAGGGTGAGGATCTCCATTACGGGCGGCGATTTGGACCCATGGCTCAATGACCGACCCGCTCCCCAGTGGGCAGCATTTACGATGAAGGAGGGTGATGTTCTCCACTTCAAAAAGCGGAAAAAGGGTCTTCGGGCTTACGTGGCGGCGGAGGGGGGCTTTGATGTTCCGGAGGTACTGGGATCGCGGTCAACCTTTGTCAGGGGCCGTATCGGAACCGTTCTCCATAAGGGGGAAACCTTGAGCACATGTTTCTCTGACTCCGAGGCGCCGGGAGATGTCTTGACTCTACCGCAAGCGTACCGACCTGATTTCAACCGAACCGATCCCATTCGGGTACTCATGGGGCCCCAGGAGGACTATTTTACGCCCCGGGGCATCGATACCTTTTTGAATTCAACCTATCGTATTAGCCCTCAGTTCGATAGGCAGGCTTTCCGTACGGAAGGTCCAGCGATAGAGATCGCCAAGGGACCAGGCATCATTACCGATCCCATTCCCCGGGGGGCCATTCAGGTGACGGGTGACGGCAGACCGGTCATTCTTTTGAGGGATGCGCAGGGGACCGGCGGTTACGCCAAAATAGCGATAGTTGCCCGAGTTGAGATGGATTTTTTGGGACAAATGATGCCTGGGGATACCATTCGTTTCCAGGGCATAGAGCGAAAAACAGCACTTAATCTTTTGCACGAGGAAGCAGACCGCCTTGATAAACTGAGGGAACTCCTGAGGTGAGGCGCTTTCGAGGCTAGGGTCAAATAAAAACGGGTTGTTGCCCAAATCCCCTCCTTGAAAAGACTTTTTGACCATTCTAAGGCTCACTTCAGGCGATTGAGCGCTCACGCGCCACTTCGTGCCCAAACTCGCCCTGCGTGCTCAAACAGTGGAAATTACTCTTCCTTCGCTTCGCCAAGAATGGTTACCAAAAATTCTTTACTATTCGCTCCAGCGGATTTGTTGTTTGGGCAACACCCCCAAAAGGACTTACTCATATTTGGAAAAAGCATTCTCATCCGCGGTGATAATTTCAACAAGTGCTGGCACCCCCGAGGCCAGCGATTTCTTCGCTCTTTGGATGGCTGGAATGATCTCACTGGGCTGTTCGACTTTTTCGGTGTATCCTCCGAGTCCTTCGGCGACTCTGGCGTAATTTCCAGAAAGGAGATCGAGATTATAGCGCGCCGAAGCTATCGGATACCTCTGCTGGTATCCCCCAAGTTTGGAGTTATTTATGAGGATGGTCAGGATGGGAATCTCCTCCCTTACTGCCGTCTCGAAGTCCATGCCTACCATTCCAAAAGCGCCGTCCCCCATAAAATGGGTCACGGTTTTTTCTGGTCTGGCTAGCTTTGCACCCATGGCGAGACCCAGGGAAGCACCCAACGGTGTCGTTTTTCCCCACCCGATATAGTCCCCTGGTATAAGAGATTCGTAGAAGGGAAGGATTTGGTCCCGTGGATTTCCGGAGTCGTGGCTCATTATTGTTTCCCTTCTGTCTAATACCTGCATCAGGTCCCAGATTACCCGGTAGGGATTAATGGGAACTTCATCGGAGGTAAGCTTCGGCATCCACTCGTTCAACCACTCATTTTTGATGGCCTTAATCTCTCTGGCAACCACGTCGTTTTCTTTTCTCCCGTCAGGGCCAATTTGTTTCTTAATCTCATCGATGAGCTGCCCCAGCACCAGCTTGGCATCGCCTATGACTGCGCGCTCCACGGGGTAATCTTTATTTATATCGCGTTCATCTATAGTCGATTGCATCACCACCTTGCCATCTGGAATTGGAGTTGTAAAGGGCTCGTTTGTGCAGCTGGAACCAATGGCAAACACCAAGTCGGCTTTCTTGAGAAAGTGCATCACCATTTTTGGTCGTGTTCGTCCGCCGGTTCCGAGGGATAGTGGATGATTCTCGGGGAAAGCACTTTTCCCACACATCGTCGTGAACACTGGGATCTCCAATAACTCCGCAAGCTCACGGAGCTCATCCCATGCACATGCATAGAGAACTCCCAATCCTGCGCGTATGACCGGATGCTTTGCCTTTATCAAGGCCTTCGCCACTTCCCTCACATCGGCGGGGTCCCCCTCGGTCTTTGCGCCTTTTACTGGATTATACCGAAACAGTGCGTCGTCAAATTCTTCGTCTGCTACATCCCTCGGGAGTTCAAGCATTACCGGGCCTGGCCGCCCCGTTCTTAGGAAGGTAAAGGCGCGTCTCATCAATTCTGGAATGCGGTCAGCGAAGTTGATCAAGTCCACCCACTTGGTTATTTCCCGGTAGTTTTGTACCGCAATGAAATTCGGGGGCACTAAGCGCCGCCGCGACTGTCCCATGGGCAGTACGAGAATCGGCACAGAATCGGAGAAAGCCTGTGCCACACCGGAAAAGGCATTTTCAATTCCCGGTCCATACTGCATTGCACAGACGCCAATACGCTGACCATTTGAGGCCCGGGTAAAGCCATCGGCTATATTTACCGCTACCCGCTCTGTCCTCGTCTTTATAAATTTGATGCCTTCTTCAGCGGATGGGTCAATTATTGGATTCAATGGGAAACCGCTTATAAACTCTACTCCTTCCATTTTCAGAATTTTTGCTATTGCGGTTTTACCCGTCATTGTATTCCTCCCTTCCATCGGAACAGTGATAACAAGGCAACAAACAATATGGAAATATATTGGGTCTGTCAAGCACTAACAAATAATGCGCGTTAGCAATCAAAAATGGCAACGAGTCCCTTTTTGGTGGGGCTACTTATCTATGGGCACCTCCTTCCTCCTTTGATGGTGGGGGGAACGGCGTAGAAAGCTTCCTTTTTCCGTCCCCCGAGAGAGTTATATCGACTTTCAATAGAGAGAAATTGGCTGAGGTTGATGTGCCCCGGAAAAAGATTGAATACAATGACATGCCTCCAGCATTTTCAATGTGCGAGTTTTTTTAGAATATGATTCAAAAATTAACAAAAAAGCTTATTTGAAGATAATTTTATGGGATTTTGAACGAAATCAACCGAAAATAATCGATAAAGGGGCTTGACAGGGAGATTTTAGTATACTAGAAATTGTATACAATATCCCCTTTCCCTCGCTTCAAATTGTAACGAGGAGGCATTTATGAAGGTCGATGAGAATAAGTGTATAGGTTGCAAGAGGTGTTTTCCGTATTGCCCCCTGGGGAGAATACAGATCCTTCGTCAACATCCAAAGATTCCAGGAAGGGTCTACATCGAGATTGACCAGGATAAGTGCACCGATTGTGGGATGTGTTTTCGGGCCAATGTATGTGCCGTCGATGCCCTTTACCAACCCGCCGAGCCGTGGCCTCGAGAGGTTCGTGCGATCTTGAGCAATCCCCTGATTGAATATAAAGGGTCTCAGGTTCCGGGCCGTGGAACTGAGGAGATGAAGACCAATGACGTGACCGGGCGATTTCTTCCTGGGGAGGTAGGAATTGGCATTGAGTTGGGGAGGCCAGGAGTAGCAACATACTTCAGGGATGTCGAGGTGGTTGCCATGGCTTTAGCGCCTTTAGGCTATGAGATGGCGGAGGAAAATCCGGTCACCCATTTCATGTCGAACAGGAAGACGGGAAAGCTCAGGGAAGATATTCTCGATGAAAGGGCGACCTCCGCCATCATCGAGGGGAAATGCAAGCTGGAGAACCTTCCTGAGGTCTTGGAGGCAATCAAGAAGGCTGCTGAGGAGGTTGACACGGTCTTTTCGGTTGAGATCATCTCGAAGGTACCTCCGAAAGGGGAGATTCCCATCATTCCCATTTTGGAGAAGTTGGGATACGAGTATTCCATCAACAGCAAGAATAACGTGGGACTGGGAGAGCCTGCTTTTAAGTTCGATGAATAGGTTGCATAACGGAGGAAGACCATGACGCACAGTTTACATCGAAGGGGTGATCGCGAGAGCCTCAAGGAAGATTTCGTGGTACTGGGGTGTCCGGCCACTGGGATTAACAAGAAGGGATCGGCGCCCAAGACGAGGGAATTCTTACGCATCTGCTGGAAACATGGGCCGGTCAATTTGGGGGATATGAAGACGGGGAATACCCACAATACCACCATAGACGATATCCTGGACCGGGTCACGGATGGAACCATTGTCCAGTGCACCTTCGATAATCGGGAGAAGGTTGTTTCCTTGTTGAAGGAGCTGAAGGAAAAGAAGCCTGGAATTTCAGTGATTGTTTCTGGCGTCACCGATATTGTTCAGGGGATCATGGATGAGGCAGACCTGGGCAGGATTCACACGATCGAGTACTCCATGGGTACGTGGGGGAAGACCGAGAGGATGCCCGATTTCGAGGTGTTGAAGCTCACGACCATGTGTGGCCACGCCATGGTAGCCAATGATCTGGTGGGGAAGTTGCTACGGGATATCAAGCGGGGGCGTAGAACCCCGGAGGAGGCATCCCGGGAGATGGCCAAGTGTTGTACCTGTGGTAACTTCAACCTTACTCGGGGCGCACGACTATTGCGGGAGTTGTTGCCGTTCTATATGATGAATCGATATTGAGACGGCTATGGATACTTCATATCCCATGTACATTCAAGAGTGAAAGAAGGAGCCAGATATGCGATACATCATTATCGGAGGAAGTGCTGCGGGCGTAAGTACGATAGAGGCTATCCGATCTCTCGATCGTACATCCCAAATCGAGCTGTTTACCGATGAAGAAACCCCCCTCTACTCGCGGGTCCTCCTCACCTATTATATCGCAGGAGCACTTCCAAAGGAGGAGTTGCACTTTAGACCGCTGGATTTCTTCAAGGAGAACGGTGTCACACCCCATTTGGGAACGAGGGTGAAGACGGTTTCCCCCGGTTCGAAATCAATTCTGACCGAGGATGGAAAGAGCTATACCTATGATAAGCTCCTCATAGCCACGGGCTCCTCACCGAAGATGTTGGATATACCGGGGGTCGATAAGGAGGGCGTGTACGGCCTGAGGAAGATGGAACACGCTCAAAAAATCCTCGAGCATTCCGAGAAGACCAACACGGTATGTATACTGGGGGGTGGACTGATCGGCCTAAGGGATGGTTATGCCCTCGCTGCTCGGGGATTGAAGGTTAAGATGATCGTTAAATCAAACCGCGTCTTGTCCCAGATGTTAGATGAGGAATCATCGGCAATGGTCCAGCAACGGCTGCAAGAGCATGGCATAGAGATCAAGACTGGCAGGGATGCCGTCGAGGTCCTGGGGAAGGGGTCGGTCGCGGGAGTTGTGCTCGATAACGGGGATGAGATGGGTTGTCAAATGGTAATCATCGGCAAAGGCGTCGATCCCAATGTGGGGCTCGTTTCATCCGCCAGAATCGAGGTTAAGGAGGGAATTGTCGCAGATGAACACATGAGGACGAATGTCCCGGATATCTATGTAGCCGGGGATGTCGCGGAGACATACGATATTTCACGAGATAGGACTGTAATCAATGCCATTTGGCCGTGTGCTTTCGAACAGGGTCGGATTGCCGGTTTGAATATGGCTGGCCAAGAGGCCAAGTATGTCGGGTCATTTCGCATGAATTCCTTAGACATCTTCGGTCTTCCCGTTATTTCCATCGGCGTAACGCGTCCCGATATGGAGGGATTTCAACAGGTCGAGAGGAGGACAAAGGGTACCTACAGAAAGCTGGTCTTAAGGGATGGGCGAATCGTGGGAGCTATTTTTGTTGGGCAGGTTCAAAAGGCTGGGTTCTTATCGACTCTTCTCAGGAAAAGGGTAAACGTATCCGACTATGTTCCCTACTTAATGAGCGATCGATTCAATGTTGCAGACCTGTTACCATTGATGAGGCAAAATGCGGAAGAATTCACGGAAATTGAATACAGAGAACTCTTCAACAGCCTCTCCCAGTAGATTCTCTGGCAAGATTTCCGATCCCATGGTTGTGTTGAGTCGGGGCAAAGAACCTCTCCAGGAGAGGGTTTACTCGCACTTGAGGTCAGCCATTCTGAGCGGCAGTATTCTTCCCGAGGAGCGTTTGGTAGAGGAGTTGGTTGCTCGAGCACTGGAGGTGAGCCGGACGCCTGTTCGTGAGGCACTGCATAAGTTAGAAAGAGAAGGGCTGATCGAGCATTTTCCAAACCGGGGCTTTGCGGTAGCCAAGGAGACGGAGAGCCAGGTCGCGGAGATTTTCGAAATACGGGCTATCCTGGAGGGGTATATCCTTCGGATCGCCTGTGAGAGTGCCACGGATGATTTTTTATCGGAGTTGAAGTCATTGTTGGAAAAGGCAGAGAGATGTTTTACCGAATCGAAGATAGAAGAACTCCACCGCATTAACACGATGTTCCACGACCGAATCATATACCAGGTTTCAGGAAGGGTACGCCTGAAGAGCCTCGTCAAGGACCTCACGGAATATGTTCTGCGTTATCGGTCGGCCACGCTGCAGTTTCCCGGCGGGGCCGAAAGGACGTTGGGATGGCACGAGAAGATTATCTTGGCCTTGGAAACGGGGGATCCGGACCTCTGTGAACGCATCATGCGTGCCCACATTGAGGGAGCGAAAACCGATGCGATTCGAGAACTGATGGAAAGGAAGACGTCACCTATAGCCTCAGTGACTTAGGAGGGAAAGATGGAAGTGATCATGGTGGATCGAGAGAAATGCACGCAATGTCATACGTGTGCGCTCTGGTGCGGAATTGAGATTGGCTCTGTAGCCAAAGAGCTCAATCAGGCCATTCACGAGGAACCCGAGCCAGTGCCTCGGGTCCATATGGAGGGGAACAATTTTCCTCTCCACTGCCGTCATTGTGAGGTTGCGCCGTGCATTGATGCTTGTCCAAATGGAAGTATGCACAGGGACCCGAAGACCGGGCTCGTGTATGTCAACGAGCCCACGTGCATTGCCTGCTGGATGTGTGTGATGGTGTGCCCTTTCGGGATCATTGCCCCATCGTCGTCTCAGCATTTGGCGATCAAGTGCGACCGGTGTCGAAACATGGAGTATCCCATTTGCGTGGAGGTGTGTCCCACGAAAGCCTTAAGATTGCAGGAGACCCGGAAGGGGTTATCTCAAGAGGATTCTCACTATGTGCAGTATAGCAAGGGATTGGAGGATTTTTAGCAGAGGCTTAGGGTAACGATACGGATCATGGAGTCTATGGAAGAAAGGAGCAGAGGAGATGGATTTCGTCCAAAAAAAGACCGCCGACAGTGCAGTGGAGCCTTTCTTGCCGAAAGCGGCAGAAAAGGGAGTTTCATTGGTGTGGGACCGCTATGAAGGGTCGCTTCCCCAGTGCGGATTTTGCGAGACCGGGTTGAATTGCAGGGACTGCCTTCAAGGACCGTGCATAAGTCATCCTTTCCGCGAAGTGAATAAGGTGGGTGTTTGTGGGAAGGACAAGGACATCCTTGGGGTTCATTCCTTTTTGAGGCTCGTGATTCATGGAACGCTGGCGTACTTGGACCAACTCACCGATTTTGCCGAGGGGGTAAAGTCTGGGCAAACTTCTCCCAAGAACAAAGGGCAGGCGGATAAGCTCATAAAGGACATCCAGGCCCTCCTGGCAAATGGGGGCGCTGGCGTGCTTCAGGAGCTTCCGAAGCCCCTCATCGACGGGTGGAAGGCAAAAGGTGTCTGTCCGGAGGGGGTTGCCAGGGATCTGTTTAAGGTTTCCCAGAAATTGGATGGCGGTATTTCCAGTGTGGAGGATACCCTTCTTTGTGCTTTCAAGGGGGCATTATCTGGATGTGTGGCCCAGGTGCTCCAGGGGAGATTGAAGGCCTCGGTCTTTGGGGATACTTCTCCCACCGATGTGGGGGTTAACCTGGGAGTACTGCAGCAGGACATTCCCATAATCCTCCTGTATGGCCATTTCTCCCCCCTTCTCAAGCAGAAGATCGCTGAGGCAGCGAAGGGGAAAAAGATGGGAATCATGGGTGTATGTACTGATCCATTGATACCCCCGTATTCCTTCGCCCCGGTAACCAACTACGGCTCCCAGGAGATTCCTCTCATGACGGGGGCCGTTGATCTCATTGTAGCCGGCGATCAGTGCGTGAATCCGTCACTGGCGGCTTTGGCCAAAGAATGGAATGTGGAGGTCGTTCGGACGGAGGTGTTAGATGGGGGAAGGGATCTCGGGGGTCTTGCGCGGAAAATCGTGGAGGAAGCAGAAAAAGCCTTCAGTGCCCGCCGAAAGATAGCCAAGGAGATCCCGGGGATCAGAGAATCGGCTCGCATGGGATTTTCCCCCAAGGATTTAGATGTGAAGAAGATCGCTGAGGCCATGAAGGGGGATAAGATTCAGGGGTTAGCCATTCTGGCGGGGTGCAACAACGTCAAGTTCACACAGGATCATGAGATTGTTTCCCTAGCCCACGAGTTGTTGAAGAAGGATGTTTTCTGCGTGTCCGAGGGTTGTGCAAGCATTGGCCTGGCCAAGTATGGCCTCTTGAATCCCCGGAATCGGGAATCTGGTTGCGGGAAAGGGGTATCGAGTCTCCTTTCCTCCCTGGGGAAGGACCTTCCACCGGTAATCGATTTGGGAAGCTGTGAAAACGGCGGGGTCACGGAATTCCTGCTTGCCATGGGGAAATCCCCGAAGGATCTTCCTCTGGTGGCGTGTTTTCCGGAGGCGAATCGGACAAAGGCGGTGACCAGGGCTGCCTGGACCGTAGCCATTGGAATTCCCACGTACTTCTGGCCGTATCTTCCCGTGACCGGAAGCCCGAAGACGATGGAGGCATTAGGGGAGTTCTGTGAAAAAACCTTTGGAGCAAAGCTCAATATGGTTACGGAGAAGATGGAGCCTGCGGAGAAAGCCGATTTGCTCATGAGAGACTTTTAGGGACCCGATCGTGGGAGGCCCAATGCGTGTCTCTCGTGTGGGCAGAAAGGAGGTGATGTCGAGGGGAAATTGAGGAATCATCATTGGGAATCACCAAATTTGAAAGGAGGAAAGAGAAGATGGGTAAAAACAAGGTAGTAGCCTATCTGGTAATTTCGATTATGGTGTTGGCGATGGGAGGAGTCCACTCCGCCTTTGCAGCGGAAAAACCCATCGTTATTCGCCTGGGCCATGTGGGTTTTACCGGTTCTCTCTTCGAGAAGACATCCCTCTATTTCGAGAAGATCGTTGAGGGGAGAACCAACGGCGCGGTTGACATCCGGGTTTATGGGGCAAGCCAACTGGGTAATGATCAGGAGATGTTGCAGGCGGTGCGGCTGGGCAACCTGGAGATGTGCGCGCCCTCAACCATATTGCCGAGCACCTTCCCGATTTTTGCGCTCCAGGAGCTTCCGTTCCTGTTCAAGGATCGGGACCACGTTGAAAAGGTCATGACAGGGAGGGTTGGTTACAAGCTGAATGAGATCTTGGGGAAGAAGGGTATGATGACCCTGGGATTCTGGGAGAATGGGTTCAGGAAGATTACGAATAACGTTCGACCCATCCGCACCCCCGAGGATCTGAAGGGGATCAAGCTCAGGGTTCCCAAGAGCCCGGCTCGGGTTAAACTCTTTAAAACCCTGGGTGCCAACCCGACCTCCATGAGTTTCCAGGAGGTCTTCTCCGCTCTCCAGCAAGGAGTTATCGATGGGCAAGAGAACCCGTTGGCCCAGATTGCCTCGGCGAAGTTCCAAGAGGTTCAGAAATATATGTCCATCTCCAACCACGTGTACACACCAGCCTATCCGCTCATGAATACGAAGTTCTTCAACGGGCTCCCCAAGGACATCCAGAACGTGTTACTATTAGCGGGCCATGATGCGGGTCACTACGCAAGGGCGACGGGCGAGCAGATGGACAAGGAGCTCATGGATATGCTCTCCAAAAAGATGCAGGTGAACGAGGTTGCTTACGATGACTTTGTGAAGGCATCCCAACCCCTGTATGATGACTATCCCAAGGAGTTCGGTAAAGATGGTAAGTGGATCCTTGATCAGATCTTTGCCGCAAGGAAGTAGATCTCCCACCCATTTCTGGAATTTCGGGAAAAGGCCTCCTTCTGGGTGGTAACCGGGAGGTCTTTTCCCGATGAACAGACGTTGGCTCTATGGGGAAAAGATGAAAAAGCTCCACGCCTGGGCAATTCGCGGAATGGAATATCTGGTCATCGGGTTGGTGGGTGCGCTGGCTATCGTGGTTGCGGTCGAGGTGTTTTTCCGGTACGTCCTGAACTCCTCCATCAGCTGGTACGATGAGTTCGCGGGATACCTCTTGGTGTGGCTTACCTTTTGGGGGGCGGTATTGGCCCTCGACAGGGGTAGGCATATCGGATTTGAGACGTTGGTGGAGCGATTCCCCATCCCCGTACAGAAGCTGACAACGACCATCGTCTATCTCCTCATTATTATTGTTCAGGCGGTAGTCGTCTACTATGGGTGGATGCTGACCACCCAACTTACCGGGGAGACGACAATTACGCTGCCCATTCCCATCGGCGTCATATATCTGGTCTTACCGGTAACGGGGGCATTGATGCTTCTTATCTGTGCCGTACGAATCGTCCAAATGTGGAGAATGGATTAAGGGGTTTCGGGTATGGGATATATCATCGGCCTTTTGGTTATCGCAATGGTGTTGATCAATGTTCCCATCGGCTTCGCCCTTGCCATCACCGCGGTTATCATCATGGCAATCAAGGGGATTGGCATGCTCTCCGTTCCCCTGAGGCTCTTCCACGGAGCGGATAATTTTCCGCTGATCGCCATTCCGCTGTTTGTCCTTGCGGGACAGCTCATGAACAGCGCGGGCCTGTCCGTGAGGTTGGTTAACTTCTGCAGCGCCCTGGTTGGATTCATACGGGGTGGTTTGGCCATGGTCAACATCGTCGCCTCCATGTTCTTCGCGGAGATTTCGGGTTCAGCTGTGGCCGATGCCGCGGCATTGGGGTCAATCCTCATACCGGCCATGAAGAAGAAGGGATATCCCGCCGATTTCTCAGCCGCGGTGACGTCAGCCTCGGCCACTCAAGCCATCATCATTCCCCCCAGCATTCCCATGATCATCTATGCCGTCATGGCGGAGACCTCCATCGTCGCGCTGTTCATGGCAGGCCTCGTCCCTGGTGTGATGGCCGGCATATCCATGATGATCCTCTCCTACTACTTTGCGGTCAAGAAGAAATATCCCATCGAGGAGAAGTTTCAGCTGAGAAAACTGTGGGTAAGCTTCAAGGAGGCGGCATGGGCTTTTTCCCTCCCGATCATCATCATCGGGGGGATCTTCGGGGGAATATTTACGGCCACGGAAGCCGCCAGCATGGCGGTGATGGCTGCTTTCTTCATCGGGGTATTTGTCTACAGGGAACTGAGGTTTCGAGACCTCCCTCAGGTACTGCTCAATTCTGGGATTCAAACCGCCGTGGTAATGATGATTGTTGCCGGTTCGGCTCTCTTGAGCTGGCTCTTGACCAACGAACTGATTCCTCAACGCATCGCCGCGGCGATAACGGCGGCGACAGCAAATAGATACATCATCTTAATGCTCATGAATATCTTTTTCCTCTTCGCCGGGATGTTTTTGCATAGTGCCGCCGCCATCATCATGATCGTCCCCATTGTGATGCCTCTGGTGCATAAGGTGGGGATTGATCCCATCCATTTCGGCCTCATCGTTACCTTCAACCTCGGAATCGGGCAACAGACACCACCTGTGGCCTCGGTGCTCTTGACCACGTGTTCCGTAGCCAACATCTCCATCTCCGAGGTGATGCGGGTCAATATCTATTTTATCCTGCTGGCTCTGGGAGTCCTGATCATCCTGACCTATCTTCCGGAAATTAGCCTCTTTTTGCCTAACCTCCTTTTGGAGTAGCCCCGGGGTATGAGAATGAGGCTTTTTCGGGGAATATGTTTCCTCGCTACAGTGAGTTTTCTCGTCCTGCTTTATCCGCTGGTGGGGAAGACGGAGATGGTTCCCTTCGCCCGGGCACTGGAGCGGATATACGAGCTGGATTTTGAGGGTGCTTATTGGGGGCTGTGCACGGCGGTGGAGACACCGTCTGAGCCACAAGAGCGAGTCCAAAAAGCCAGAGTGCTCAAAGCAATTATCTCCCTCTCTCAGACTTTCTCAAGCGCACGCCTATTGGCCGCGTATCGGGAGGCCATCAAGAAATACGGCCACCCGGCTGTTAGAGAAGGCGACGTGCTGAAGGCTTTCGAGGCACATCGAAGGAAATACGCGGTGGATTTGAGGGCGTGGGCTCATCGGCTGGCAAAGGATACAGAGGAAATCCTTGAGGGAAGGTTGGATGTAGAGCTTTCCATCAAGTACAAAGGCCTGAAGGATTTGCCCACGTTCGTCCAGGAAGGTATTGACCGATTGGATACGGTGAGGCAAGGACTCCTACCCACTCCCAGTCAATCCCGAAACATTCAGACCTCAGAAGAGTATGCCAGTTTCCTTTCGTCCCTGACCCTGGCACTGGGGGAAGCGTTCCATCAACCTCAAACTACAATAGTTATTACGGGGAGGGGGGAGCCTGTTGCTCTTCTCTACTACTGCAGTGTATGGCTTTTAAATGCTTCCAAGTATATTGATGACGAGAACGAGCTCATTGCGACGTCGAGGAAGGCCGCCTCAAGGGGTCTCGAATTAGAAAGGAGATATCCCGCTCCCGAATTGAAGGGGAAATTGATGGAGATTTTGGGTACCATTTAGGTATATGGAAATTGGGGCACCATTGAACGCTGAGGGGCGAGGAAAAAACATGGTATCACAATTGAGCGGAGAAGCGGAGACCATCGGGAGAGACCTAGGGGAATTGGTTGAGGGAGAGGTCCTTTTTGACGAGCTCAGTCGCGCCATGTACAGCAGCGGGGCCTCTATCTACCGGATCAGGCCGGTGACCGTTGTAAAACCCAAGCACCGGACGGATGTGGTCAGGGTGGTACAGTACGCCTCTCGGCGGGGAATTCCCATCATCGCCAGGGGTGGAGGGACGAGTCGCGCAGGCAATGAAGTGGGGGAGGGAATCATTCTGGATTTCTCGAAGTATATGAACGGAATCTTGGAACGGAACCCCGAGGAGAAATGGGTGCGAATTCAACCCGGACTCATTCTCTCTTCCCTCAACAGATTTCTCCGTTCCCATAATCTCTTCTTCCCTATCGATCCATCAACGAAGGATTACTGTACCCTCGGTGGTATGATTGCCAACAACTCAAGTGGCCCCCATGCCGTGAAGTATGGGGCAACTCGGGATTACGTTCTTTCCCTCGAGGTGGTTCTCTCCACAGGGGAGGTCATCATCACAGGCCCTGTTTCCTTAAGAGGGAGAAAAGGGCTGCAGTCGACGGGTTCAGAAAGCTTCGAGGATAAGATTTACCGGGTGATACCGGATCTCCTCCGACGGTACCGGGGTCCCATGGAAGAGGAAAAGCCTTTTACCCTCAAGAACTCCTCGGGGTACGACCTCTGGGGGCTGAGGGATAATGGATCCTTGAACCTCACTCCCCTCTTCGTGGGTTCTGAGGGGACACTGGGGATCATTACTGAGGCGAAGCTACGGCTCATACCTCCTCCTGGAGGGGAGGCATTGAGCGGCTTGCTCTATTTTGATGACTTGGATACTGTGGGCAGGGCAACGGAGAAGATCCTGGAGCTCTCTCCCTCCATGGTCGAGATCATGGAACGGCAAATCCTCGATCTGGCCAGAGAACAGAGAAAGGAGATGCGTCCTTATCTCCCCGAGGGTGTGGAGGCAATTCTCTATATTGAGTTCCAGGGTGAAAGCGATGAGCAACTCCGCCGAACGTTCGCGAAAGTACGAAAAAGAACTATCCATGACGAAACACTGGCCGTTGACATGAAGGTTGCCAGCGATAAGGCGGACATGGCCATGTTCGAAAAGGTCAGAAGTGTTTCCGGCCCGATTCTCAACAAGATCAAGGGACCCAAGAAGCCCCTTGCTTTTGTCGAGGATGCGGCTGTTCACCCGAGCAACCTCTCCCGGTATATTAAAGGCCTGAGGCAACTTTTCGAAAAGTATGGAGTGGAAGCCAGTATTTATGGTCATGCTGGTGATGGAAATCCCCATATCATGGTCTTTCTGGACTTGAGGCGCAGGGATGAGGTGGAGAAGATGGTAGCCCTTGCCGAGGCCTGCTATGACCTCGTCCTCTCGTTGAAAGGGACGATTAGCGGAGAACACGGTGATGGACGCCTCAGGACGTATTATCTCAAAAGACAGTATCCTCAACTCCATCGGGCCATGGCGGAGATAAAAATTCTCTTCGACCCGAAGAATGTTCTCAATCCCGGGTGCGTGGTTGGAGGGGAAGGGAATGCCCTTAACCAACACCTTAAGTATGGAGTTGATGATCGTGTTCTCAATATGGGGAGTATCCTCGACGGGGAATGGATAAGGGGAGCAATAGAGGACTGTTCTGGATGTGGAAAATGCCGATCGTATTGTCCCATCGCTCAGGAGCTCCTTGATGAATGGGCTATGGGGCGGTCTAAGGCTACCATTTTGAGGCAACTCGTATCAGGACACCTCGATCCGAAAATCCTGGATTCCCCGGAATTCAAGGAGCTCATGGATTCCTGTGTCAATTGCAAGAGGTGTTTAACGGATTGCCCCTCTGGGGCAAATATACCGTGGCTTGCCATGGGTGGTCGAGCTCACTATATAGAGAGGCATGGAGAACCCCTGAGCAGTCGCTTCTTCTCCAATACGAGTCTCCTCTGCAAAACGGGAAGCTCCTTAGCTCCCCTGGTGAATTTGGCCAATTCGTTCTTTCCCGTCAGACAGTTGCTGGAAAAAACGGTGGGACTGGATCAGCGCCGATACCTTCCCTCTTTTCGGAGGCGAACTTTGCGGAAAATCATGAGGGATAGGCCTCGCCCCAAGGGGGATAAACGAGTTGTATATTTCCTCAGTTGTTACTCCAACTTCAATGAGCCCGAGGGGGATGGGCTGGCAACCGTGGAGGTACTGGAACATAACGGTTTTGACGTGCTCATTCCCGATTTCCGGTGCTGCGGGATCGCCCGGATCAACGCGGGCTCCATAAAGCGGGTGATGGAAGACATCGAAACGAACGTACAGATGATGGTTTCGTACATTGAACAGGGTCTCTCCATCGTTTTCAGCGAGCCCAGCTGTGCCCTTGCGGTGAAGATGGAGTATCCGAGAATTGTGAGTTCGGACGCGGCCCATGAGGTGGCAGAGGAATGTTATGATATCCATCAGTTCCTCATGATGCTTCACGAAAAGGGAGAACTCCTTTTGCAACTCGGGGAGATGAACCTCACCGTGGGCTATCACAACCCCTGCCATCTCCGTGCCTTGGGTGTCAGTAAGGAACCCGTTGAATTGCTTCGATTGATACCCGGCATCACGATCAAGGAGTTTTCTGATAGGTGTTGCGGCCTTGTTGGGACATACGGCATGAAGAAGAAGAACTTCGATCTTTCCATGGCCATCGGGAAAAGGCTCTTCGAGGAAATTGAGGATTCTGGGGTAGAAAGGGTTTCGACCGCTTGTGGGGCTTGCAAGCTACAGATCTTTCAAGGAACCCGGAAAGAGGCCGTCCATCCCATTTCTCTTCTGGCCATAGCTTATAAGAAAGGGATTAAGACTCGATCTCTCGTAAATTCCACCTACGCCCAGCATAGTGCGTTTTGATACCAAAACTTCATCTTTTTCTCATCGGAACAATGTAGCTGCCTCCCACCTCCCCTCGATAAACTTCCCGAAGATATGCTCCCTTTTTTCCTTTGTAGGTGCCTTTTACGCATTCTTCCCAAAGGAAGATGATCAATCACACTATGCCGTTAACAGGTATTCTCGAGGGAGGGATACAAAGGGAAAGAAATGGAGAATATCCTTTGGCAATATCAAAAACATCAATTATTCTTTTGCCTTATAAAATAAAACTTCATGTTTTTTCTCATTATGTGCCGATATCCCTCATGTATCCCGAAAATAGTAATAATAGAAATAGATGTTATCCATAACCATTCGGAATGATTAAATTTTCTCAGATTGACGGTTGGATAAACCCATTGGCAAGGAGCGATACAATGCAGCTCTCTTCCTGAAAATCATCGTGTGATTTGGGTGTGGTACTCCTGGATGGATTGGACGGAGATTCCGCTCCGGATCATGGATTCCATGCCATTTACGGCCGCCGAGGCCCCGGACAAGGTGGTGATGCAGGGGATGTCGTGGATGACCGCTTCACTTCGTATGGCTACCTCATCGGCCTTCGGTTTTTTCCCGCTGGGGGTATTAATGATCAAGTGGATCTCTCCGTTCTTGATGAGATCGACGATATGGGGTCTTCCCTCGTCGACCTTGTGAACGGGGTTCACCGGGATTCCATTTTTGGCAAGGACTTTGGCCGTTCCCGTTGTGGCCACGATATGAAATCCAAGGTCAACGAGTTTTTTGGCAATAAATACCACATGTCTCTTATCTTTATTCATCACGCTGATAAACACCGTACCTTTGAAGGGCAGGGTCTGCCCGGCCGCCATCTGGGATTTAGCGAAGGCCATTCCAAAATCCGCGTCAATACCCATTACCTCCCCCGTTGATTTCATCTCGGGGCCCAAAAGGGTATCAACGCCGTAAAAACGCTTGAAGGGGAGGACGGCTTCCTTCACGGCAACGTGATTGATTACGACTTCTCGCGTAACGCCCAATTCGTCCAATGTTTTTCCGACCATGATTTTGGCCGCAATCTTTGCCCACGATACGCCCGTAGCCTTGCTCACAAAGGGAACTGTCCTTGAAGCCCTGGGATTGACCTCCAATACATAGACGGTGTCGTTCTTGACCGCATATTGGACATTCATTAATCCCACGACGTTGAGCTCTTGGGCCAAGGCAGCGGTATTGGCCTTGATCCGTTCAATGAGCTCATCGGTTAAGGAGAAAGGAGGTATGACGCAAGCGCTATCGCCCGAATGGATGCCCGCCTCTTCGATATGTTCCATGATCCCAGCAACAACGCACCGTTCGCCATCGGTTGCGGCGTCAACGTCGATCTCAATAGCCTCCTCCAGAAACTTATCGATAAGAACGGGGTGTTCAGGGCAAGCCTCGACCGCTCGCTCCATGAATCCCATCAAGGATTCCTCATCGTAGACGATCTCCATGGCCCTTCCCCCCAGCACATAAGAGGGCCTCACCACGACGGGATAACCTATGTGATCAGCTATCCTTTTTGCATCATCCGGAGAGGTGGCGGTTCCGTTAGGAGCTTGGTGCAATTTGAGCTTTTTGAGCAGGAGGGCAAATCGATCCCGGTCCTCAGCCCGATCGATGTTTTCGGGGGATGTCCCGATGATCTTGCCCCCCGCCTTCTCCAGGGCTACCGCCAGGTTCAAGGGTGTCTGTCCCCCAAACTGGACGATGACCCCATCGGGATTTTCCCTCTCGACGATGTTCAGCACGTCTTCCAGAGTCAACGGTTCGAAGTAGAGCTTATCCGATGTGTCGTAATCCGTGCTTACCGTTTCGGGATTGCTGTTAACCATGATGGTCTCATATCCGAGTTCCTTGAGCGCAAAGGCCGCATGGACACAGCAGTAATCGAATTCTATACCTTGCCCGATGCGGTTGGGCCCCCCTCCCAGAATCATGATTTTCTTTCGCTTGGATATCCTCGCTTCATCCTCCGTCTCGTACGTGGAATAGTAGTAGGGAGTATACGCATCAAACTCGGCAGCACAGGTGTCTACCAACTTAAAGGTGGGGAGAATTTTCCTATCAACCCTCAAACTCCGTATCTCAGACTCCTTGAGCCCCATGAGGTGCCCTAACTGACGATCCGAGAAACCATAGGTCTTGGCCTTTCTCAGGAGGTTCTGAGGAATCATGAGCTTCTCTTGGTTCTTCACGCCTGCCCAGAGCTCCAAATCCCGAAATTCGACCTCGTACCGTCTTATTTCACCCTCCAAATCGACGATCTCCTTCATGTTGTGGAGAAACCACGGGTCGATATGGGTCAGCTTATGGATTTTGTCGATATCCATTCCGCATTGGAGGGCCTCTTTGATATGAAAGATTCGATCGGGACGGGGTACGCGCAATTTTTCATAGAGCATTTCCCCTTTCGAATTGGAGGATTGTGGCCCTGGGCCGAGAGGGTCTTTCCCGTTCCAATTATCCTTTCCATCGGCTCCGAGGCCATATCTCCCAACCTCCAGGGATCGGAGGCCCTTCTGAAGAGCCTCTTTGAAGGTTCGACCGATGGCCATGGTTTCTCCCACGGATTTCATGGATATCGTAAGGGTGTCATCGGATCCCGGAAATTTTTCAAAGGTAAACCGGGGAATTTTAACGACACAGTAGTCTATGGTGGGCTCGAAACAGGCAGGAGTTTTCTTGGTAATGTCGTTGGGTATCTCATCCAAGGTATATCCCACGGCCAATTTGGCAGCAATCTTGGCGATGGGGAACCCCGTTGCCTTGGAGGCCAAAGCTGAGCTTCGGGATACCCTGGGGTTCATCTCAATGATTACCATCCTGCCGTCTTCCGGTCTCACGGCGAACTGAATATTGGAGCCCCCAGTTTCAACCCCGATCTCCCTCATGACGCTAATGGCCGCATCCCGCATTTGCTGGTATTCCTTGTCCGTGAGGGTTTGAGCCGGGGCAACGGTGATACTGTCCCCAGTATGAATTCCCATGGGGTCGAAATTTTCGATGGAGCAGATGATGACGACATTGTCCCGGAGATCCCGCATCACCTCCAGTTCGTATTCCTTCCACCCGAGGACGGACTCCTCGATGAGAATCTCACCGATCATGCTGGCCTCGAGACCCCTCAATGCCAGTTCCTTGAATTCCTTGATATTGTATGCTACGGCCCCCCCCGTACCCCCCAGGGTGAAGCTGGGGCGAATGATGACGGGAAATCCGATCTCACCAGCCACGTTAAGGGCCTCCTCCATGGTGTAAGCGAGGCCGCTTTTGGGAAGGTCGAGGCCGATTGCGTCCATCGACTCCTTGAAACTCCTTCGGTCTTCGGCCTTTTTGATGGACCCGTAATTGGCCCCGATCATCTGCACGCCGTAATGGTCCAAGATACCCCTTTCAAAAACTTGGACGGCCACGTTGAGCCCGGTTTGCCCGCCCAAAGTGGGGAGGAGGGCATCGGGCCTCTCACGCGCTACGATCTTTTCAACCACTTCGGCGGTGATGGGTTCGATATAGGTCCTGTCAGCCATCTCGGGATCGGTCATGATGGTGGCGGGATTGCTGTTTACCAGGATGACTTCAAACCCCTCCTGCTTGAGGGCTTTACAGGCTTGAGTTCCCGAATAGTCAAATTCACAGGCTTGGCTGATGACGATGGGGCCAGAACCTATGATGAGAATCTTATGAATATCGGTCCGTTTCGGCATAATCACCTTGGAGAGAGTTCCATCATCTCGATGAAATCCTCGAAGAGGTAGCGGGCATCATGGGGGCCAGGAGAGGCCTCCGGATGAAATTGAATGGAAGAGATTGGGAGTTCTCGGTGCCTCATCCCCTCCAGGGTCTGATCATTCAGATTTACATGGGTAACCTCAATATCGTCATCATCGAGGGAGTTTATATCGACACAGAAACCATGATTTTGGGCTGTGATGTTCACCTTCCCCCTTTTCAGATCCTTCACCGGATGATTTCCCCCGTGATGGCCGAATTTCAGTTTGTATGTCCGTCCCCCAAGGGCAAGGCCCAAAATCTGGTGCCCCAGGCAGATTCCAAAAATCGGTTTTTTCCCAATGAGCTCCCGGGTGGTTTCAATAGCATAGGGCACACCCTCCGGATCTCCTGGCCCGTTGGAAAGCACAATACCATCAGGATGGAAGGAGAGAATTTCATCGGCGGTCGTATTGGCCGGGACGACGGTGATGTCACATCCCAATGACTCAAGAAGACGGAGGATATTGTGCTTGATGCCGAAATCCATAGCTATGATTCGGTACCGATGATCTCGAGGGGAGAAGGGAGGTTGGCATACAGCGGGAAATCTATTTTCCCATGGATATGGCGCCGAACACGAAACCTCTTTGACCAGATCTCGGCCTATCAATCCGGGCGAGGCCTTGGCCTTTTCAATGAGACGATCCTTATTCATATCCTCGGTTGAAATGATGGCCTTCATGGCCCCGGCAGTTCGAATGTGTTTGGTTAAAGCCCGAGTATCTACTCCTTCGATTCCCATGATTACACGGTTTTTCAGGAACTGGCCTAAATCCCCCTGCGCTCGCCAACTACTTGGTATGGGACTGTATTCCCTGACGATGAAGCCCTCAACATATGGTTGTATGGACTCAACATCCTCTTCGTTCACGCCATAATTGCCGATGAGAGGGTAGGTCATGGTGACAATTTGGCCCTTATAGGAGGGGTCCGTGAGAATCTCCTGGTACCCTGTCATGCTCGTGTTGAAGACGACTTCTCCCGTTTTCTTCCCGAGAGCACCGAATGCCGTTCCCTCGAAGATCGTGCCGTCTTCTAGGGCAACGAGGGCCCTTTGACTCTCTTTTTTCCTCGCTTTAGCCATCATGTGGATAAAAAAATACCCCCGGGGGGTCTCCCGAGGGCTTTGGAGTGATAGCGTTGAATAGTTCA
>JBGVTJ010000294.1:0-3872 GCA_041862515.1 Thermodesulfobacteriota bacterium | reverse complement strand
GAGAGCCCTTGTCGAGTAATATTCCACATTACTGGAGTATACAAACGAAAAATGTTAGGATTGATTGGTTCTCGGTAAACATGCGAAGGCCTATAAAGACACAGATAGTTCCAAACAATAGGATAATCTGGTGCCTCCTTTTCGGTCTCATTTGCCATCCCTCCTCTATCTGACCGCGATCTTCTTTCTCAATTTCCTTGCAAGGGTAGTTCTGGCTCCTTTGATGCCTGCAATTGAGAGAGATCTTAATGTCGGTCACAGCGAGGCAGGTTCCTTTTTTCTCTTTATTTCCCTGGGCTATTGTTTAGGGCTTTTGGGTTCTGGGTTCTTTTCATCCCGTTTCACCCACAGAAGGACGATTAGCCTTTCCTCCATGGCCGTAGGTGGGTCACTACTCGCTGTTTCCCTCGGCCATACCCTCTGGTGGATTCGATTGGGACTGATCCTGCTAGGATTATCAGCAGGTCTTTATCTTTCATCAGGCATCGTCACCCTCACGGCAATCGTGAACTCAAGGGACTGGGGGAAGGCGCTAGCGGTTCACGAACTAGCTCCCAACCTGGGCTTTATAGCGGCCCCACTACTGGCGGAGGCATTTATGGTATGGTTTTCCTGGCGGGAAGTTCTGGCGCTTTTGGGGGGAGCTGCGTTCATTGTCGGTGTGACCTTCGCACGCTTCGGAAAGGGTGGGGCATTTTCTGGGGAGATTCCCAGCACAAAAACACTCCGAGTTCTCCTAACATGTCCTTCTTTTTGGATCATGATGGCACTTTTCAGCATGGCGATTGGGGCAACCGTCGGAGTTTATACCATGCTTCCTCTGTATTTAGTTACCGAGCGGGGGCTAGAGCGGGGCTGGGCTAACACTCTTATCGGTCTATCCCGGATCGCAGGGCTGGGTGTTGTTTTTCTGGCGGGATGGGCAACGGATCAACTGGGTCCGAGACGGGCGTTGGGGGGTGTATTTCTGGCCACTGGAGTGGCAACCGTGCTCTTGGGGATGAGCCGCGGGGTATGGATCATCCCCGTTTTGTTTCTGCAACCCGTTCTGGCAGGCTGTTTTTTCCCACCAGGTTTCGCTGCTCTCTCTAAAATTGGCCCTCCACAAGTCAGGAACGTTGCAGTCTCCCTCACTATCCCCGTAGCCTTTCTCTTAGGAGCAGGAGCTATCCCGGCCGGAATTGGGATTATGGGAGAAGGAGGCTCCTTTCCACTGGGAATCATGCTGGTCGGTTTGTTGCTTATGGGAAACATCATACCAGTACACTATCTGAAATTTCATGAGGATCGTTGATGCCTCCTGATCCTGCTCGATTGGCTGGGATAGCCCCTGACAAGCAGAATCGGTTTGGGTGCGCTCTCGGGCGTTGAGAAAAGGGGGCCCTCTTATTTCTGAAAGACCGTTCTTTACTTTTTTTGCTATTTAAATTATCATTTTCATATCCCGGGTGATTTTGATGGGTTTTGGAGGAAATGAAGGATGAACTGGAAAGAATACTTTGAAACGAAAAAGGGGAAGGGATTTTTGGCCACGGCGGGGAAGAAAGGTGAGGTAAACATCGCCGTATACTCACGACCCCATGTTATGGATGACAACACACTGGCATTCGGAATGACCGAACGGCTCACGCATGCCAACCTCCAGGAAAATCCTTATGCCGTGTACGCATTCAACGCGAAGGGCTTTGAAGGATTTCGCCTATACTTGGAAAAGGTGAGCGAGGAAACGGAAGGACCACTGCTCGATGAGATTCGAAAGCGTGCGGATGAGGTGGTGTACCCGGGAACCGGCGATCTCGTAAAATATGTGGTCTATTTTCGTGTGATAAAAGATCTCCCCTTGGTGGTAACATGAGCGAGCAAAATTCTTTAACTAAAGTTTTCTCCCGATCTACTTAGCAGGAGGTACAGTCCATGCTATCGCAAATACCCATAAATCTTGAGAAAGCAACAAAACAGGATGTAGATAAGGAAATACTCAGAGCCGGAATAATTGCCGAATTGGATGCGATAAATCTCTATGAGCAAATGGCAGCCATGACCGAAAACGAAAATCTCAAGAAGATTCTCCTTGAGATAGCCAAGGAAGAGAAGACCCATGTGGGAGAATTTCATACCCTCCTGTTAACAGAGGACAGGGAGCAAGGGAAAGAACTTGAAGAGGGCAAGAAAGAAGTTGAAGAGTTAATGGGAAAGTAAAAAGAGGCCTCCTTTTTTCCGCGGGTCCGTGTCGCCCCATTTTGTGCCCCGCCTTCGGATCTCTATTGCTTGTGGGGAATCTTTGATTACTCCTCATTCCGCCGGTGGCAACTTCTCATATCCTCAATTCATTGCCTAAGGCTATTTTGCGCCTCGAGTAAAATGAAGGAAGAAATCTTTAAAATTTACTTGACAAACCGTATTGGAATGGGTACATTATCAGTGAGTTCTGATATTTTAGAATAATCTAATATCTCTGAACACAAAAACAATAGCGTGATGAAAATGCGAGAAGGAAGTGGAAATGAGTCCAGTTGCATGCCGATGGATGGTGGTATATGCTCCTGTAAAGTTGATTCGGTCATCAGCATAGATGAGAGGGGACAGATGGTGCTCCCGAAAAGCATCAGAGATACGGCAAGAATTCGCGCTGGTGATAAGTTTGCGGTTATAAGCTGGGAAAAGGATGGTGAGGTATGCTGTATTTCCTTAATTAGAGTGGACGATCTTGCAGACATGGTCAAGGGAAGGCTTGGACCACTCATGAAAGAGATACTAGGAACATAAAATTGGAGGGAATCAAAATGGAAAACGGGGAAATAAAGAAGCTAGTACGGGAAGGCTACGCTGAGATAGCCAAAAGGGAGAGCTCTTGCTGTGGACCCGAGAGTTCCTGTTGTGGAAGTCCTGATGTGACTCAAAACACTAGCGAGAAGATGGGTTACAGCAAGAAAGACCTCAATGCGGTTCCTGAAGGGTCAAACTTAGGTCTCGGCTGTGGTAACCCCGTCGCCCTTGCTTCGCTAAAGGAGGGCGACGCAGTTCTTGATCTTGGCTCGGGCGCTGGCTTGGATTGTTTCCTTGCAGCGAACGAAGTGGGGAAGGGGGGAAAGGTCATCGGCGTGGATATGACGCCGCAGATGATCGATAAGGCTCGGGAAAATGCAAAAAAGGCCAATTATGCAAATGTAGAATTCAGGCTTGGAGAGATCGAAAATATACCAGCAGCCGATAATTCCGTTGACGTCGTCATTTCAAACTGTGTCATCAACCTCTCACCAGACAAAAAAAAGGTTTTTAAGGAGGCGTTTAGGGTACTCAAACCCGGTGGAAGGCTGATGGTATCGGATATTGTCTTGATGCAAGAGCTTCCCGATTTCATAAAAAATTCGACCGAGAGTTATATCAGGTGCATTTCAGGGGCGATATTGAAGGACGAGTATTTAGGTGCGATCAGAGAGGCCGGTTTTCGGGAGGTCAAGGTAATCGATGAAACATCTTTTCCGATTGAATACACGTCAAATGATCCCACTGTGGAGACAATTATTAAAAAGATGAACGCATCAACGGGGAATTTAGATGAGATTGGCAATTCGGTGATTAGCATAAACGTCGAGGGGAAAAAACCACCTAAGGAGCTAACGTTACAGAGGGAATGATGGGGTGAGCTTAAGGCAGATCATTCAGGACTTCAAGAGGACGGATTTATTTGCGATCTTAGCATCACCTCCATATTTCACGGATTTCGTCATTTCTCAGGATAAGCGAGATCCCAAAAGAGTTCTCTAGGGACTCATGAAAATCGCATAAACACACAAAAAGCCTCTCGGTCCAGGTCTGGCAATGGATATCATGGTCGCCCAGAGGGGAGTTTTTCCGGAGTTTGCTGAGTT
>JBGVTJ010000293.1:0-41677 GCA_041862515.1 Thermodesulfobacteriota bacterium | reverse complement strand
TCTCGATAGCACTCATCCCGCCTCCGTGCAAAACATCGCGGATAGTGTTGACGTAGCCAACACCCTCTTTCTCGTCTCCAGCAAATCGGGAGGGACCACTGAAACGCTCTCCTTCTTCAAGTTCTTCCACAACGCCGTCAGCGCCGTAAAAGCGAATCCCGGCCAGAACTTCGTGGTCATCACGGATCCCGGCTCCCCGCTGGAAACTCTCGCCTCTGAGAAAAACCTGCGCCGCGTCTTCTCCTCCCCGCCTGACATTGGTGGCCGTTATTCCGCCCTCACCTACTTCGGCCTGGTGCCAGCCGCCCTGATCGGCATAAACTTGCACAAGCTTCTGGACCGGGCCATCACCATGCTCCACGCCACCCATTACTGTGTTCCCGTGACCGAAAACCCGGGGGTGGCCCTGGGTGCTGCGATGGGTGAGCTGGCCGTGGCCGGCCGTGACAAGATAACCTTTTTTGCCTCCCCGAGTATCGAAACCTTTGGCGTATGGGTTGAACAGCTCATCGCCGAGAGCACTGGAAAGAATGGCAAGGGTATCCTGCCCGTGGCCGGGGAGAGATTCGAAGCCCCGGATCACTACGGAGATGACCGCTTCTTCGTTTACTTGAGAATGGAGGGGGATGAAAATGACCTTCTGGACAAGGGAGTCGATGCCCTTGAGGCTGCTGGACATCCAGTCATCCGCATTTCGCTCGATGAAAGGGAAGATCTCGGCGGGGAATTCTTCAGATGGGAGATGGCAACTGCTGCCGCCGGGGCGGTTCTCGGCATTAACCCCTTCGACCAGCCAAATGTAGAGGCGGCAAAGGTCAAGGCACGAGAAATGCTGAAGGCCTTCCAGGAAACGGGAAGCCTTCCGGCAGATGTCCCTACCCTGGTTGAGGGCGATATTGAGGCCTTTGGCGGCAGTGGGAAAAACGGAGCTACCATCAGGGAGATCTTTGCCGATTTTGTGAAATTGGCGGGTCCTGGCGATTATCTGGCCTTGATGGCCTACGTGCCGCGAACGGATGAGAACGATGCGATCCTGGAAAGCATTCGCCTTACCCTCCGAGACAGACTGAAGGTTGCCACTACCCTTGGCTACGGCCCCCGCTTTCTCCACTCCACCGGTCAACTGCACAAGGGCGACGGGAATAAGGGGCTTTTCATTCAGATTACCCATGCACCGGAGAGTGATATCGCTATTCCGGGTGAACCATACAGTTTCGGCACCCTCATCGCCGCCCAAGCACTGGGGGACTTTAGGGCCCTTGCCGAGCACGGACGTCGCCTCATCCGCTTCCACATTAAGGGTGATGTCTCGGTTGGGTTGAAACAGTTGCGGGATAGTCAGTGATGAGGAGTCCAAAATTCGCGCATTAAGGAGGAATTTCAGTTTCAATCGAGGAGGAGAGTCTTCCTTGGATAAAGGAATCACGGCCCTTTGCGGGGAATGTGGCGGCCATATCCTGCTCTCATCCGACGAGAAAAAAAGAGGCCTAAACTTGCTGGCGGTAAGGAGAACGGTTGACGATATGGAGACCCGAAGGGAATTTATCGAATTAGCAATAAGAAGCCTTGCTGGCCTAAGCCTCCTCGTCAGTTTGTCCTTCTCGGGGGTCCGACGGGTGTGGGCCAAGACCAAAAAAGTCATTCTGCCGAGAGGAACAAAAAGGGAAAGCCTCGTCAATAAAAACCCCGCGGATTTGGACGCCAGCAACCTTGAGGTTACCCCACTGAAGGATTTTGGGACCATGGGGTTAACGGACCATGAAGTGAACCTCGATACGTGGCGTTTGGAGGTTACGGGGCACCTTAAGAAGCCCTTGAGGATGGGCTATTCTGAAATTACTGGCCTGCCATCTATCGAGCGGACCGTTTTGCTGATCTGTCCGGGATTTTTCGCTAACCATGGTACGTGGAAAGGCATCTCCATCAAGGAGTTGCTTCAGAGGGCAGAAACTAAGGTTGGTGTAACCCACGTTACCATTCGGGGACCGAAGGGCCCCTATGAAAAGGTGATGAGGTACCCCATAAAGGATGTCCTTTCCGATAAGGTCTTTCTGGCTTATAGGGTTAACGGGGAAGACCTTCCCCGTAAGCATGGTTTTCCCCTGCGGGCAGTGGCAGAGGATTACTATGGACATGACTGGGTTAAGTTTGTGTATGAAGTTAGGGCCGAGAAGATTGAGCGCGGGACGAAGACCAACAAAAAGCAACACAACATCAGGGTGGGCCCTACAGCGCTCTCATGAGCTTAAGAAAAGAAAAAGAATATGGCTTCGGCCCTGGAAAGGGAAGTGAAATCGTGGAAATAATAGTCAAGAGCAAAGCCCCTGATTTGGGCATTCCCCCTGAAGCCTGTCTGATCGAAGGCAGCCTTGATCCCTGCACCATTGTCATTTTCGGTGCCTCCGGAGACCTCACCGCCAGAAAGCTGATTCCAGCTCTGTATGATCTCTATCTGAATGGAGCATTGCCGACTCCGTTTCTCATCGTTGGGTGTGCTCGTACAAAATGGACCAGGCAAGACTTTCAAGGGAGAATGGCAGAGGCGATCAAGGAAGCCGGCAACATGGACAGGTCACAATGGCCGGCATTTGCAACATCTCTCTATTACCAACCCCTGGAGTATGACTCCCTCCCCTCATACACTCAGCTTGCCGATTTCCTGAGAGACCTTGACAGGAAACACTCTACAGGGGGAAATAGGATTTTTTACCTCGCCATTCCCCCCTCTCTTTACAAGATGTCCGCTCAAATGCTCGGGCAAAAGGGCCTTTCCGTTGAAAGGGTGGATGGAAAAGGGTGGTGTCGTATCGTCGTTGAAAAGCCCTTCGGTAGGGACCTGAGTACAGCCATCGACCTCGATCAAACCCTTCATGAAAGCTTTCAAGAACACCAGATCTACCGCATCGATCATTACCTGGCTAAGGAAACCGTTCAGAACATGCTGATCTTTCGCTTCGGCAATGCTATCTTCGAGCCAATTTGGAACCGTGGTTATATAGATTATGTCGGCGTCATTGCCGCTGAGACACTGGGCGTGGAAAATCGGGCTGGATACTACGAAGAGGCAGGCGTCTTGAGAGACATGTTCCAGAATCACATGATGCAGCTTCTGGCCCTGACCGCCATGGAACCGCCTTCCCTGAGCGAAGCTGACCGGGTAAGAGATGAGAAGGTAAAGGTGTTTCGATCCCTCAAACCCCTCCCTGATAAGGATCAGGAAGAAAATCTCATCTTGGGGCAATATGCACCGGGGAAAATCGACAGTACGATGGTACCGGGCTACCGCGATGAACCCGGTGTAAACCCTCAATCCCTCACCCCCACCTTTGCCATTATGCGGGTTTTTATCGACAATTGGCGCTGGCGTGGCATTCCCTTCTACATAGTTTCAGGGAAGCGGCTGGCCAGAAAGCTCACCGAGATTGTCATTCAGTTCAAGGAGGTCCCTCATTCCATGTTCCAGAATGTCCTCGGGGAACATATTATGGCTAACCGCTTGATCCTGCGGATTCAGCCCGATGAAAGAATAACCTTGACGTTTCAGACAAAAAATCCGGGAGCGAGGTTTTGTTTGCGATCGGTTACCATGGATTTTTACTATTATGAAAATTACGGCGGCCCAATAGTGGAGGCATATGAAAAAGTGCTCCTTGACTGCATCCAGGGTGATCACTTGCTCTTTTGGCGACAGGATGCGGTAGAACTCTGCTGGTCTTTTTTGTCACCGATACTTGAGCAACTCGAAAAGAGTCCAGAACGGACGGAAAAACTGCACCCATACGAATCCGGAGCCTGGGGGCCCGAAGCCGCTCAAGCCTGGATGAGGTTGATCATAGGTAACAGATAAATTGGCTTCACGAAGGGGGGGATATGATCATGGAAAGCTATTATGAACCTCAGGATCTTCCGAAGTTCGAGGAGATCGCAGAGGAGGCCTCAGATCTGGGCAAGAAGTTCTTTGACTACTATAGTGCTGTATTCGCCGAAGGGGAACTCACGGAAAGGGAGAAAGCCCTCATTGCCCTTGCGGTAGCCCATACCGTTCAGTGTCCGTACTGCATCGATGCTTACACCCAGGCTTGCCTGGAAAAGGGTTCAAATTTGAGCGAGATGACGGAGGCCATCCATGTGGGCGTTGCCATACGAGGAGGCGC
The DNA here is from genome assembly GCA_041862515.1 of Thermodesulfobacteriota bacterium. Classification (GTDB taxonomy): domain Bacteria; phylum Desulfobacterota; class BSN033; order WVXP01. The sequence goes on along the minus strand of JBGVTJ010000293.1, from coordinate 37,523 downwards.
TTCTCTCGTCCATGGGGTACAGATGCGCAAAATTGCAAAGAAATTATCAATGTAGGAGAATAGCAGTGGAATGCTTGTTCAATATATGGTGGAAGGCCAACCCGTTACCATGAGGAAATCTGTAACAAATATCAACCGGTTCCCATGGTCGAAAGCTGGCACCTTGTGCTCCCCTGGGTATCGATCCACCCGAAATTGAACAGGTAATGAAGAAGGGATAGCCAAATGTATGGTGAGCCATTATCGCAAGACACCATAAGGTCATCAGCCAAGAATGCCTTGTCCGTGGAATCTTTTCGTCTCACCCTCTCGAAACATGGCCTCGAGCTTACCCGCGGCCAGACACAAACCCTCCAGATCAACGTGGGCTTGCTGTGTAACCAAGCGTGCCGCCATTGCCATCTAGACGCTGGCCCCAACCGCAAGGCGGTGATGGACGGTGAGACCCTGGATGAGGTTGTAGCCTTTGCCCAACGGGGCCATTTTCAAGTGATCGACATTACCGGCGGGGCACCGGAACTGAATCCGAATCTGGTTACCATGATCGAAAGGTTATCGCCCCTTGCGCCAAGGGTCATGCTCCGTTCCAACCTCACCACCCTGGGCGATGGAAAGGGTGATTTCCTTATGGACATCTGCAAAAAACACAGCATCGCGATCGTCGCATCCTTCCCTTCTGTGAATGCAACTCAGGCGGAAGCTCAGCGGGGAAAGGGAGTATTTGAAAAATCCATCTCGGTCCTAAAGAAACTCAATTCCATGGGATACGGCCACGACGGATCAGCCCTGGAGCTTGATTTGGTCTCCAACCCTACCGGTGCTTTTCTTCCCGCCTCACAGGCTCAGGAAGAAAAGAGATTTCGTCGTGATCTCCAAAGGAAGTGGGCAATCACCTTCAACCATGTCTATACCTTTGCCAATGTTCCCCTGGGAAGATTTCGCCAGTGGCTGCGGCATTCGGGCAACCTCGAAAAGTACCTGCAAACCCTCGCTTCGCGCTTCAATCCCTGTGCCATCGAAGGGCTTATGTGTCGTTCGCTTATCTCTGTCTCGTGGGACGGATACCTCTATGATTGCGATTTTAATCTTGCCAAAGGGCTCTATATAAGTGGGCGTAAGACCCACATTTCAGAGATGGCTGGGCCGCCCAAACCGGGAACTCCCATTGCTGTCTCGGACCACTGCTATGCCTGCACAGCAGGCCCAGGTTTCACCTGAGGGGGAGCCATTGTGACCTGAGTTCAGGTCTTACCTCTGATATATCTGAAAATTCGAGTCCTGCTTCAGTGGGACACCCCTGCTCCAAGGCGATTATCCCTCAAGGGAGTGTACGAAAAGGGATATTCTCGTGTGTTTTTACAATGAGCCTTGAGGCAAGCTTCATGCTTTACTGCTAAACCAAGGCCTTTCGTTCCATGGCCTTTGCTTGGCTGGATTCTCAGGAACAAACAGCAATGGAAATGAAGCCAGAGGTACAACGTTACCGCAATCTCGAGGCCCTCAGCTACGCCGCTGCTGAATTCACCTGTCGGCTGGCTGAGGAATGCATGGAAAGGTACGGGGCTTTCACGATCGCTCTTTCAGGCGGCAATACCCCTCGGCCGATGTATGAGGCCCTGGCCCGACCACCCTTTGATACCAGGATGCCTTGGCGTGACATCCACCTTTTCTGGGGAGACGAGCGCTGTGTGCCCTCGGATCATCCCGACAGTAATTTCGCCATGGCCTTTCGTACGCTGATCTCAAAAGTCCCGGTTCCCTCCCAAAACGTTCATCGCATACCGGCGGAGCTGAACCCTCCTGAGGACGCTGCAGAAGCCTATGAGAAGATCCTCGGGGAATTTTTTGGTTCCTTCGGCAAATTGGAAAGGTATTCCCCCGCTTCTGGCGGAATCGAACCATTTCCCTCCTTTGATCTGATATTGCTGGGTGTGGGAAAAGATGGACACACTGCATCCTTGTTTCCGGACAATCAGGCCCTGGAGGAGAAAAAACGCTGGGTGGCCGTGGTTCGTGGCCCCTATGGTTCCCCTCCTGTGCCCCGAATTACCCTTACCCTCCCGGTGATTAACAGGGCTGAATGTGTCTTATTCTTGGTGTCGGGGGCCGGAAAGAGGGAGGTCATTCGCTCGATCTTGAAAGATTTGGATCCGGCAACTCGATCGTATCCTGCTGCCCGGGTGAGCCCTGTGGGGAGGCTCGTGTGGCTGATTGACGAGGGAGCGGCATGAACCCGTGGGGGATCAGGAATCCGATCTGAACGGATCTCCAGCCACCGACAATGAGCGCGATGACAGGTTTTAGCTATTCTCTCGAGGCATCGGGACCTCGCTATCCCTCCGGCCCATACCCGTATCGCGAGGGCCTCATCATTTTCACCCGCTATCCCGAGCCAGGAAAGACCAAAACCCGCCTCATCCCTTCCCTCGGGCCTGATGGAGCCGCAGGGCTCCAACGCAGTATGACCGAACATACCCTCACCCTGGCAAGACAACTCCAGAGTTACCGTCCCGTGTCCATCGAAGTTCATTACGAAGGTGGCAGCAAACATCTCATGGAACAGTGGCTCGGCCGGGATCCGCCTTCCCGCCCCCAGGGGAGCGGCGATCTTGGGGAGCGCATGGTGCGCGCATTCCACGAGGCGTTCCAAAGAGGAATGGACCGGGTTTTCCTTGTGGGAACAGATATTCCAGGGATCACAGCTCGTATCCTGCTGCAAGCCTTTGAGAGCCTTAGTTCTACGGATATGGTTCTCGGGCCTTGCCGCGATGGGGGCTACTATTTGATCGGCTTGCGCCAAACCTTCCCCCAATTGTTCGTTGATATTCCATGGGGGACCGAAAAGGTCTTGGCAAGGACCAGCCAAATTGCAGATGACCTCGGGCTTTCGACAGTGCTCTTGGAAACCCTCGAAGACCTCGACCGCCCCGAGGACCTTCACCTATGGGGAAAGACATCAAAACATATGCCTAAACCTCATCCCATCCCACGTATTTCCATCATTATCCCAACCCTCAACGAAGCGCCGAATCTCGCTTCGACTCTGCGCAGCATCCGGAACGCTTCAAATGTGGAGGTGATCGTCGTTGATGGAGGGAGCAGTGATGAAACAGTCAAGGTGGCAAGGTCCTGGGGCACAAAGGTGCTCATCCTCGCTCCCGGACGTGCCAGGCAGATGAATGCCGGCGCCGCTCAGGCCACGGGCGAGGTACTCCTCTTTTTGCATGCTGATACGCACCTGCCCAGAGGGTATGACAATTACATCCGTAAGATCCTCGCCCGTCCGCACGCTGTGGCCGGAGCCTTTCAGCTCCGCATCGATGGACGACTTCCCGGACTTCGGATCGCCGAAAAAATGGTCAACTTGCGATCCCGGCACCTGCAATTTCCCTACGGCGATCAGGCAATCTTTCTCAGGACGGACCTATTCCGGGAAATGGGTGGGTTTCCCGACATGCCCATTCTGGAAGATTTTGAGCTGATTCGACGCCTCCGCCGGCGGGGCCGCATTGTGATAGCCTCCGTTCCCATCCTTACATCGGCTCGTCGATGGGAGAACCTCGGCATCGTGCGAACCACGCTCATCAACTACGCCATACCTCTGGCATACTCCCTTGGGACATCACCACCACGGCTCGCTCGCTGGTACGGCAGGAAACGGGGAATTCAAACAGGACAGAGGAGATTGAAGAAAAGGAGAAACGAAGAGAGGATACCCTGAAGAATTTCGTTAGCGGATCCTTTACCATTCTGCTACTATTGGGCGCGAGTCGTTTAGGGGCTATATCCTGAATGCAGTCTCCTCTCAAAGCCGTTCGGCAAAAGGAAACCGTGGAATATAAGCATACTTGTACAAGAACCACCGTAAACTTCACTCGTAACAGCTTGAAATATGAGACATTCATTTGTTAATGTGCGATGAAGAATGTTTCCCTATTACTTCTTACGATTTAGCGGGCCATTGCTTCTCATCCTGGTGGGATTGAAAATCCTCTCCGGTTATGCCTTGGTGGGGAGGATCAGTGGGGCCTTCTGGCTCTCGAGACTCCATGAAAATCGGACCCTTGACCTGCTCCTTCTCTTTGTGTTCGTTTTTCATGCCCTCTATGGGCTTCGGCTCTTCTTGATCGATTTAGGAATGAAACAGGAGAGGTTCATGTTCTGGACCTTCACAATAATGGGTTCCTTGATAGTGGCCTTGTCCTATCTCTACTTTTATTAAGCTCATTTTCTTGATTCTGCAACCCTTTTGCTTTCACATCAAATGGAACTTCTTTCACACGACATTCTCGTAATTGGTGGGGGACTGGCGGGTTTGAGGGCCGCCTTGGAGGCCAAAAGGGCGGGTCGAGATGTGGCGGTTCTCTCCAAGGTTCATCCTATCAGATCCCACTCCGTTGCTGCTCAGGGTGGGATCAATGCTGCCTTAGGAAATGAACCGACTCCAGTCAAGGATTCATGGGAAAATCATGTCTTTGATACGGTTAAAGGAAGCGACTATCTGGCTGACCAGGATGCGGTGGAAGTTATGTGTCGGGAGGGTATAGAGCGGGTGATTGAAATGGAGCATTGGGGAACTCTCTTTTCCAGAACCGAGGACGGTAAGATTGCCCAGAGGCCTTTTGGAGGAGGGGATTTCCCCCGGACCTGTTACGCTGCCGATCGAACTGGGCACAGGCTCTTGCATGTGCTCTACGAACAGTTGAGGGGCCTTCAAATTCCCGTTTATGAGGAATGGCATGCCCTCTCTTTGGTCGTGGACGAGGGAAGGTGTATTGGCATCCTCGGTTTCCATCTCTTCGAAGGAAGGATCATCCCCATTCAGGCAAGGGCTGTTATCCTCACAACCGGGGGCTATGGTCGGATCTATCTCCAGTCAACCAACGCGGTGATCAACACCGGAAGCGGTTGCCATCTAGCTTACATGGCAGGTGTACCCCTCGAAGATATGGAATTTGTTCAATTCCATCCCACGAGCCTCTATGGAACAAACATCCTGATTACGGAAGCGGCCAGGGGAGAGGGAGGATATCTCTTTAACGCAAAGGGTGAACGCTTTATTGGACGCTATGTCCCCACACTCATGGAACTTGGTCCTCGAGATATTGTTACCAGGGGGATTCAGACGGAGATCGACGAGGGCCGGGGCTTTGAAGGTGGATATGTTCACCTCGATCTCCGACATTTGGGAAAAGAGAAGATCATGGATCGTCTCCCCGGGATTCGACAGATCGCTATGGATTTTGCAGGAGTCGATCCCATCTCAGGACCCATCCCCGTTCAGCCCGCGCAACACTATTCCATGGGAGGGATCGCCACAAACAGGGATGCTGAAACATCCCTCCCCGGACTCTTTGCCGCCGGAGAATGCGCATGTGTCAGCGTGCATGGCGCCAACCGGCTGGGCGGGAACTCTCTTTTGGAAACCCTGGTTTTTGGCGCACGCGCCGGAAGGAAGGCCGCTCAAAGAGGCGAGGTAGAAAAGCCCCATTCAAAGAGAACGACCTTTCGCGGTCAATTGAAGGCCTTTCAATCCGGCCTTAAAGAAGTATTTGGTCGAAAAGGAGAGGAACCCTGTTTCCACCTGCGGGACGAAATGAGGGCCATGATGACCTCTCATGTGGGAATCTTTCGAAGGGAATCAGATCTCCTTGCCGCAAGGGAGAAGGTGAGGGACCTGAAGGAAAGGGTCAGAAGGGTCGGGCTCAAGCAGAAAACCCTTGCCTTCAATCATGAGCTCAATCAATACCTGGAAGTCGAGGGAATGATCCATTTGTCAGAGGTGATTGTGGAGGGAGCCCTGGCTCGGAAGGAGAGCCGTGGCTCCCACTTTCGACTGGATTATCCCGATCGGGATGACGAGCATTGGCTTCGTCATACAATGGCCTTCAAAACAACTGACGGATTGAGGATTGAGTATAAAGATGTGGCTATCACCTCTCACCCTCCAAAGGAGAGGACTTACTGAATGGATCGCCTCCTTTTAACAGCGAGGATTCAACGCTTCAACGCGGATCGATACCCCTCCCGATGGACTGAAACCTTCTGTGTTCAACCGAGAAGCGGAATGAATCTCCTGGAGGCATTGCTCCGGATCCGGGATGAGCAGGATGGAACCCTCTCTTTCCGTTATTCTTGCCGAGGTGCGGTTTGTGGCTCCTGTGCCATGCTGGTTAATGGCCAATTAGTCTTGGCCTGCCGAACACCGGTCGAACGTCTCCTGGGAAAACCAGTTCTCATTAGACCTCTCCCCTACTTCCCGGTCATTCGAGACCTCATCGGCGACCTTTCATCCATCTTCGACTACTACGGGAAAATGGAACTCTGCTTTCAGGGAAAACCCACATCCTCCCCCCTGGAGTACAAAATGAATGAGGATGATCGGAGGGAGATCGACCCGTACGTCAACTGCATCCTCTGCGGAATCTGCTATGGAGCATGCCCCGCTTTTGGACGAGACCCTCAATTCGTGGGGCCTGCCATATTGGCCAAGATTTATCGCTTCCTCGCTGACCCCCGGGAAAGGAGGCTTGAAGAGATCCTCGGGACCGTTGATGGCACGAGTGGCGTGTGGGGGTGCAATACCGTCTTTCAATGCGTGAGGGTTTGCCCCAAACAAGTCCCGCCCACTCATGCCATCGTAAAAATGAGGAGGAAAATCCTGAGATATCGGCTCTCTTCTCTCCTCTCGGGCCTTTCATCTCTTGCCTCCCGTTTTTTATGAGCCCTAGGAGGCATGAGCTATTTCATATCCCATGAAGAGATCCAGCTCAAGATGACCAGAAAGGGAATAGGTAACCCCCATGCTAGGGATTTGACATTTGGAGAACTCCCTTCCCCGGAAGGGATCTCATGGAGGGGAAATGTTCGCTAAGGAGAGCAAGGAGTATTTGGACCTCAATGCCATCATCACCCTCATCATTCTGACCTTGATCTGGGGGTTTAACCAAACTGCCATCAAATACTCCAATCAGGGGGTATCCCCGGTCTTCACCTCTGCACTGCGGTCCATCATCGCTTCGATCTGCGGTATTATCTATTGCTTGAGAAAGGGTGAGAGGATATTCCATACCGATATCCGGCTCTTTCACGGGTTGGTAGTGGGTCTCCTATTTGGCCTGGAATTCGCCTGCATTTACTTCGGGTTGTTCTTTACACATGCCGCCCGATCCGTGGTCTTCATTTACTTGAGCCCCTTCGTAGTTGCCGTGGGGGCCCATTTCTTCCTTAAGGGGGATAGGCTGACCACCTTGAAGATGCTGGGCCTCATTCTAGCCTTTTCGGGAATCTTCCTCGTCTTCCTTGGGAGACCGAGGGTGGCCAAGCCGACCATGTTCCTCGGGGATGTCCTTGAGATCATGGCGGCCTTTTTATGGGGAGCCACGACCCTCTACATCAAGAGGTTTATGGCGGAAAGGGTTCACCCGATCAATACCTTCCTTTATCAGCTCTTCTTCTCCATACCCATTCTCCTGGTCATAAGCTTCATCCTGGAGCCACAGTGGATCTACGGGATCGATCCTTATATCGTGGCCTCTATCTTCTATCAATCGGTCATCGTTGCCTTCATAAGCTACTTCGCATGGTTTAAGCTGATACACACCTATTCGGTAAGCAGGCTCTCTGCATTCACCTTCTTTACCCCCATCTTCGGGGTCCTCTTTGGAACCCTCCTCCTGGGGGAGGAATTCACCGTTTCCCTGATGGTGGGGCTTCCCATGGTTTGTTTGGGGATCTTTTTCGTGAATTGGAGGAGCAGGACCATGGCGTGATGTTGATAGCCCCAGGTAAAGAGATGGTCCTTTCGATCCAATGACGACCGAGCTATTAGCAGTAAACAAAGGCCCAAGGATCCACGGGTGGATGCTAGTTGGCCGAGGGGGCCTTATGGATATTGCAGAGGAGTGTCCTGAGGCTGGTCGCCCCCATGGCTTGGTCGCAACTGTCGAATTCATTCTGGGTTAAGAGATTGATATTGGACCTATCCCACCCCAGACCGTCTCCTTCTTCCGGAAACCACCAGCCATGCTGGGCGGCCACGATCCCGTACGGCACCCTATCGGTGACCTTCACCCTCTGCCTACAGCTTCCGCGCGGTGAAGTAATCTCCGCCCAATCACCATCTTGCAGCCCCCTTTCCTTGGCGAATCGGGGGTTGACTTCGACCAAGGGATCAGGATGTCTCCTGCGCAGCGGCTCCACCATCCTGTATTCCGAATGGAAAAAATAGGGAATCCGGGCCCCGGTAATGAGGGTATAGGGGTATTCCCCCAGCAACTCCGGTGTGGCTCGAGGGCTCTCGGCTGGCTCAAGGTAACCGGGCAACGGGTCATAGCCCATGCGTTCAAAGACGGTTGAGTATAATTCCACCTTTTTGGTCCTTGTGGAGAATCCCCCCTGGAGATGCTTTCTGAATGTCTGATTCCCTCGGAGATAACCCCGCCGAGAAAACTCATCCCAAGTGAGCCCTGAAGGGGAGAGGATGTAGTTGAGGGCATCCTTAAACGTGGGCCACCAATCTTCCGCGTCGCCCACTCTCTTTCCCAATTCATTGAGGATCTCGTAATCAGACCAACACCGTCCAATCTGAACCGCCTTTCGCCTGGCCATCACCACACCGTGGCGCTTCCAGAGGTCGGCCACGTAGTCCACCTCCAGCCACGTGGCCGAGGGCAGAACGATGTCCGCCTCTCTGGCGCTGGGGGTGAGGAAGAAATCCGCGACCACAAGGAAGTCGACCTTCTCCAGGGCGGCCTTAACCTGCCGGGCGTTGGCCCTCGTTATCACGGGATTGGTGCTTATCAGGAAGAGTCCCTTCACCGGATAGGGGTTCTCGTTCAAGATGGCCTCCCAGACTGCCTTGGGGTTAATCACCCCTATGAAGTCCGCCAGACGGAACATCTTCCCCCCCAACCGCTTGCCTCTCTGATCGGGAGAAAGGCGCCTGTGAAGTCCAATCTCGCTCGCCCTCACCACCGGCGGCGGATTGAAGAAAACGTTCCCTCCGGGGATGTCCATGTTCCCGGTAATAGCCATCAGCGAGATGAGAAGCCTGATGGTGTTGGTACAGTTTCTCCCCTGTTCGATGGCCACTCCCCAGTGGATGGCCGCGGGCGAACTATGGGAGAAAAGCCGAGCGGCTCCGACAATCCTTTCCTCCTCTAACCCGGTCACCTCGGCGGCCCAGGACAGGGGATATTCCTCCGTTCGTCTGCGGAATTCTTGCCAACCGTGAATGGAGTTGGCAACAAAATCTGTGTCATACCAATCGTTATCGAGAATAACGCTCAACATCCCCCAAGCCAGGGCACCATCAGTGCCAGGTCTCAATGGAAGCCAGATATCGGCCCCTCTGGCCAGAGGGGTCTTGCGGGGATCCACAACGATGAGCTTCGCCCCCTGCTTGAGGCTCTCCACCAGGTAAAACCCCTTATACTCGTCGGGGTGGGATATCAACGGATTTGCTCCCCAAACCAGGATGCATTGGGGTTTCCCGTCGTAATCCGCCACTGGGAGGTTCCCGCACATGGCAATTCCCGTGGCTATGCGCGGGCCGTAACACATATGGCCGGCTGTGAGGACATTGGGCGTACCGAAGAGATTGGAGAAGCGGTAGATAAAGGCCTCATTATCCCTTCCTGTTCCGTAGCCCAAAACGAGGGCTTCCGATCCCCAACGTGCCCTTATTTCAAGAAATCGCTCGCTGATTTCTCCCAGGGCTTCCTCCCAATCGATCTCGTTCCACCCGGAGCGGGTCCGCCGCAAGGGTACAGTAAGGCGATCGGGGTGATGGGCCAAAAAGGGAGCCATTCTCCCTTTTATGCACAGCCTGCCCCTGTTCATGGGCCCCTGGGGATCACCCTCTACTCGTGTCACCCTTCCTCCTTCCACATGGAGCAGTACCCCACAACCACCGTGGCACCCTCGACAGGTGCTCCTCATTCTCTTAATTTCCCCCATCCCCCGCCTCCTCTCCTCCCGGAGAATCTCATTACGATAAGGGACGTTTCAGCATACCAGATTACCTTCCGGATGACCAGGACCAATGCACATCTGGCCATCAATGAGAAATCCGGCGAATCTTATCGGCCACAAAGATTCCCAATCGGAGCGAAGGAATCAGCTGAGGGATAGAGGGCCCGGAGGCTAGAAAATCCCCCCCGACAATTTCTCCCTTCAAATGGGCCACATTCTTCTTCTCTTCGATGGCATTCAAAATTTCCCTATTACCTCTCAAATCCCCTGAGAGGATACATCCAATGACCACGTTGTCTCTCAAGTTCAGTTTCCGATAAATGTACTTCTTCTCATCCTTCTTCACCAGTTGCCTATGATGATATAGCGTTTCATCATTAACCACTCTGAATTGATCTTGGCGTACGCAAAAAGTGGAAAGGCTGGAATCATTCCATCAGGAGAGTTCTATACTATTATTGAACAGTGCGAGATAGCCCTTTCACATCCATGGGCAGACGGGCTACATGGCGTGGGTAAGTTCCCTCAAAATGTTTTTTTAACCTAATTTCAAGGGCACCAAAATTCAAGGTACTGCAACACGTTTCCCAGGGAAAATTATTCGAACAGGCGTTGATATACAATCGTCGCAGTAGCAGGACCACAGGGTTTCCTTTAAGGAGGATTGTTTTTTTGAGGAGAGATAGTAAACTATAGCCATAAAGAACACGAAAATCCGTGGGAATCAATTGTGTATGCGGCGATCTTGACAGAATTACCGTAACGAAATATGCTCATACTATGGACCCTTGAATTCGGTTGAACTGACAGGAGGAACCAATGGAAGAAGAGGTGAAAACAGGTGTGAATCGGCGTTTTGTGAATTATACCATTGAGGAGAAAATAGCATGGGTTACTATCGATAATCCCCCTCTTAACGCCCTCAATCACACCCTTATGGACGAACTGGGCAGCGTTTTCAAGGAACTGGAGGAAAATCAGGATGTTCACATCGTCATTTTGCGGGGTAGTGGAGAAAGGGCCTTCGCGGCGGGGGCTGACATCAAACAGTTTCCCTCCATGGATTCAGCCTTGGCGGAAAACTTCTCCTCCGAGGGACAGCGGATATTCAATCAGATTGAGGACTTTAAGGGTCCCGTTATCGCCGCGATCCAGGGTTTTGCCCTGGGAGGAGGATGTGAGTTGGCCATGGCCTGTGATATCAGAGTTGCCTCGGAAGATGCCAAGTTCGGGCAGCCCGAAGTCAGCCTGGCCCTCATCCCGGGATATGGGGGCACTCAGAGGATGCCCAGGTTGATCCCTACCGGGAAGGCAAAGGAACTCATATACACAGGTGAGATCATCGATGCCATGGAGGCATCGAGAATAGGCCTCGTAGAAAAGGTCGTCAAAAGTGAAGATTTGTTTGATGAGGCGAAAAAACTGGCAACAAAGATCCTCACAAAAGGACCTTTGGCTATCAGAGCCGCGAAAAAAGCCATCAACGAAGGGTTGGCCCTGCCCCAACGAGAGGGGTTGAGATTGGAATCCCGCTATTTCGGCGAACTCTTCAACACGGAAGATAAGGATGAAGGGGCATTGGCTTTTTTGGAAAAGAGAAAACCCATCTTTAAGGGGAAATAGCCCCGCGGGCAATAATACCCTTTTGGAGCAAGAGGGTGGAAAACGAGCTTCTCATTCATGAAACGCCCCGCCTTTCTCGCCCTTGGTTAATTGGGGGCTATGAGGGGTGGGTCGACGCGGGAAAGGTCTCAAGCGGATCTTTGACATACCTCCGGGAGAGCCTCAAGGCACAAAAATTCGCGGAGATCCTTTCAGATGGGTTTCACCTTTTCAGGGACTCCAGGCCCAATGTGGTGGTTGAAGACGGGTTGATCCGCCAGGTTGAATATCCGAGAAATGAATTCTTTTACTGGAGGAATAGCGGGTTGTTGCCCGATTTAATCCTTTTCCTCGGAAACGAACCCCATATTCGGTGGAAAGCCTTTGCCGATTTATTCCTTAAGTTGGCGTCCCGGTTTGGTGTTGAACGACTGGTTACTATTGGTGGGCTCTATGACCAGGTGGTCCATACGATTCCTCGAAAGATATCCGTCGTAGCCAGCAACCCCAATCTTTTAAATGACCTATTGGCCCATAATGTCCAAATGATAGATTATGCAGGTCCCGGGAGCTACGTCTCCCTTCTCCAAGAGCGTGCTGAGACCTATGGGATCGGCTCATTTATGCTCTGGGGTCGTGTCCCCCCTTATGTAGGAATGAGATCTTCCTGGGATTGTATTCAGATTCTCGAGTTACTTGCGAAGCTCGTTCCCTTTGAAGTCGATCTGAGCGCATTGCGGGAAGAGGCCGAGCTCATCGATGAACAGCTCAAAAAGGCCGTAGAGGAGAAACCGGATTTGAGGACATATGTCAAACAGTTAGAATCCATCCACCGATCCAGACATCCGAAAAAATCGAAATCCGGTGACAACGTCATCACCATAGAGGCTTTCCTAAAGCATGTCGACAAAGAGGATAAAGAGAAGGAATAAATTTTACCAATACGTCTCTACAACCTTCCCCGGGTGAGTAAAATATCACTCACAACGATTTTTCGAACCCAACGGATTGGCTACCTTTGGTTTACCAGCACTCTCTTTGAGGCAACGGTGCCCGTTTATTAGCATAGGTGAAACGAGAATTTCGGAAATGTAATTGGGGCTTTTGGCAACCGGATGTACGAAGTCCTTTACCCCCACAATATGAGGCGAGGCGAATGCAAGGTTTAGGAGAAAACCATGGATTTCGAATTAACCGATGAACACAAGGATATCATGAGGGCAGCCCGGGCATTCGCGGAGGGCGAATTTCCCGAAATCGCCCAAGAGTGTGACCAGAAGGAGGAATTCCCGAGGCATCTTTGGAAAAAGGCATGCCAACTGGGATTCGTCGGTGTCTTCATAAAGGAGGATTACGGCGGGCCGGGATTGGGTTTCTTTGAACACTGTCTCATCAACGAGGAATTCTGGAGGGTGGATCCGGGCATAGGCCTCTCCATTTTAGCGGCAACCTTCGGATCCGAAATGATTCAACTCTTCGGAACGGAACGACAGAAGAAGGCCCTACTCCCGCCATTGGTGAAGGGTGAAGCCATTACAGGAGCGGCAATCACGGAACCCGATGCTGGCAGCGACGTTGCTTCCGTCATTACCCGAGCCGTTCCCGTGGAAGGGGAATACGTCATCAATGGTACCAAAACCTTCACCACTAATGGTACCACGGCGCACTTCATCCAGGTCCTCTGTCTGACGAATCCTGAGGCCGAGTCTCGGCACCAACGTCACAGCGTCATCACTATTGAAACGGATCGCGAGGGTTTTGAAGCGACTCCCCTTAAGAACAAGCTGGGAACCAGGGCGTCCGAAACAGCGGAGCTGAGTTTCAGCGATGTCCGCGTTCCAAGGGAAAATCTGGTGGGCAAGGAGGGAAATGGGTTTCATCAGTTCATGGTCTTTTTCGACCATACGAGGCCGCATATCTGTGCCCAAGCTGTAGGCCTAGCTCAGGGAGCCATGGAAAAGACCGTCAAACATGTCATGGAAAGGCGTCAATTTGGAAGAACTTTGGCTTCTTTCCAAGCCACCCGGTTCAAAATAGCCGAGATGGCCACCCGAATTGAGGCGGCAAGAAATCTCTACTATAAAGCCGCGTGGGAGCTGGATCAGGGAAAACCCGACTCCAAACTCATCTCCATGGCAAAATGGTATTCAGGGGAAGTAGCGGTGAGGGTTGCTGATGAAGCCGTTCAACTCCATGGCGGGTATGGATATATGGCAGATTATGACGTGGAGCGGTTTTACCGGGATGCAAAGATCGTGGAAATCTATGAAGGAACCAAGGAAATCGAAAAGCTCATCATTGCCCGTTCCATCTTGGGAAGGGTTCCATCCTCGTCTTGACAATGCCTTCCCTCCAAGGAAATTCCCCTTCCGTGGGTGTCATTTTGAATTTACCCCGAATCCCTCCAGGTTAATCCACTGAGGGATCGGGATGAAAATCCTCTCCCTGAAACCATTTCCCAAGGCTACCCATAGGAACTCCTAAACCATGGGACCCCGCCATGGAATTTCATGCCTAAGGACCGATTGGGAAACCAAATCGGGCGATCTAACCTTCACCATTCTCTTAAAGGTTTCTTCACTTCTTCAATAGATGAACACCTAAAACGGCCTCCTCCCCTCGCGAGGTTTATCATCGATTAATTCCACGAAGTATCTCTTCTTCCTCTTGCCCCCAACCGCTGAAACGATGGTCCTCAGGGCATTGATGTTGGTCCCCTGTTTTCCGAGCACCCTGCCTATGTCCTGCTTGGAAACCCTAATCTCCAATATGTTGGCTTGGTCCCCGTCGATCTCCTTTACCTCAACCTTATCGGGTTCATCGACGAGGTATTGAACCATCTTCTCGACTAGCTCTTTCATCGCTCACCCCACCTTCCTGTGATTCACCTCTCAAAAGACAACGCCTATTTCGGTCTGATCCATCTTACCTCCTTTCACCACCTCCTTCGGATGCCAAAATGATGGTCTTCGTTACACCATATCCGATAGCCGCTCCCACAATAACATCGCTGGGGTAGTGAACCCCGAGGTAAACGCGGCTCAATCCCACCAATCCGGCAAGGCTATACCACACAAACCGATACCTTCCATATCGATGAGAAAGCGTTGTTGCAATCATCAACGCGATGGCGCTATGGGCACTGGGAAAACTGGGATTCAAACGAGATGCCTCTTCCGACGAAACCCTGAGGATCACATCATTGATCGCAAAAGGCCTGGCCCTTTCTATCCCATACTTAAGAGCCTCGAAGATTATAGCATTGATGCCGAATGAGACCAGATAGAAAAAAGTGAATCGCCCACTCTTCGTCGAGACAAAGAGGATGAAGGCAAAGAGAATACCCATAGCCTTGCTGCCAAAACGAGTGATCCAGGGCATGCTCATGTCGAATACCCCGTTCGACCACGTTATATTGACCCATTGCATCACCGATAGATCCAACGCCAGCCCCATCCCTGTTTTTGAACTGTCCTAAACCCTAACCATTGAACCCCTTGATCGTATCGACGGAGAGGACATCGGAATTTCCATATGGTTCGGATTCTCCCCTCACTATTGGCAACATGGGAATAATGTGGGAAAGGTCATTACCCTTTATCACGACATCGGCAATCTGGTCGAGGTTGGGCGATGAGGAATTGAAGGAAATGGAATATCCCGCCATCTCAAACATCTCCACATCCCCAACGCTATCCCCTATGGCGATGATCTCGTTGCTTCGAATCCGAAACATATCCATAATACTCTGGACCCACTCAGCCTTTCGATCGTAGTGAACCTTGATCTCCACCTCTCCGGTCAGGACACCATCCTCGCAAAGGAGTCTATTGGCCACCGCGTAATCAAAGCCATATTTCTCTTGCATCCATTCGGACAGCAGGAAGAGGCCTGAGGAGATAAGGGCAAGTTTCAGGTCCAATCCCTTCAAGAGGGAAGTCAACGCATCCACCCCTGGATTGAAGGGGACACCTCGCACGATATCCCGCAACTTATCAACCCTCATCCCCTTCCACACCTGGGCATCCAGTTCACAGAACTGTCTGTATGAGATCTTTCCCTGGAGAAATTGGCTCTGGTACTTCTCCGCAAAACCATACCATCTGTCCAGCTTCTTATGGATATATTCCCAGATGGATCTCTCTGCAGTAAGGGTTCCATCCAGATCGAAAACGACCAGCTTATAATGGGGAAAATGTCCCATCGTGTCCTTCACCGTTTGCATCTTATCATAATATACAGGCGAAGCAAACCAAAAGAATAATAATAAAGATATGTTTGACAAGAATGGAGGCCTTTGATAATGATGAAATGGTGGAAGGCCAGCAGTTTTATTCCCCGAGGCTTGTCCCACGAATTGCCCCTTTAACCGGTAAGAAAGGGAAGATACGTCTCACAGCGGGGAAAAAGAGCACAATGGGAAGAGAACCCAGGACTCATAAACCTCGTATAAAGGAACCGAGGCCCTGGGGTTAACCATGGAAAAGCTCATTATCACGGCAGCCATAACTGGGAGCAGAATCCCTCGGGACGTCACGCCCCATATTCCCATTACACCGGATGAGATCGTCCAATCCGCGATAGAATGTTGGGATGCGGGGGCAGCCATCGTCCATATCCACGTCCGGGACCCCAAAACGAACCTCGGAACCCAAGATCTGAATCTTTTTCGGAGGATGGTGGAACCATTGAGGGAGAAGACCGACCTTGTGCTCTGCTTAACCACAAGCGGTATTCCAGGTCGCAATCTTCCCATTGATGAGCGGCTGCTGCCGCTTGAATTGGAGCCAGAACTGGCCTCTTATGATGCGGGCTCGATAAACCTTGGGGATTCGGTCTTTATCAATACCCCCGAGTTTCTGGAGACCGCGGCCAAGAGAATGAGGGAAAAGGGGGTAAAGCCTGAGCTTGAGGTCTTCGATGTAGGGATGATGGTAACCTGCCTCCGCCTGAGGGATCAAGGATATTTTGAAGAGCCTCTTCACTTCCAGTTTGTCTTGGGTACTCCATGGGGAAGCCCCGCCACCCCAAAATCCTTCCTCCACATTTACGAATATCTCCCCCAAAATTCGACGTGGTCCATAATCGGAATCGGCAAAGGACATCTCCCCATGTCAATGATGGGGTTAATTATGGGAGGACACATCCGGGTGGGTATGGAGGATAATATCTACTATGAAAGAGGCGTACTTGCCGCAAGCAATGCTCAATTCGTGGAGCGTATCGTTCGCATTGCCCGGGAGTATGACCGAAAGGTTGCCACCCCGAGGGAAGCGAGGGAAATTCTCGGGTTGGGCAAGAAGTAACGAAAGGAGGCAGAAGATCCAATGACCGTTGATAAAACCAAATACGATGAAACAAAACCTTACCAGGTCGCACTGCTCCAACTGGAGATCGCGGCCGAAAGATTGGGCCTCAATGAGGGGATGAAGTTAAAACTGCAAAACGCCAAGAGGGTGTTGATCGTCACCTTCCCGGTCAAAATGGATAACGAAGAGCTCAAGATCTTTACCGGATACCGAATACAGCATAACAATACCAGGGGACCGACAAAGGGAGGAATCCGCTATCACCCCAGCGTCGACCTGGATGAGGTGAAGGCCCTGGCGGCGTGGATGACATGGAAGGCGGCCGTGGTGAATATCCCCTATGGTGGTGCCAAAGGCGGGGTCCAGTGCAATCCCAAGGAGATGTCCAAGGGGGAATTGGAGCGATTGACCCGGAGGTATACCTGGGAGATCGCCCCCCTGATCGGGCCCGAGAAGGATATACCCGCTCCTGATGTGTATACCAATGCCGAGACTATGGCCTGGATTATGGATACCTACAGCACATTGCAGGGGTACAGTGTTCCGGGTGTGGTAACCGGTAAACCCATAGCTATCGGCGGATCCCTGGGAAGAAATGAAGCCACAGCCCAGGGCTGCGTCTACGCCATTGAGGAGGCCGTGAAACACTTGGGCATGGATTTGGAGAAGGCTACCGTCGCCGTTCAAGGTTTCGGCAACGCGGGGTCCAATGCCGCCAAAATCATCCATAAGCTCGGTACCAAAGTCATAGCCGTGAGCGACTCAAGGGGGGGAATTTATAACGCCGATGGCCTCTATCCAGCAAAGGTGTTGGACCACAAGAAGGAAACAGGTTCGGTGGTTGATTACGGCGAGGCCGATAATATCACCAACGAGGAACTTCTGGCCATGGACTGCGATATCCTCATCCCGGCAGCCCTTGAAAATCAAATCACCAAGGAGAACGCCCACAAGGTGAGGGCGAAGATCATCGCCGAAGCGGCCAACGGCCCCACCACCCCCTCTGCCGACGATATACTCTACGAGAAGGGTATCTTCGTTATCCCCGATATCCTCTGTAATGCCGGAGGGGTTACCGTCTCCTACTTCGAGTGGGTACAGAATATCCAGTCCCTCTTCTGGACGTTGGAGGAGGTCAATAACCAACTGGCGCGGATAATGAGAAGAAGCTTCTGGGATGTAGCGGCCATCACGAAAAAAGACAAGGTTCACATGAGGACGGCAGCCTGGATGCTCGGAGTGGGGAGGGTTGCAGAAGCGACCAGATTGCTCGGCATTTATCCATAAAACACTTCACATAGATAAACCAATTTCCTGAGTTTCGGGAGAGAACCCTCTCCCCCCGAGGTAATGCGCTGGAGGGGTGGGTTACGCATCGAGAGCGGCCAAGCCTCGTCGTGGGCACAGCCGAACGGAAGGGGAAACCACCAGTGTCCTTCCTCTATCGGTATCTTATGCCAAAGCCGCCGGGTCTTTCAAGCTGTCATAGGCCCGGAAACGAGAACTTTAGCGACTCCTTATCGTCATCTTTTTTAACTCTTACCCCCAATTCCATTCGCCCATCTCGGAGCCCCAGGGAGAAAGGCTCCCTTCCCTTTTCCCCTTCCAGGTGCGTAATGGAGCGCATAATCTCAAAGATCTTATCAGCAATCTCCCCAGGAGGCGTTGGGAGCTCCATCTTCTCCTTCGCCTTAACGGTCACCTTGCGCTCACCTTTCTTCTTCTTGAAGGATAGTTTCTTGGCCTTTTCTGTAGTTGAATAAAGGATGGAGAGGGCCAGGTATTTTAGGGCATCCTCTTCCACATCGATACTGCCTTCGGACGCCATCTTCTCTATCTCCTTTCGGTAGTCGGTCTCCATGTAGCAATCGCACATCTCCTGAAGCCTCGCATGGTAGTTGCGGGATATTCTTTCCATCGAATTCCTCCTTTCCCTACATCCTCATTATGATGCTTCTAAGGTTCACCTTCCCTTTCATTCTGATGGAACCAGCTAAAATTCCGTCACTTCCCCTCCGGAGATGGGGCGACGGATCCCGGCGTTGACATCGAAGGTGAACCCCGGCTCGATAACACCCGATCGCGTGTATCCCCGATCTTCCCAGTACCCACCTCTCATGGTATCGGTGAACGTGATGGTTTCCAGCCATTTGCAGCTTTTATAGCCATAGAGGTTGGGGACTACCATCCGGAGGGGACCCCCATACTCCCTTTCGAGGGGTTCCCCTTCCACTGCATAGACGAGGAGGACCCTCGGGTGATCCAGGTCACTGAGGGGAACAGTCGTCTCATAGGCCCCCCCAATGCTTGAAAAGGTTGCATGGTTGGCCTCCTTCTTCGGGGTAACAGTACGGATGAAATCTCGCCAGAGCACCCCCTCCCACGTAGCCCTCACGGACCACCCGGAAACCGAGGTGAGCCGTGCATCGACCTTCGAGACCGGGAGGTCCGTGATCTCCTGCCACGTGAAGAACCGTTCCTCCTCCACCAGGCCTCCTATATGGAGACGGTACTGAGCCTTGTCGATCTCCGGCATCCCTCCCTCTTTAAATACTGGCGGCTTCAATCGGGACAAAACGCTCATCATTGATCCCCTTCAAACATCAAGAAATGATAAGAAAACTCCTGGATGGAGAAGGCCTATTTACGCCTTTTAGAAAAATACCAAAAGAGCGCTCAGGGTTTCAAGGAAGAGGGTTGAAGCAAATAAGCTTCCCAAAGTAGCCTTTGTGGAAAATCTTCAGTCGTAGCTTTTGAAGTGACGAGGAAGAATGGAGATGGGGTCCCGGGGTTAGGTCCCCAGCCACCAACCAAAGGGACCACCTTCACTCCTCGGACTCGATACCGTTGGCACCTTTGGTCTCCATCACCTCCACGATAGCGCTGTGCATGGAGGACATGCCGGCTTCTATGATTCGCTGGAGATTCTCGAGGGTGTCCACAACTTCCCTGCCCACGATGCCATCCGTCGACGGGATGCGCACATTCTCCAAACTCAGATAGGCACTCTCCACGGCCAACCCCACTGCCATGAGAGCTTTCAGCGCACAGCCCGATTTTGCGCCATCACAAATGATCCCGGCCATGGTTCCCACCATGTTGTTGATCTGGGCTTCGACTTGTGAAACGTCTCCCCCCAGGAGGAAAACCATACCGCACCCCGCACCCACGGCAGCAGCGACACCGCATCCGCAAACAGGCGACATGAGGCCCATGTATGCCTTGATGTAAATGGTTGTAAGGTAGGAAAGGGCAAGGGCCCGCATGAGGTCTTCCTCCGAAGCATCAACAACCTTTGCCGTCTCAACTACGGGAATCGTCGCCACCAGGCCCTGATTTCCAGAACCAGCACAGGCCATAACCGGCAGGTCCAAACCCTTCATCCTGGCCTCAACCGCCAGCGCCGTAACAAACTGGACTTTTGCCGGCAAGTCCTTCCCGGTTAACCCTCGCCCAGCATGCTTTTCCATGACCTTCCCGATACTGAGAGAAGGAGCCTTCTTTCTCGCTTCCTCCGCAAAATGCATATTCATTTCCATAGCCTGCCGGAGGATCGGAAGTTCCGACGGGTTCATTTCCTTGATGAAATCAATGAGGGCGCTGTATTTCAGGCTCTTAACCTTTTGAGCTAATGCCCAAAAATTCTCTTCGGCAACGGGAGCCCCATGGTAGGGCTTTCCATTTCTCTCCACCCCCACGACATGGTCATGGCTCCCGCGAATAACCGCCGAGCCCTCGTCCTTGCTACTGCATACCATGCTGCGAATCATAATGTCCTTGGAGTCCTGAAGTCTGATAATCCGGGTTCTGTTTTTCTCTATAAGAGCCCGGGCCTTTTCTATAGCCTCGCTACTGGGATTTTCCAGAATCTGAAGTCCTCGATCAACCCTTTCGGAGAGCGAGGCTCCCATGGCCGCGGCAAAACGCAATCCCGTCTCACCCGTGCCCGGAATCCCAGCACCCAGGGCATTCTTATAGGTGCCCTCATCCACCTCGACCCTGATCTCTTCAACTTCATCCGCCGAACATCCCAATGCCTGAACGGCCCACCCCGTGGCGAGCGCGACGGCTCCCACCTCCGTACATCCCGTTGCGGGGATTACCTCCCGTACGAGCAATTCCCTCAGAAACTGCTTCTCTTTCATTCGTTAGTCCTTCGGTTCGTTTTTCTCTTGGTTAAAGTTTATCTTCAGTAGAAATTCCATAAATATAATAGGAAATTTATGTTGGGAAGACCATCTTTTCCGTGAGAAACCCCAGCAGGCTAACCAGAGCAAGTAATGGGCCGTTTATCAAAGGGCGCGCATCCACTCCGGTTTCAGGCGTATCTCCCCTCGGAGCGCACTATCTATGAAGGAGAGTGCCTCTTGTTTTCCCCTGGGTAGCCTCGCCCTGATGGGGAGGTAGTTGGAGGCATGGTTGGAGAAGAAAAGCCCCATCGTCAGGTGGGTATGGACGATCATCTCCCTCAGTTCCAGGAGGAGCTCTCTCTCCGTCGGGAGTTGAAATTTTCCGCCCCTCAAATCCTCATAGAGGGGAGTTCCCGGAATGAGCATCACCGTCAAGGCACCCACGTAGTTCGGGTCCATGGCGCTGAGGAGTTCGCCCGTGGCCCTTGCATGCTCAAGTGACCTTTGACGTCCAGCGATGCCGAGCAGCACCGTAACCGACAGCTTTATGCCGGCCTCCCGCACTTTCCGCCCCATGTCGATCAGATTTTGGGCGCTCGTTCCCTTATCCACGGACTTTAGAACCTCATCATCCCCGCTCTCCACACCGAGGTAGAGTATCTCCAACCCGTTTTTCCTTAATTGGATCAACTCCTCCGGGGATTTCTTCTTGATCCCCTTGGCATTGGCGTAGGCACCGACTCTTCTCACCCAGGGAAGGTGTTCCTTGATCCGGTCGAGAATCCCCATGAGCCTTTTTTGGGGAATGATGAGGGCATCCCCGTCCATGAGGAAAACCCTATCCTGTCCCTTCATGTATTTCGAGGCAAAGAGGATATCGGACAAAATGATAGTGTCGTCCTTAATCCGGAACTTCTTTTCTTTATAGGACCCACAAAAGGTACACCTGTTGTGGGAGCAGCCCACGGTTACCTGTAACAGAATACTGTCCGCCTCGCTGGGAGGACGAATGCAATACCCCTCGTAATGCATCCCCTCGCTCTCAATGGGAATCTCCATAAGATATCCTTCTCCCAAATCGAATCAAATGCTCCAACCCCATCTACGAGGGAAACATCTCATTAGGATGAGGGCATGGAGCTTATATTAAAAAATATAGCAGCCGGGTACCAAAAGTCAAATTCGGGGAATCCCGGAAGCTTCGGATATCGGCTCCATTTCCGCATTATTTAAAGGCCTCCCACATTTCCGGTCTGGAAATCACATGACATCCAAAGGGCTTTGTACGCCCATACCACCTTTCTGAATGACATGCGTATAAATCATCGTGGTGGACACATTCTTATGCCCGAGCAATTCCTGCACTGTCCTGATATCATACCCCGCCTCCAGCACGTGTGTGGCGAAACTGTGTCGAAACGTGTAACAGAAAAAGGGGACATGCTATCCCAAGCGGATGCAATCGCCGGCTTTAAGCCCCGGCTGGTCCGCAACATTAGGCACAGTGGAATCTCAATCAATCTCTCAAAATCACCATTTAAAGGGTCTTGGCCTGTATCTGTCTTGTGTTAATCTCTATAGGCCACAATAACTTATGTTAACTATTGCATACTAAGTTAACCCATGTTAATTTATAAGTGTTTGCTTAACATCATCATTGCAGGTAAGAACCATGGCTAACGAAAAATACATCACTATTCCTGAACTGGCCAAACTTCTCGGGGTCAGCCGCATCGCAATCTACAATCGGGTCAAGAAAGGACAGATCCCTGCCACAAAGATAGGCAGGACCTACGTTATTAGGGACCAGACTATCGCAAACATCCTTGGCAAGGAGGTAACGAGAAGGGGAAAGGAACGGATAGACGCCGCTGTTCGCAGAACAGTGCGGGAATATGGAGAAGTCCTGAAGCAGTTGGCTAAGGAATAGTGAGAATCATCACCATAGCGGACGTAGAATACCTTGCTCTCCGACTCGCGAAAGAACATCTCTCTTTCAACGAGCCAATACCGGATTTTTCTACCCGGTTTCCAAATGTGCTTGAAAGCTGTGTGGTGACCCCGTTTCAGAAATTCTCAGGCAAGGCTTTATACCCAACGCTGGTCGGTAAGGCTAGCATTCTCTTCTACCTTATGATCAAAAATCATCCTTTTCAGAATGGTAACAAGAGAATCGCGATAACCACCTTGCTCACATTCTTGTTTGGTAACGGCAAATGGCTGAAAGCTGATACCCAGGAATTGTACAATTTCACAGTGTGGGTAGCACAGAGCCCATCGGAGTTCAAAGAACAGGTCGTCGCGGCCATACAGAAGTTCATTCGGAATCATCTTGCAGATGCGGACTAGTCTGCCCAACAAGGCCATGCAGGCGACCGTTGATGGTGGAGCCTGATGGCGGTCATAGGGCGACCGCTCGAGGCGCTTAACGAAAGATGGAACACAAGGAGAGGGGGTTGTTCTTGACATTGGAAAATGAGGTTATCTTGCCTCACAAGCGGATGCAATCGCCGGCTTTAAGCCGCGGCTGATCCGCAACGTTAGGAGTTCACGTGAAGATAAAAGTATGAGCAACTTAGTCTTTAATCTAGTGCCGATCCTCGGCCTTGCCGCAATTTGCTCGGGAATGATTCTATTCGGGATGTACCCCTATAGGCCAAATACGCTCTTCGGTTGGCTGACCCTCTATATAATCTCAGTGCCTCTCGTGATCGTCTACGAGGTCCTTGGTACAAAGCTCTTGCAAAATCGAGTAGTCAACCGGCTGGGTAGATTAGGCCGCATTCTATATGGTGTCGTAGTAAAATGTGAAGTCAGTTTCAAGATAGAATAATAGAAAACATATAATGGCCTATAGAACAGGAAGGAATCAGCCATTGACATTGTAATAAGTGCAGCGAAAAGCGGGGACGCTCCCTCGGTGGGCGGTATAACAAATCGTTCCAGCGGATCCTTCGGTGCTTCGATTTTACTCAGCATCGACCCTGAACCCATCGGCATCACTCAGGGTCGATGGGTCGACTCGCTCCAGTTGCTCAGCGCCGCTTAGCTCGCGGCTGTTCGACACTCTAAACTATGGATACTCTGCTGATACGATCCTATAACCCTGAAGATGAAAAAGAAGTCATGAATTTGTGGTTCGAATGTAACCTGCTAGTACCCCACAATAACCCGAGGCACGATATAGAAAGAAAGCTAAAAGTAAACCCCGAATGGTTTCTGGTGGGTGTACTTGACGGCGAGGTTGTTGCAACTTGTATGGCTGGGTATGAGGGACATCGAGGTTGGATCAATTACCTAGCGGTGTCGCCCCAGTACCAACGTCGAGGCATTGCGACGAGGCTGATGAAAGAAGCCGAGAGGAGGTTGAGAGGGGTTGGGTGTCCGAAGATTAATCTGCAAGTTCGGGCCTCGAACAGAGAGGCCATTAAGTTTTATGAGAGTATTGGCTACTCAGAAGATGACGTGGTGAGCATGGGGAAACGCCTCGAACGCGACGAACCTTACAGTCTCGAACCAGACGATGCAGCGGACGCGGATAAACCGCGATACAGCTGATGCCGGACGTTAGACTCCAAACCGATCGAAAGAAGATGGTAGAAGAAAGGCCGGATCGTTTGGCTCTAGCAGAACCCTTCAATCACCTTTCCAATGGTCCCCATGAGGCCGTCAATGGATGTGGAAACGGCCGGGACATCAAGATGATCCAACGCGGAAGGGACCTTCAGCCCGGCCCCCGTTACAATAAGGACTACCCTGCCCCTCGGCTTCAGATATCCATCGCACCTCAACTTCGGTTGATCGAGGCCGTCTCCCTTTCCGCATTGGGTGCAGATGAGTCGGCAGTGCAGAATCCCTTCATTTGGGGTTAGGGATGAGACAGATAAATTCCAGCATCTCCTTGGATGAATTCTTCACTTGGTGCTCCTCGCCAGGTGGGATAAATATCACATCCCCCTTGGAAAAGGGAACCTCCTTCCCCCCTTGGACCACAGACCCCCTCCCCTCTAAAATGAATACCTCGTGCTCCCACGGATGCTCATGGTAAGGGGAATAACCACCGGGTTCCACCCCGAATACCCTCATGGAGAAATTATTCGCCCCGTCCTTCTCGGAAATAACCCATCTAACGGTGATCCCCGAAGCACCCTCCTCACCCACCGGGTCAGGAACAATATCCGTGTAATGCGCCACCCTCATCTCCCCACCTCCTCTCGCCGCTGAGTATCAGAAGGGAAATCAACCCTCCCCTGATATCCCCAGGGACTCCTCAATCCTCTGAATCTCCTTCTTGGCATCCTCAATTCGCCCCAGCCCTTCTTCACTCCACCGTCGGCTTTTCTTTAACCGTTCCCTCATCCCATCGATTTGGGCTCTTACGGCCTCTACCGAGGGACCACCTTTCAAGATCTTCCTCGATACGATCCTTAAAGGATCCTGGCACTCCAGGAGTTCTTCCTCTGACATCTTCAGATGTAAATCCGTCTCCCTCATGGCTTTCCGAAACCCTTCGAGGATCACCATATCGGCCCCCTTATCCTCCGAATATCTGACAGCCTTCTCCATGAGGATTTTTGCCTTCCTGAAAGGGATCTTAAACCGTTGGACGATTTCCTCCAGCAGGGCCGTCGCCCCGATAAATCCCTTCCGGCATTGTCTGAGCATTACTTCGCGATTCACCTGAAGCAGCTCAATTACTTCCCTCATCACCCCTGGGACCGGCTTGCACTCCCGAACCATGTCCATGATCAGATACTTCGTCCATTGAGAATCACGATTGTATCCGATAAAGGATGACTTACCCAGGGATAAAAGCCCCATCGAGATTCCCTGGGCAACGGAGGCCTTGGCCTTGACTACCTCCAAGGTCCCGGGATTTCGTTTCTGGGGCATGATGGAGCTTCCGCTGCAATGCGTATCGTCCAACCTCACCATGTCGAATTCGGACGTGCTCATGAGGATGAAGGATTGGGCAACGGTGCTCAGGTGGTTCATGGTCATGGCAACGGCGTGGGAGAATTCCAGCTCTGGTTCCCACCGGTTGCTTATGGGATCCAACGTGTTTCCGTGCCATGTATCGAAGGCCAACAATTTTGAGGTCAACTCCCTGTCCAATGGAAAGGTGGACCCATACCCCGCCACCCCACCCAGTGGGTTCTTGTTGAAAAGCCTGTACCAATGGATGAACCGCCAGATATCCCTCTCCAGGGGCTCGGCAAAGGAGAGAAGCACGTGGCCGAAGGTGGTCACCATGGCATGTTGATGATGGGTAAAACCCGGCATGACCGTATCCAGGTTCTCCTGCGCCTTTTCCAGGAAAGCCCCGATCAGCCCGTCCAATTCTTGTATGAAATCGAAAACCTGTTGTCTTATGTACAAGCGCATGTCCAACGTTATCTGGTCATTCCGGCTCCTGGCCGTATGGAGCTTCCCCGCCGATTCCAGCCCATGCCGCTCGATGAGAAAGCTCTCCACGTTGCTGTGAACATCCTCCTTCGAAGCGTCCAAGACGAATTCCCCTCGGAGAAAACGGGCTTCGACCTCTCTGAGCCCCCTCAGAATCACCCTGAGGTCATCCTCCGAGATGATTTTCTTTTTGCAAAGCATGATAGCATGAGCCTTGCTTCCCCAGACGTCGTATTCAACCAGGCGCTGGTCGGAAGGGAATACCCCCTTAACATCCCTTCCCGATAAGAACTCGATAATCCGAGGGGGAGGTTCCCGGTGAAACCTGGAGCCCCAAAGCTTGTTAATCTTCATTTTTTTATCCCCGCATCCCTTTTGCCAAAATCTCAAAGGGAAGCCCTTGATGTGGGCCGAAATGATGGTAAGAAGTGAATCGACCTCAGAATGCGATTTCGCCCGTCAATACTATCAGAAATGAGGGATGAAAACAATTCCCGTCTTGTTGGGAATTTCCCATAGGTCATTGAAGAAAGGATGTGGAAAACTTATAATGTAAACATAAACTCGAAATCCTAAAGGAATCAGCGATTATGGTCGGGGTCTTTTTCGGATGCACCATCCTCCTCTTTGACGAGCTCCGCAGTACCTTGGAGGCCTTTTTCCGCAAGGCGAAGATCCGCTATGAGCCTTTGGGCATTGATCGGTGCTGCGGGATCCCCCTCCTCCTCGCCGGCCGACAGAGGGAAGCTAAGGAAAATGCAAAGAAGCTCGTTGAGGATATTTCCCAAAAGGGTATCTCCACTCTGGTCACCAGTTGCCCCCATTGCTACAGGGCTTTTTCCAACGAGTTCCCCCATCGATTCGACTTGTCGACTCCATTTAAGACCCTCCATTTTACCCAGTTTGCCGCCGATCTCATCCGAAGGGGGAGGATCAGATTGACCAAACCCGTTGACCAGAAAATCACCTATCACGACCCATGCTATCTGGGGCGAATGGGCGAAAAGATCTATCGGGAACCGAGAGAGGTTTTGGCATCCATCCCCGGGCTGAAAGTGGAGGAAATGGAACATAATCGGGATAAGGCTACCTGCTGCGGTGGAGGGGGAATGGTAAGGGCCTACCTTCCTATCCTATCCTCGGCGGTTGCTCAGGAGAAGGTCGAATTTCAGGCTCGACCCGCCGGTGTTACCGGAATCGTATCCTCCTGCCCCTTTTGCTATTTCAACTTGAAGGAGGGAGCTGAAGCGGTGGATGAGGGGAAAACCGGGGTCTATGACTTGGCGGAGCTTCTCATCCGATCCATGGAGGAGCCTCGGAATGAGTGATGCCAGGCGTAGGTTTGCCGACTTTAAAAGAACCATCTATAGAGCTGTCGACGATGAGACGCTTCGATCCGCCCTGCGGAAGGCAGTGAGGTCATTCCGGGAAAATCGAGATAAGGCCCTGAAGCAGTTTCCCCATGTCGAGGAGCAACGAAAAATCCTCATGGAGAAAAAGGAAGAAGTTCTCACCCATTTCGATGAGATGATCGAGAAATTCACCGTTTCCGCCGGAAGAATGGGGGTCAAGGTGCACATGGCGGAAACCGTGCAGGAGGGGCAGAAGATCATCGGGGAAATCGTCGGCTCGAAAAAGCTCATCGCCAAGGGAAAATCCATAACCTCGGAGGAGTTGGGTATCAACAATTTTTTGGAAGAAACGGGGAATGAAGTATACGAAACCGACCTGGGGGAGTTCATCGTGCAACTTCTCCACGGGAAACCCATGCACCTCCTTGCCCCAGCAGTAAACGTTTCAAAGGAGCGGGTTGCTCAGATCTTCTCCGAACTTGCGGGAAGGGAACTTCCACCAGACCCTGCTGAGTTGACTCGGTTCGCGAGGGATTTCTTGAGGGAAAAATTCTTCCGGGCTGATATCGGCATGAGCGGGGCAAATGCCATAACGGCCGATACGGGCTCTATCTTTCTCATCGAGAATGAGGGCAATATCCGTTTCGCCACTAACGCACCCCCCGTTCACATCGCCGTAGCCGGGATCGAAAAGATCCTTCCCACCCTGGCCGATGGAACTCTTCTCGTGGAAGTAGCCTCTCGATATGCCGGGTATTACATGCCGAGCTATGTCTCCATTATTTCGGGGCCGAGCAAAACAGGTGACATTGAGAAGGTCATCATTTGGGGAGTTCACGGACCAAGGGAGGTTCACGTGGTCCTCCTCGACAATGGCCGCAGAGAAGCTGCACGGGATCCCGTGCTCAGGCAGATGCTCACCTGCATACGCTGTGGGGCATGCATGTACGAGTGTGCCGTTTACCCCATCGTGAGCGGATATTGGGGACACACATATATGGGTGGGATCGGCATTCCATGGACAGCACTCATCGCCGGCGGCTGGGAGGTCGCGGCGCCCATGGCCTATGCATGCACCCTCTGCGGGAGATGCCGGGAGTTCTGCCCCATGGAGATCGGCACACCGGAGATCGTGGAAAGGCTGAGGGAAGAGATGACTGAGAGGGGGTATCTTCCCGATTACGTCAAGGAGATGACTCAAAAGGTACTGACCAAGGGGACCCCGTACTAATCGTTTTCAATCTCCTGGCTCCCCTTCCCTTCCACATCTTTTCGCTGGGGACTGTCGAAGATCTACCCAACCTTCACCATTTTCGGATAATCCATCTGCTTCTAGCCAACGGCAAAATAGAAGAAGGGGCATCTGCCCCCTTCTTAACGTCAGGTTTGCAACCATCAAGTTCTCCCCCGGGAAGGCGGAATCAACTCTTCCGCGAGGTCTTGGTCATGAAACGGGTAACCAATTGTTCCAGCTGTTTTCCCTTACACTTTGGGCAACTGATCTGACCCTTTTCATATTCCCGCAGACTCAGCATGGTGCTAAATTCCTTCTTGCATTTCTTACATCGAAAATCATATGTAGGCATACCCATCCCCCCTTTACTACTATCCCTTTCTGGCTCTCGGCATTACGCCAGCCCCCTCAACTGGTGATCAAAATCGAGAAACGGGTCGTTTCCCCCGTGGTCCCTGAAAAAAGTCTTCTTCATATAATTCAAGGCCCCAACGTAAAACTCGAAATCCTTCGAAAGTTCCGAATAAAGGCGTGACCCCGGCTGGTAAAATGCCTTATGGTATTGACTAACGGTTTGGTATGCTTTTCTCCCCTCCTCCAGGTAATGGTCCAAACAGGATTGCTTCTCGACCCATTCCCGAAATATCCCCGCCATAAAGAGGATGTAATCGCCGATATGCTTGCGAATCTCCTTCTCCCGGTCCCATTGCTCGGAGTACCATGACAGATTCGCCTCCAATAACATTTCTACCGCGGTTTCTAGCCTTCTCCCCCGAAAATCACGAATCCGATAGAGGTTTTCAGTACGGGCGAAATTGGCTAAGAGGAGGGAAAGGTAATTGGCGATCTCCGTATCCTTCATCCCTAAATCCCAAAAGCTGCGGCGTATCAACCATGTGAAGAAAGCCAGCAATCCTGGCGTCGATGTACCTGATGAAATCTTCTTCATTGGTGAGGACATAATGAATGAGCATCCTTTTAGAAATTAATATAAGAACGCATGGCCCAATGTCAATAGAAAAGCAGGGGTAAAATCCCATGGGGTCTCTATGAAATGCCCACTTCCTGATAGGGTTAGTTTCCGACAGTATTGGACGTTGAAAAACGAGACTACGAGGGGATAATGAGGGAGTAAGTCCTCACAGGGTACTACAGCGGGCCTTCTTCTCCTTTCTTATGACCCTTCTTTCCCTATAGAGGAGGGCTTCTCTCTCCGAAAGGCCAAGGCAATCCACATTCTCAGAGGCCCTTCGAACCATCTCCAAGGCCTTCGAGTAGTCCTTTACTCGGTGTTCATAATGCTTGGCCAACTCCACATAGGGAAAGGAACTTCGCCTTCCATCCCAAGAGAGCATATCCTCCCAGAGAGCGGCGCTCCTTTCCCACAAACCTCTCCTCTTATATACTAGAGAAAGAAACCTCATGGCCTCCCACTGGAATGGTTCCTCACAGAGCTTTTGGGCATCTTCAAGGCATCCTGTAGCCTTCTCAATCATCCCGTGTTCCATGAACAACTTCCCGAGGACCATATGTTCGATTCCCCTTCTCGAATGGATGGCCGAAGGGTCATGGCAGGTTGAATGGATTCGATGGGCCAAAATCACCATGGAGAGGATATCCATTCGGTTGTGATGAAATACGCGGCTGATCTTTCCGGCATCCCCCGTCCTAACGAAATCGAAATAGTAGTAGGGAATTAATTCCGATGGAATGTCGTCCTCACGATCGACATCCAGCAATTGAGCCTCCAGGGTGACCAATCGACAGTTATGGCAGACCCTTCTCCAGATCTTCCTCGAGGGGAACAACAGGTCGTAATTCGCCTTATCGGCAAAGGGTACGCTGAACCTAGAGAGAATAAATCGCGTCTCCAAAAGGGGGATATCGTAATTCTTTCCGTTGAAGGTCACCAGAAAATCGTAATGACCCAAGAGCTCTCCCAACAGGAAGAGCATGGCCTTTTCCTCCGAATGGTTTCGCATGAAGAGCTGTTGGACGCTAAACCCTCCCCCTTGAAAAGAGCCCACTCCAACCATAAAAGCGTACGTTCCCGTGCCCCCCGATAGCCCTGTCGTCTCCGTATCGAGAAAGAGGGTCCGGGCAAAATCGATATCCTTGAGCCTTTCGTCCCTTGTTATGAGATGGGCTGGGTAGTGGGGAACTTCCAACAGTTCACCCAGTAAGGTCCCTCCGTGTCGATACCCAGAACCATAGGTCTCCGTTACCGTGAAGACCTCTCCAAAGGGGGTGGAAAGGAATTGACCACCCACCAGCTCCTCAATAGCTTTCCCCTGAGGAGGGTATCCGTAAGACGTCGTCTCGACCCTCCTTGGCCTAGAGAGTCGATCCAATCGTCTCCTCAAATCGGACAGCACCACGCGCTTCCCTCTCTCTCCTCTTCGGAGAGAGAGGGAAGCCAATTTATCCTTTGTCTTCACCGTTCTCCAATGCCCTTTCAAGTAAGGACAGAGCTATCTCTTTGGATTTCGTCCCCACCTCCCCAGTTGGTCCAACACATGATGGACATCCGGCTCGACACCGACAACGGGAAATCAGCCTCATGGTACTGTCCAGGATCTCCCGATGTTCGTCGAAAAGCTGGGGGCTAAACCCTATCCCCCCTGGATAATTATCGTAGATAAAGAGAGTCGGCTCGAACGGATCTATCCCATCGATGGAAACTTTCTCCATCCCCGTGCTGGGTTTGTAAACACCCCTGCTCTCCCGGGAGAACCGTGCAAACCAGCGGGCTCCCCGGTCCCCAACGCTCCGCTGGATATCGTTGATGTCGCACATGAGATGAAGGGAAGCGATATAGTGTAAGGCATATGCCATCCCCAGTATCCCGTCGATAATCTCCCAGCGGTTGAACGGCATGTCCTCCAAAATCCTTTTCGGAAAGGTGAACCAATATGAGGTGGTGTGCATCTGTTGATCCGGGAGCACGACTTTGCCATAACCCACATTCTCCGAGGTATAAAATTTGATCTTCTTAAACCCCACCACCTTGGTAGAAACGGCTACCTCGCCATGTTCTACCCAGGTTCCGCAATCCCTCTTTTCCTCGAAGCCCTCCAAGATAGAAACGTCCGTGTAGCTTATGGCATCGGTATAATAGTCGGCCTTGCTCCTTGTAACATATGCCTTTCGGTTTTCATAGTCCAGCTTCTCAATCTGGTAGGGTTCGGACTCGGAAATATAAATAGCCCCTTCGTACAGGCTAGTATGGGCACTGGTGAAATCGACCTCGCCAATGACTTTGCCCTTGGGGCCACCGGTGATATCGACGACCACGAAGTTCTCCTCCGAGACACTCCTCAAATTAATCTCGTCGGCCGGATAGGCATCCTGCATCCAGTGCCAGCGATCCCCCGCATGATGAACAACCCCTTTTTCCTCGAGATATTCCAGAATCTCATGGAGACTCTCCCTCCCGAAGCTCTCCCCATCCTTGAAGGGGAGCTCGAATGCCGCACACTTTATGTGGCTTAGGAGGATAAGGAGGTTATCGGGGTTGATGAGGCCATGTTCGGGTGACCTCCCAAAAAAATAGTCCGGGTTCTCCATGAGGAATTGATCCAGAGGGAGGCTTCGCCCGATCAGAATCGCCAGGGAAAGGCCCGATCGCCTTCCCGCCCTGCCCGCCTGTTGCCATGTGCTGGTAATGGTTCCCGGATACCCTGCGATAACGCAAACATCGAGCCTTCCGATGTCAATTCCCAGCTCCAGGGCATTGGTGGTAACCACGCCCAGCACCTCTCCTTTCTTGAGCCCCTTCTCGATTTCCCTTCGGGCCATGGGAAGATATCCCCCGCGGTACCCTCTGACGATATCCCTATCCCCTTTTTCCCCTTCTATACGGTCTTTCAGGTATTTGGTGAGGACCTCTACGTTGAGCCTGCTGGTGGCAAAGACAATGGTCTGAATTCCCCTATCGATAAATGGGTAGGAGAGGTTCCTTGCGGCTCCGATATGGCTTCCACGGATACCCAGTTCCTCGTTGACTACGGGAGGATTGTAAAAGAGGAAAAGCTTCTCCGATGAGGGGGCCCCGTTTTGGTCGATGAGTTCCACTGGGCGTTCAACCAGCTTCTCCGCTAACTCCCTGGGGTTGGCAATGGTTGCAGAGCAACAGATAAACTGCGGTCTCGAGCCATAGAAATCGCAGATTCGCCTTAACCTCCGCAGCACATTAGTCATGTGGGACCCGAACACACCACGATAGGTGTGAAGTTCATCGATAACGACGTATTTCAGGTTTTGAAAGAGCGTGATCCATTTGGTATGGTGGGGGAGGATGCCGGTGTGAAGCATGTCCGGGTTGGTGATAACGATGTCCCCTTTGGCTCGAATGGCCCTTCGAGCATCCTGAGGGGTATCTCCATCATAGGTGAATGTGCCGATAGGCCTTGCCGTCGCCTCGATCAACTCCTGAAGCTCAACCATCTGGTCTTGGGACAGCGCCTTTGTCGGAAAGAGATAGATGGCCCTAACGGATGGATTTTCCAACTTATCATTGAGAATGGGAAGGTTATAACAGAGAGTCTTCCCCGAAGCCGTAGGTGTGACCACTACCACATCCTTTCCGGCACAAATTGCGTCAAGGCTA
Source organism: Thermodesulfobacteriota bacterium (assembly GCA_041862515.1). Classification (GTDB taxonomy): domain Bacteria; phylum Desulfobacterota; class BSN033; order WVXP01. Next base: position 3,906 of record JBGVTJ010000293.1, on the reverse strand, counting down.
ACCCCCTGGTGCGAAAAGAGCTCCTCTATCCCCCTCTTTTTGAGGGCTTCCCTTAACCGCTTATCGATGAAATCCGGGATGGCAACATATCTTCCCTCCCTTCCCTCCAACCTCTCCATGTGGACAATGCATGGCGCAATCTCCTTTGAGGAATTCCACCCTTTGATGATTTCTCCGATGGACACCAGTTTCCCCTCAAAATGATTCAATTGAACCTTTTGAATTTATACCGCTTTTGCTTTGGGATGTCAATGAAAATGCAATTCATCTCCTGCGCAAAAGGGCGATGGTAGCACCCCACCCACCTGAATGGGAAGGGGCTGAGGAAAAAGATTGAACCAAGGGGGACTTCGCGAGAAAGGAATGGACCCGTTGGCGTTGATATCCCATCCCCTTGCCATGAATAATCCTCACCTCGTATATCCCTGCATTTATACACTCCCTCAAGTATTCCTCCAGGAGGAATGGGATCTCCTTGGGAGAGAAGGTATGCAGGTCTATGCTATCCTCGATGGGAATCCTTATCGGATCCTGGCAATGATGGTCTTTCCTCGTCATGCTGCTCGCCGTGCCCTTGTTGGGTGGCTATTGGAGTTTATCTCCCAAGATAGTGGCAAAAACGAAGAATGGGAAACATAACTACATTTCAAGAGCAGATTTTATACAGACCGGGAAGAGGTGTCTAGTAAGAAAAACCTTCGGGATTGTCTATGTGCGGTAGAGATAGTTACTCTGCCCCCTTCTCCAAACCCAGAAAACGATACTTTTCCTTTGCGGCCATGACATTAACCCATTCCCTAATGTATTAAAAATACATAATAAATCCGACCCCTTAGCAACACAAATCACGCCATGCCTCCACAATTCACTTTTCCCGTCTGGGGATCCCTTGTGCTATCAAAACTTATGGGAATAAGACTCCAGAGAAATCTGAACTTCTTCTGGAACCACTTCGGTCGGCTCAATCCTACGAGATCTCTGAAAAACTAAGAAAAAAGATTTGAACTGCGAAAATGGCTTTCTCGCGGATTCCATTGTATTATTTTCCCCCACCATACCTCCTTAAGACGGAGATATGAGCAACCCCACCTCCGGTAGGGCTAAACGAGCCCGGTGGTTGATTGTTAACGAAATCCAACCGTTGCTATGACAGCGAGATAGATGGGCATAATGGAACAAATTTCACTGAAGCCAAAAAAATATCCTTGACAGAGTCCCCTTGAATCCACTATATATTGTAATCATAAGGATTATTTCGGCTACATGTTGGGGAATAAACGGAACGGAGGGGAAAATGGGCCTACAGCCGACCTTAACCGAGAACGCGATGGTGGTACTCCAAAAGCGATATCTCAAGAAGGAGACAGGAGGAAATGTAGCCGAGGCGCCGGAGGATCTGTTCCGCCGGGTAGCCAATAATATCGCCCAGGGAGATCTCATATACGATCCCCAGGCCGAGTTGGATCGAACGGAGGAAAAATTTTATTCCCTTCTGTCGTCCCTGGATTTTCTCCCCAACTCCCCCACCCTGATGAACGCTGGGCGAGAGCTCCAGCAATTATCCGCCTGTTTCGTCTTGCCAGTGGGAGATTCCTTGGAGGAGATCTTCGAGGCGGTCAAACAGGCGGCTCTGATCCATAAAAGCGGGGGAGGGACGGGTTTTTCCTTCTCCAGGATTCGGCCCAAGAACGATCAAGTTAAGTCGACCGAGGGTATCTCCAGCGGGCCCCTCTCCTTTATGGCGGTTTTCGATACGGCCACGGAGACGGTAAAACAGGGGGGAATGCGGCGGGGTGCTAATATGGGCATCCTGAGGGTGGACCATCCAGACATACTGGACTTCATAGGGTGCAAGGAAGGGGATCATCAATTCACCAATTTTAACCTATCGGTAGCGGTCACCGAGGATTTCATGAAAGCCGTAGAAGATGACAGAACGTATTTTTTGATCAACCCGCGGACAGGGCAAAAGGTCCGAAGTGTCGGGGCTCAGGAGGTTTTCGACAGAATTGTAGCGAGTGCTTGGAAAAACGGTGAGCCGGGGGTTCTCTTCCTCGACCGCATCAATCGCGATAATCCCACTCCTCAGGTGGGGGAGATAGAAAGCACCAATCCCTGTGGCGAACAGCCCCTTCTGCCCTTTGAATCCTGTAATCTCGGCTCCATAAATCTCTCCAACATGGTCCGGGATGAGACCATGGATTGGGAGAGATTGGAGAGAACGGTTCAAGATGGTGTCCATTTCCTGGACAATGTGATCGACATGAACTGTTACCCTCTTCCACAGATCGAATCCACGACAAAGAGAAATCGAAAGATCGGTCTGGGTGTGATGGGATTCGCCGATATGCTCATCAAATTAGGGATCCCTTATGATTCTCCCCAGGCTATCGAGACGGCAGAAACGGTTATGGAGTTCATCCAGGGAAAGGCACGCCACGCATCTCGAGATCTGGCCCTCCAACGGGGAGCCTTTTCCAATTTTGAAGGGAGCGTACTGGAAGGGCGATGGGATACCATGAGGAATGCCACCGTTACTACCATCGCCCCCACGGGGAGCCTCTCCATTATCGCGGGGGTCTCCTCAGGCATTGAGCCTATCTTTGCCTTGGCTTTCTCTCGGAATGTTCTCGATGGGACGGAACTGATGGAAGTAAACCCCCTCTTTTTGGAAATCGCGAAGAGGGAGGGGTTTTACTCAGAAGATCTCATCCTGGAGATTATAAAAATCGGGGATTTGGGAAACATAGACGGTGTGCCCGAAAGATTCCGGAACCTTTTTGTCACGGCCCATCAAATCTCACCCGAATATCATATCCGGATGCAGGCGGCTTTTCAGAAATATACTGACAATGCAGTTTCCAAGACCGTAAACCTTCCCCATGAAGCCACCACGGATGATGTTCGACAGGTTTATCGATTGGCATTCCAACTGGGATGCAAAGGGGTAACCATTTACCGGGATAGGAGCCGAAGCTCCCAAGTCCTGAAAAAGGACCAGGAACCGGGAAAGCGGAAAATTTCGGCTCAGGAGAGGGAACCCCGCCCGAGGGGTGAGGTGACGTTCGGAATGACCCGAAAGATGAAAACGGGATGTGGGAATCTGTACGTCACCATCAATGAGGATGAAGAAGGACGCCTTTTCGAGATCTTCAACCAGATGGGAAAAGCCGGAGGGTGCGGGGCGTCACAATCGGAGGCTATCGGCCGCCTGGTGTCTCTGGCCTTGCGCTCGGGGATTAAGCCCTCATCAGTAATTCGTCAACTGAGAGGCATCAGCTGCCATCTTCCCGTATGGCATCAGGGGGGCAAAATTCTCTCCTGCTCGGATGCCATTGCCAAGGCCATCGAATCCTATACTCTCCACGGACAGAGCGTTGCGAACAGCGGGCCACATCAAGCGATACCATTCTCCAATTATTCTGAGTATATCCAGCTTCGAGGGGCCTGTCCCGACTGCGGAGGACCACTTCGGTATGAGGAAGGATGCGTCAAATGTCCTTGCGGCTATTCGGATTGTAACTGATCATTCAACCCTGCCGCCATGCAGCTCAACGAGATGCCGGAAGACGGAGCAATGGACACTGCGTTTTCTCCCAGGCAAAATGTGATCAAACCGTTATAACGCTCGTTACTTGCGGGACAATTTTCTTGAGGGTTTTCTCCACGCCCATCTTTAAGGTCATCTGCGACATGGGACATCCACCGCAAGCCCCCGTGAGCCTTACCTGGACTATCCCGTCTTTCCCAACGTCGACGAGCTCGATATCGCCTCCATCGGCTTGGAGTGCGGGCCTTATACTCTCCAAAGCTTTCTCCACTTCTTCTCTCATTGCTTTTTCCTCCTCGTGAAAGTTCTTTTGCTATCAAGGGAGTTTTCACGAAAACCCAGTAAACCCTTCTGCC